>JABMQN010000018.1 GCA_013203045.1 Chloroflexota bacterium
CTCCCGTTTTTCATCTTGATCTTCTTGGGACTCTGGATCTCAACCTTCTTTCGGCATTTCATGCAATATGCAGTCATAACAATACCTCCCTTTGAACAAAGGCTATTTACTTACAAGACGAGTGGCAACGTTCAGAAGTTCCTGATGGGCTTATGACAGATGGCGGAAGGATGATACTCAGATCGTAGGACGTACCAGGATGGCTATTGGGGCGAGTTCGGGCTCCTCAGATAGGTTTCCACCAGCTAAGAGAGGGATATCCGTTCACAGGTGGCCTGGCACTTGACAGAAACTCCAAGGAGGCGGGTTTCGATCCCCTTGCTTCGTTTGGTCATTAATCCTTGTTATTTACGGTTGGGACAATTCCCCCTTAGGGCTCTGCCCTAAAACCCGGGCGGTCCCCACTAACTCCACCCACGGGCTCAGGACGACAACCCGATTCTCCCTTCCGTTTTCTTTTTGGTGCTTCATTATTCACCCACTCTTATAAACTCACGATGATCTTATAGGATCGAATCAGCTTCGCACGTACAATTAATTTAATTGCATTCTGCAGGGACAGGGGTTCGTGCCAGGGGTGAGGGGCTATTCGTAGCTACGAACCCGTTTAATGTTACTTTTAGGTTAAATTGTAACGTTTATTTCAGATGGATGGGCATTTAAATACGAAGTTATTGGGTGTAGGATCCACTAAAGGTACCCACTTCGCTGTTACTACCTTGTTGGAAGCGATTGCTCCAAACTCAATTCAAACGGGAAAGATTGGGGTAAGCCATGCGTATTCAATCCTTCTTCAGAAAGGGAATCAGCAAGTAATCGTTGATGGTGGGCCCAGCTCCGGGAAGATGGTTGACCAACTGGGCGACAAGCTTCCTTTCTGGGACCGGAACATTGAACTGTTGGTCCTTACTCATCCCGATGCTGATCACATCACTGGACTTGTAGAAGTAATGCAGCGTTACAAGGTGGAGAAAGTCCTGACCAGCGGACAGGAAACCGATTCTGATATATACAGGGAATGGTGCAAGCTGATTGATGAGAAAGGGATCGAGCTTATCATTGCTGAAGTCGGGCAGGAGATCATCATGAAGGATGGGATACAACTCACAGTTCTTCATCCTCAGGAGACTCCGGTTGAGGGGGCTACCACGGATTTGAATAACAATTCAGTGGTGTTGCAGCTTGAGTATGGGAATTTCAGCCTTCTTTTAACTGGCGATATTGGAGAGGAAGCAGAGGAGCGCCTTGTGAATGGGAATACAAGATTGAAAAGCACGGTTCTTAAGGTTGCACATCACGGCTCGAATTCCTCAACTACACCGGAGTTTTTGACTGGTGTTGATCCCCTGTTTGCGGCAATTTCTGCAGGGGCAGATAACAAGTTTGGTCATCCGACAAATGAAGTGATTGACAGGATCGAAAAGGTAGTCGTTGAGGATGGGCTCTACGTGACATCAGAAGATGGTGCGATCGAATTCATCACCAATGGGGAAAAGCTGTGGGTGCAAACCCGGAGATAATACGAGTGTCTACAACAGGCGCATTATATTATGAAGATAGGCCGGTGTCCTTTTTTGTACGAGCATTGTAGCACCCGTAGGTGGCATAACCTGCAGATTGAAAACGCTGCTATTTTTCAGGTGTTCAGCGTTGGAATCAATAAAGGGATCATCATCATCGGTACCGTTCGAATAGGAGACCCCGTTGAAATCGTGCAACCATATTGTAACAGTAGCTTTCTCAGAATTCTCCAGCAGGTAGTCATCAGTCCCGGTTCCATATCCACCGGCAAATTCCACAGTCCAGGCACAATCGTCAATGTATGTATTTCCGTCATTATAGGCAACCATGGTTACATTCCTGCCGAGGTCGGAGCCTGTTCCGAACCTGACCTCATCCAGGTGAATATCAACAGCTCCCGGATCTGAGGTGGCTATGATGGCGACGGAATTGATGGCACCGAGTGTGCTTGCACCGGGATTGTTAAATGCAACAACACCCTCTGTCCAGACGTTTCCTACCAGCAATGGTATGTCAAAAGTCTCAACTGAAGATGCCCCATTTGTACCTGAGCAAACGGCCAATTGAATGGTTCCTGCCACCTGATCAGCGCTTGACTTAACCCAAACGTTCAATTGCTTGGGCCATGTCAGATCTACGGATGCTGCTCCCACGTTATAGTAAGCCAGTGTTCCTGATGTGAATGCGTCGGCGACAGTGAACTTGTTACTGGCTGGCGTTTCTTTGTAATCGGCCCCGTCGGTTGCTGCCGTAACGTCTGAACCGGAGGCTGTCCATGCGGTATCACAATCGCTGATCACCGGTGATACCAGTGCTCCGTTGGAGTCAATGCGGTAGAACGGCGTCAGGTCAATAGCCCCTCCGGCTGCAGCCTTGCCCAGGACTAATTGCAGTCTCGTTACACACTCATCTCCACTGGCAGTTCCTTTATATGCAATTGCGTTCCCAACAAGTTTGATTGTTGATTCGGCTTCTTCGATGCCGGAATGTACTACTTCTTCGGTTTTCTGCGAGGAGAAGAGGCCTGCAGATAAAATCGTGTAAGCAAATACTGATGCCACCACGATAAACGCGATCAGTATAATGGCCGTTTCCAGGCCGGTTATACCCGTCTGATCTTGCTTTATGCGATATACAGTTTTAGTCATTTACAGTCCCTCGCGCTCAATCCTTAATATTGGAGAGCAATCTGGGCTTGTTTGTTCTATTGGAGATTCATCACCGGCGCTAATTCTTCCGGTGTAGTCCTTTTAATGGTCACGTTTTCTCCATCAGGAGTCGTGATCTTGATAGTGAAGGTGGTGTCAGCACTTGGACCAGAGTCAAGAGATTCACCAAGCAGAGCGGTGATGTGGAATGTTTCACCGATTTCCAACATGTCATCACCGTCGCCGTAGACATATTCCTTGGATTTCCACGGAATATTAGTTATCTCCCCGTCTTCATCGACATAGGATATTTCAACTACATTATTAGGAGGAGACGTGAAATTTAGGGGCACCGCGTCTCCCGGGATTGCCACAGTAAACATGACCTCGTTCACATTCGTGTTGGTAGGGTTACATTTAACGAAGACAGTTCCTCTCAGTTCCAGAGCGTTACTGTTATCTGTACCGTATACCGTGACACTACTGTCATCTGAGGATAGACTTGAATAGGCAAGCAGTCCTGCTACAGCCAGAGCTGCAATTGTAATGCCCGCCACTGAGATTCTGCTAATACCGCCTTGATGCTTGTGTACTTTTCGTAGCAGATTCATTACCATTCGGCCTTTACTCCTTTCCTCAGAAGTGATCCTTATAACAACAACAGAGTTGCCCATTGAAATCGGGTTTATATAGATTTTACAAAAGAAGGGGGGGCTCGGATACCGTGCCGGCACTCATTTTGATTTGGGGGAATGCCCTCAGAGGTATGGGGGAAACTGTAAACGACGAAGCTCCGGTAGACTTCATTTTTAAATGACAGTTTGGGACAGGAGTACTGTTTGGAAGTGCCTATGAAATAACAAGCCAGAAGCATATTTTAGAATATGCTTCTGGCTCAGATTGAAATTTCTCTCTGAACTAAAGTCTGTTAGAATACGATTGCGGGCATCCCCAGATCTCCGAGCGTGCGGATCTGATCATGCAGTTCGCCGACAGTCCATTTTCTCTCGATATCGATCTTTTTCGCGACTTGCCATGATGTGAATAATTCAAGATTGCCACCCCGGATCGAGAAGATGTGCCCGGTGATGTCTTGAGCCTGGTCGCTTGCAAGGTAGGCAACCAATGGAGAAATGTTTTCTGGGGCCATTCCATCGAACTGGTCCTCGGGCACCTCAGCGAACATCCCATACTTGTCCGTCTGAACCGTCATCCTCGTTCTGGCCATAGGGCACACAGCATTACTGGTAATTCCGTACTTTTCCATCTCACGGGCCCAAACTGCCGTTAATACCGCAGTGCCGCCCTTAGCTGACGAATAATTGGGCTGTCCCGGGCTTCCTATGATCGCTGCATGAGAGATGGTATTGATAATACGCCCGTTGATCTGGTTTCCTGCCTTGGCCTGCTCTCTCCAGTAAGTGATGGCCCATTTCCCGACGTTGAACGTTCCCTTCAAGTGAACCGCAATTACGAGGTCCCATTCCTCTTCTGCCATATTGAACGTCATTTTGTCCCTGAGGATACCTGCGTTATTTACCACGATATCCAGCCTGCCAAACTTGGCGACGGCATCGTCGATCATCTGTTTGGTCCCTTGGAAATCAGCGACACTTGCATAACTGGCGATGGCTTCACCACCTGCATCGGCAATTTCCTTAACAACGTTATCAGCGGGACCGGCAGAAGCGTTTCCCGAGCCATCCCATTCGGTGCCGAGGTCATTTATTACCAGCTTGGCACCTTCTTCAGCCAATGCCAGCGCATGGCTTCTACCAAGTCCGGCTCCGGCACCTGTGACTATTGCTACCTTACCATCCAGAATTCCCATTGTTTCTTTCATACCTCCTGATTATGTTTGATACTATTTATGTATTTATCAATCTCAGTCGAATCACAATCTGTGCATTGGGGGACAACTTCTATCATGTTTTCATATATTTCAGTTGGTGCCAGTTACCCAGCGATATTGAGATTGGGATGCCCGGAAATCAGCAATTGGGGTCGGCACTGGTTGCACAATAATAATGCGATCTTCGTTCCAAGTGGTAACAATTTTACACTAGGAGTGAATAAAGAGTCAATATTATGCGCATAAATTCGTCCAAAACTGTAAATGATGGCCGGGGAAACCTGACAGGAAAAATAAAGGGGCATCATCATGGTACCACAAGGATATTTAATAGGGGGAACCTGATAGGATACACTTGGTAAAGAGAGTAAGATGGACTAACTTACAGATTGCTGATGGAGTCTCGATGATGGGTGAAGTGGCATGGTTGAGGAGTCTTTTGTGATCTTCAAATGAGTCCAGAGGTGATAAGGAGGCGAATAGTGAGAGCTTTAGGCCAAAAGGGAATTATGATTCTGGGAGTTCTGTTACTGGTGCCGATGCTAATGATGGCATGTGGTGGTAGTAGCGATGATAATGGTGATCTTACTTTGCCACCTGATGGGACAGAGACTCCTCCATTAACAAAGATCACCATCGGCAATCTCACAGATAAAACTGGAGTAGCATCAAATGCTCTCAGTGTTATAGACAAGGCACTGGAGGACATGGTTGAGTATGCCAATGAACAGGCCATGATCCCTGGCGTTGAGTTGGATATTGAAATCTATGATGGACAATGGGACCCCTCCAAGGACATACCTGGCTACGAATGGTTAAGGGAGAAAGGGGCAGATTTGATCTGGACCCCTGTACCACCAGCGGTTGAAACACTTCAGACCAAAGTAAATGATGACCAGTTTGTGTTATTTGCGGCTACGGCTAATATTGACTTGAAGGAACTGGCAGGCGGATATGAGTTCAGCTTGGGTATCACACCTGAATATGAAGCCTACACGCTACTCAAGTGGATCGTCGAAAACGATCCCGATTTTCCCCAAGACAGACCGGCCAGGATTGGCGGAGCGTCGTGGCTTGATGGCTACAGCGCCATTTGGTTCGCAGCAGCAGAGAATTATGCTGAAGTTCACCCGGATCAGTTTGAGTGGGTTGAGGGATATCTGAACGAGTTCTCGTTTATCTGGGATGTTGAAATCGAAGGGCTTAAGGATTGCGACTATGTCTTCGTGCCCACTCCAATGCACAAGTTTGTGGAGGATTACCGTCGTGCCGGATACACGCAGGCAAAATTCGTCGGCTCTGATGTTCCAGCTGCTTTTCTTGGGATGATAGATCAGGCCGAGCTTTGGGATGAGATTGATGGCATGCTGTTCACCAGATCATCTCAATGGTATAACGAAGAAGGGTTGATAATTGATTTAACGAACAAACTCCTGAATGAGGAACATCCGAGCAGCGCCGAAGATATCCGTCGGATGGGTTCGGGATATCTTTCGGGTCAACAGATATATATGATGATAGAGATTATAAAGAATGCAGTCGAAACAGTGGGGCCAGAGAATTTCAATTCGGAAGCTCTATTCGATGCTGCAACATCGTTTTCGTTCACACTAGATGGTGTAGAAAACTTTGCCAGTTTTGACGAGACTAAGCGCTATGCCCAGAATTACTATGGTATATACGAAGCACGTGCAGATGGGGAAAACCTGTTTAGAGCTGACCCTGAATGGCATGAGCAGATATTTACTCCATAGTCACGAGCCTCACACTGGATAGCTCGTTCTTTACTGTTGCTATGTTGTCACATCCATTCGACTACTCACTCGCCATTTCGCATCTGGTGGTCACTGCTATCTCTTGAGACGTCTCACAGATAGATGAACTAGCAACACGGTAGCTAGCAGTAATGCTAATCCTCCGCAGATCCATCCGGCTCTAGACCATTTAGAGTTCGTCTCATTGGGAGAAGATGACTGGCTGGCCTCAGATCCGACGAGGTCAGTGTTCCTCAGATCTAAGTTCGGATCGTTTGGATTTAGAGGCTGTATCGGTTCGGTGGTTGGGAACGGATCAAGTGTTGGCGAGATCGTTGTTGGCATTGGAGTTACTTTAGATGTAGTTCCGGGCGTCGTTTCGGCAGTAGGAGTAGTCATTGGTGTGGAAGGACTCACCAAGGCAAACCTGTGCAAATGTGAGATCGAAAAGGTAATCGTGTTCAATTCCGGATTCAACACGCTGTTAACAAATTCCCATTCCCCGTTTGATTCATTAAAGATGGCAATAGCTAGATTGGACTCATCAATACTCTGCAATAACATATCATCCGAATAGGACAAGCACACATCTATTCCGGGCATAATGAACGACCCTTTTTGCCACCAAGCGTAGACTGTAATTACGTCATAGTTGTCCGGAGGAGATAGAGATATAAGTGTTGGCGATAGTGTAATTGAACTCAAAGGGTTCATTGATGAATCTAGAATCTGTGCTCCGACTGGAATTTGGATGACCAAATCTTTGTTGACAGTACTGGCATATACATCTTCCATTAATGTCCCATTAGGTTGGATGAGCCATGTTGTTATCTTTCCATCAAGGTCTAGCATCAGACGTGGAGAAGCCCATCCCGTAATATCGTCTGATGTAGCGAATGATGCACAATTGGAAAGACCAGACCAGTTCGGAATTTCGTCTGATGTTTTAAGTGCGAAAAATCCCCCAGTATCTGGTATAGTATCTGTGATTACCATTGTTTCGGAAGTGCCTGCTGGTTGAGGTATAGGGATGTTGCTTACTTGATTTGCATTATTCCAATCAGTTTCAGTGGTAATTGGTTGTGAAGAGTATCGTATATCGTATTGAGTAGCTATTCCCCGATCATCATCATCACCAGGAGCTGTCCATGTTAAGGTTAATGATTCTTCCGATGGATTGATCACCATTAGATCGGTCACGGAATCTGGAGGTACTGTATCTTCGATGATAAAATTTCCATTCACCGTTTGACTTGTAGCTGGAGCAATGTGGGGCCATACCGTCAGAAGTAAAACAGTTAGCCAAAGCATAGTAGTTCGAAATACCGTTTTGTTCATTTACATTGCCTGACGTTTGAATTCAAGATTAGATTTGAAAACCTATTGTTTATATAAGAAAGAGCGGGGTGAAACATTTCATGCCCCGCTCTGACGGATATTACTCTTTGGAAAACCGTGTACCTTTATGAACCGTTAATAATTTGATAGTTGATTGTTCCCTGATATTCTTCAGGGATAATACCTGTGCTACCCAACCAGAGCCACATAGTATTGTTTGCTTGAGTATCACCAGATTCGCTGGTTTGAGTACCGCTCTCATCAATCGAGGTATATCCGGCACTTAGAACTTGAACGGAATCGGCTTGTGTAGCATCATCATCTGCGGTTAGAGAAAACTCGGCGGAACCTGGGCTTGTGCCTGATGTGTTTAATGCGATGGTTCCACTACTGGTCTGACCGACCCAGCTTGCATCCGATTTGACCTGTTCATCATAAGCTCCATTTGCAATATACGTAGCGCTAACTGCTCCCGAAGGTGATCCAGTACATCCTAATACAACTGATCCGAAGCTAGTTGTACCTGAAAGAGTAGATATCTCTCCGTACCAGTCCACCTCTCTATCTTCCTGATAATTATCACCTGTAGTAGTCCCATCATCGGCTACAGCGTAAATATGCCACTCTCCTGCACCCGGACTCTCGGTAGTCACTTTACCTGGTATAAAGTTAAATTCAAATGTTCCACTGGAGCCGGTGAGTGAAGGTTGGGTACAGCTGCCGCTTACCACAGACCACGTAGTGCTGGCGTTGGGATCCATGCTCCAACTTCCACTGTTTGCCCAGTTTAGGATGGCACAGTTTTGAGTGTTACCTGATGCGGGTCTACTTCCAGTGTTGTATGTTCCGTCAGCGTCGTAATAAAGGTAGACTTTCACAGTGCTGAGGTCATTGAGGGAATTGTTATCTGTAACAGCTACTTTTACGTTGTATTGTACCTGTGGGGTCATCGATGAAGATGCGGCGGCACTTGTACCAGTACTCCATAGTGCAACGCTACTCACTGAAGGCGCAGCATTGCTCACTGTAAAAGTTCCTGTTGATGAACCTTCGACAGCAGCCAGAATTATACTTGGCGTGGCGATTATCAACATCATCACTAACGTTACTGCTATTGACTTCATTGAAAACATTGTTCTATGTTCCTATCTTGAATAATGCCTCTATCACAACATCCTCACCGCCACAACTATGAACAATAGGTAGAATATTCCTTCTAGAATAAACGTATCATAAATAGGGTTTGTATTCGACGTGGAAATCCCTACTTTGTCATGGGTGTAAACCCGATGAATACCAATCAATACTGAGACGTCTTGAAAAGGCATATTTAAACCTAGGGTCTATGAGGAATTCCCGTAGATTAGGAGATTTGTGATGAGGCAGCCTAATAAATAACATGGTTATTTATTAGGCTATGTACATGCTTGATATTTTAAATTCACATTTACAGTGATTTGCTTATTCGATACCGTTTTCTTTTGATGGATCGCCTTTTGTTCAAAAATACTAGTGTTGAAATAGCGACGAGAACAAGAATTCCGATCACTATCCCGATGATGAGCGGGGTATTACTGCTACCCTTTTCTTCATCCGCTTCGTCATCTTCGATAACGACGATACCCTCCACGTCAATGGACCCAATCGTACTGTACGTGTAGGGTTCGCCACCCAGATTTAACTGCATTTGAAAACTGTACCGTCCATTAAGCCAACCATCCGGCGGGATATAATTATATGATTGCTCTATAGTGCCTATTTCCAGTATACTCATAGTTCCTATCGATATTTCCTCGATTAGTACTTCATCGTGATTAACCAGAAGGAGCATTTCAGCATCGTTCATTGGTTTGTAAAGGTTCTCGATTACGTATATTAACTTAGTGAATGCAAGTTGTCCGCTGGTACTGTGGTAGTGTGGCACAACTCCAAAATTAAGAAAGTACACGGTTTCAATTACCAGATTTACCGTTTTCTCTTCACCATTAGCCACGTTAAAACTCTCTTCGGCCAGTTTTTCATCTGCGACGTAAGCGTGGGCAATGAAGCGCCCTGGCGAAACCGTTGTTTCCAATATTCCAGTCTCTGAATAATCAAACTCCGACTCGGCGCCATCAGCGGCTATTTTCATTAACCTGATAACGGCGGGGATAGGTTCACCTGATGGGCCGACAGATTTTACTGTAACGAAAGCAGACTCGCCAGTTATTATTACGGTGGCGGTCTGTCCTGCGGCTCCCATGATCTGGATTCCCCCCTCACTCTCCGAGTAGGATTCAGCGGTAACTCGTATCTCGTGTTCTCCCGCAGGCGCGTCTTCGGAAGCCTCCAATGTTATAAGTACTTTCTGCTGTCCACTAGGCGCAATAGCAAAATCATCGTGGGAGAGAATAACGCTTACACCGCGTGGGGCTTCAGTGACCATTCGAACATTGAGTTCAGAATCACCATTATTGAATACAACTACATAGATGCTTGGTCCGCTAATACTGGCGCCCTGGGGAAGTTCAAAAGGTTGACGGTAGAAGCTGCCTGATATGGCAATACCACCGTCTGCATTTGCCGGTATCGACCCAAACAGGAATGATGACAGTACCAGCATTAGAATTGAAAGCAATGGTATGGTCGATTTTCTACATCGATAAAATTTCATTTTCTGCTCCTTTATGACCCATCGGCAATCTTGAGGTAGACTGAACCCTGGTATTCCTCATCCGGGATATCAGCGCTACCAAGCCAGAGCCACAGGTTATTGTTAGCCTGTGCATCACCAGATTCAGTTGTTTGTGTTCCAGTATCATCTATTGTTGTATACGATGCGCTAAGCACTTGCACTGCATCAGCCAGAGTATCGTCATCATCGGCTTGGAGTGCGAATTGAGCATTCCCTGGATTCGTACCTGAAGCGTACAAAGAAATTGTTCCACTGCTCGTCTGTCCAACCCAGTTCGCATCTGATTTTACTTGTTCAACATAAGCTCCATTGGAAATATAGGTAACGCTAAATGCAGTAGAAGGCGATCCGCTCGTTCCCAGTGATACAGTTCCAAAGCTGGTGTCAGTGATACTGGCAGTTTCTCCATACCAGTTCATATCCCGGTTTGCCGAATAGTTGCTAGCAGTAGTAATGCCATCATCAGCTTCGGCAAAAGCGTGCCACTTGGCTGATCCGGCATTCTCCGTAGCTACTTTGCCTGGCTTGAAGTGAAACTCAAAATTGCCGGTAGTACCAGTGAGAGAAGGTGCCGAGCAACTGCCGCTAACGACAGACCATGTAGTGCTAGAGCTGGGATCAATACTCCATGTAGGAGAGCCTCCGTTAGTCCACGTGAGTATAGCTGCTGTCTGCGTATTACCTGATCCTGGGACGTCTTCAGCAGCGTAGCTGCCATCGCTATCATAAAAGAGAGTCAACTCCACGTCGCTCAAATCATCAAGTGAGTTGTTATCTGTAACAGGCACTTTGGCGTTGTATTGCACCTGCGGGATCATCGAGTTAGTTGATGCGATAGTCCCCGTAGTAGTCCAGATTAATGGTGCATCGACCGTGGGAGCTTCGTTTGCAGGGGTAAATGAAATTGTGGATGTATCTATCCTTTCAGGGATGGTTTCAAAGGTAATGGAGAACTGGGGTCTTCTATATGTATAACCATTCTCGGTGCTCCCGAAATTGATGGCTGTGTAACCTATTCCTTCTTGGTCAGTGATCATGATGAATCCATATCGGTGACCGGCATTGTCATTTTGATATTGGAGAACATCACGGGCTAATTGATCCCCGAATGTCCACGTATGGTTTCCCCCCACCACCGGGATGCTGGTTACAGATGCCAGTGCGGTGTTACCTCTATCATTTGTACCATCGTAGTCACTTGATGCGTCACCGTCTACTCCAGACGTACTCTTACCCGCGCCGGCAGTGGTCCATGCAGACGTATTATAGCGCTCATAGTTCCAGCATACTTCTCCGGAAAAGGCTTGGTAATGAGCTCTCGTTCCTTCATTCACATCCCAGTCTCCTGAGGCAGTACCCCAATCATCCAAAACGGGATATATGCTCATGGTGTGGCTCACTCCTCCGCCCCCGCTGACCACGTAAAGATTGAGAGAGGCCCCGGTAATGGTGGCATCAGGATGGGCCTGGTCAAAGGCCGCCAAATCAAACTGGAAGAGAAGGCGATTGTGGTATTGCCATGACGACCAGATAAAACTTCCGCATCTCAGCGTGTCATCGGTGCCAAAGTTGTAGTTTTCAAATACAAGTGATAAAAGAGAGGTATCCTGAACTCCAGAATAGTTTTCTCCACCCCTGTTACCAAATGTAACCGTATCATTAAACAGCAGGCCAGAGTTGCCCAGATTGAAGGCCGTTGCAGGAACCATGTCGTAAAATTTGGTTTCTGTGAGTTCTTTGTCACGAATGACCGTTGCATCTGAGGAACTGGTACCCGAAAACAAATCTATTTTCGATCCGTAGAAGCCTGTGCTTGGCTGAATGGTATTACCGATGGGATATCTTTTTGTGGAACTGACTGTATTATAATATGGTTTGCTTTGTGTCATTCGCTCTGTTCCGAAGCTACAAAGCGCCATGCCGTTTGTTGCCGAATCCAAATACGCGCTATCCGTTTTCAATATAGTAGATAATCCGTTATCGTCGGATTCCGGCGAACCGAAACGCAGTGGAGCCGGTGTTATCCAGTGGATCGGCCTGCCTGTATCCGGGCTGTAAAAAACAATGTTCCCCCACGAAGTATCTAGGATTGCATTACTTGCTTCTACCGAATAACTGTACCTGATACCCACCGCTAGATCCTCAATCTGATCACTTGGCAAGTTACTAAATATAGTATCTTTCAGCGTCTTAGGTATGTAGACTCTATCTACCAATTGGTCGTTTATATATTTTACGGAATATGAGATTCCATCTGAGTCTGTCCATGATACTGTATCGCCGTTCACGGTTGGTGTCAGGCCAGAGAAATCGAATTCAAATATCAGCTCTTCCCATCCGGTTACATTGTTTCTCACCACGATGCCATCTATCTCGAATGATCTCTCGTCGCCCCAGTGCTCAAAAGTGAATGTGCCATTCTCCTTGATCCATAATCGATATACGCCAGAAGTCACTTCCCAGGTATATCCCGGTTTATCTGATGACCGGATGCTCACATCCACCAGATCATATTCACCTTGTTCATTCTTGTAGTATTTGGGATAGGCATATACGTTCCATGTATTCCCAACTTGCTCGGAGAAGTGGTTAATTGGGATAGCTTCCTCTGATTGTGTTCCGGATAAGATGATGTTCTTAAGATTGATGCATCCCGATGATGTGAAGAAAAATACTGCCAGCAGGAGAATAGTCGCGATAGTGCTCATAAGGAGGTCGCATATAGTTTTATTCGATTTATTCACAGTCAGTATTGTCATTGCATTTCACTTCAATTATAAGCCGTTTATAATTCGATAATATAGGGTTCCTTGATATTCCTCACTTATGATACCGGATTCATATAACCAGAGCCAGAGATGGTTGTTAGCTTGTGTGATGCCCGCTTCCCCGGTCTGGGTACCCGAATTGTTGATCGTTGTATAATAATCACTTTGCACCTGCACTGAGTCAGCCACGGTGTCATCATCATCTGCCTTGAGTGCAAATTGGGATGCACCTGGACTGGTACCGGAGGTGTGCAAAGTCAATGTTGCAGCGCTGTCCTGACCGGTCATTGTTGCATCTGATCTTACCTGCTCATCATAGGGACCATTGGAAATGTAAGTAGCGCTTACTGCCCCGGAAACAGACCCACTGCATCCCAGCGGCACGGTACCGAAACTGGTAGTGGCGGTCACTCCTGAGACCTCTCCATACCAGTTCATCTCACGGTCTTCCTGGTAATTGTCGCCGGTCCCAGCGGCACCGTCCGTAGCTATGGCATATATGTGCCATTCGTCATTACCGTTATTCTCTGTAGCTACTTTGCCTGGTTTAAAATGGAATTCAAATGTACCGGTGGAGCTGGTGAGTGACGGGGCGGAACAACTGCCACTGACAACAGCCCAGGTAGTGCTGGCACTGGGATCAATCGTAAATGAACCTCCATTGGTCCAGGTGAGAATGGCACACGATTGTGTGTTACCAGTTCCGGGTCGGTCTCCCTCATCATACGTGCCGTCAGCGTCATAGTAAATAGTCACCTTCAATGTATTGAGATCGTTGAAAGTATTGTTGTCTGTCGCGGCTACCTTCACATTGTATTGGGTTTGTGGGCTCATTAAAGTGGCCTGTGCTGCACCGGTCCCTGTGCTCCAAAGCTCCACGCTGGTTATTGAAGGATCTTCGTTGGGTATAGTGAATGATCCGGTTGAAGGTATTTCTGTTGCTGCAAGGACAATCCCAGGCATTGTTACGAGCAGTAACACGATTGCCACTGCTAAAGATGAAATCCTATTTGATTCCAAATTTGGCCCTCTTTTCCTCATACCTGAAGTAAAAAGTCTGGCCAAACATGCATTCATGAACCGTCACCAATTCCGAAATAGACGCTGCCTTGGAATTCATCTGCCGGAATGCCAGAATCGGTAGTAAGCCATAAATAGTTGTTAGCCTGGGTAACACCAGCCTCCGCAGTCTGTGTACCTGATGTGTCTATTGACGTGTAAGATGCGCTTGCAACCGATACTGCGTCAGCCACAGTGTTATCATCATCTGCCTTTAGAGAGAACTCGGTACCCAAGGAGAGAGCGGTGCTGGTGAGCTGTCCGATCCAACTTGCATCTGACTTGACTTGTTCATCATATGCTCCGTTCGAAATATAGGTGGCGCTCACTGCACTGGTAGATACGATGTCAGTATCTCCCAACGATACGCTACCAAAGCCAAAGCTAGAGGTGATACTATTGATTTCTCCATACCAGTTCATATCCAAGTTGTCCTGGTAGTTATTGGCTGTTAGGGTGCCGGAATTCGCCGCCCCGTAAATGTGCCACTTGGCTGAGCCTGTAGTCTCAGAGGCTACCTTCCCCGGAGTGAAGTAAAACTGAAACGTGCCCTCAGTGCTGCTCAAGGAAGGTGCAGAGCAACTACCGCTATTAATTGACCAGGTAGTGCTGGTATCAGGATTAATGGACCAGACAGGCGATCCACCGTTGGTCCAGGCAAGTATAGCCGCCGTTTGAGTGTTGCCCGAGCCCGGGACATCTTCAACGGCATAACTGCCGTCGCTATCATAGAAGAGGGTAGCCTTTACTGTGCTTAAGTCATTGAGAGTGCCGTCGTTTTTGGTGATTCTGACCCTAGTGTTATATTCAACTTGCGGTGTTATCGATGTTGCTTCCGACGGCGTTGCCCCGGTGTCCCACAACACCACTGAATTCAATACGAAATCGAGAGGCGCTTGCCACGATAATAGCCAGTCCTTGAGTGTTGGTGTATCGCCGCCGTCTGAGGTCAGCTCTGCGTATGCCTTTACAGGATTAATTGAACCGGCACATTTTGAAATGTCGTAACCTATTGCGGCTTCGGTGCCGCTGATGGTGCAGAGCACGCTATCATCGCTGGCATCTAGTATTTTGTACTCGATACCGGTACCTGCAGGCGTGCCGTGATTGACAGAAAAGGTATCCCATGAAATGGTGCCGCTGATAGTGATATCAGTTGAAGTAATCGTGCCGGGCGACCCGTACGCAGTCAGAGATGCGATGCCGTTGCCCACAGTTATATTGGAGGTGGAATCCACTTTATCCCAGGCAAACTTGCCGTCACTCCAGTCATTCCAGGTAATGTTCCAATCGTGCAGGGTCGGCGTAACGAGGGTATCAGTGGTAGAAAGGTTGGCTGCCAGCCTGACTTCAGAGTAAGTCCCGGTATTCAAACTCATCAGATCTACCGGGGAGCTATCGAAGCCCGCAGCGTTCCCGGAAAGATCACCATCCGGGATCAGTTGCCATGATCCGCCGCTATAATACTCAAGCCGGATCTTGATATCGGTATTTGTTGGTTCCGTATCACTCCAGCCAAGTGAGTCCCAGTTACTCAGGCTTGAGGGCGCGATACCGACAGATGAGACGGTACCAGATGAACTATAAGTGTTGAATGTTTTCGTAAAGACCAGATCATCGAACCACACCTTCTTGACAGTACCCCCCAGAAGGGCACCAAGTCTTAGTTTAAAGCTGGAGTTGCCATACGTGTCGAGATCTATGGCGGCATTGCGGCGGAGCCAAGCCCAATCTGAACCATTGTTGTCCAGGTAATCTATAACGGTCCAGGATGAACCATTATAGTACTCAAGACGGAAATCATAAGTTGCAGTATAAAGTTTATAGAACCAGAAATCCAGATTGGCCGTTAAAGCATTGGAAAGATCAATTGTATCCGACGTGAGGTAATTCCAGGCATATACGCCATTTTTCACCCACATACTGTGATTGCCACTGCGACTTATACCTGATTTGATGGACCATGGGGATGTACCATCCCAGAGGGAATGGGTGAAGCTGTCGCTGAAAGCGGTCTCACCATCTACAGTCAGAACCACGTCATCCACCCACGCAGAATGCCCGATAGCGTTCGTGCAATCGATCCTGATTCTAAAATTGGAAATGCCATAGGTACCAAGGTCTATCGCCACATCATTGTAGTGGAGCCAGGTCCAATCGCCACCATTGTTATCAAGCTCGTCGATGATATCATAAGTTGAGCCGTTGAAAAAATAAAGGGTGAAACCGGTGGCTGCCGTGTTATACTTGCGGAACCAGAAATCAAGACTGGCCGATGTCGCGCTCGAAAGATCGATATCATCCGATGTCACGACTCCCCCCCCTCCAAATTGAGACCTCAAACACGCGTAGTCGTCGTGATATGCAGTGCCCCCGACATCCAAAGAGGTAAGACCATTTCCATCCCAATTGCTCAGGTTGAAGCTGTCAGAGTAAGTGGTCTCGACTAAATTTGAAACGAGGGTGGTATCCCCTCCACTGGTTGCTGTGTTTGTGGAGCTGGTGGATATCGAAACAGTGCTGCTGAATGAGTCACCCCAGGATGTTGTTGATTCCTCTGCACCCAGTTCAAACGTTGGCTCATCTTCAATGAATTTTCTAGCTCTGGCCCATGAAACATAAATATCCTGTATATCGTAAGATCCTGCGCCAGAGCCAAGAAAAAAACCAAGATACATATATACTGATTCGTTAAAATAATCTAAAGAAACCTTCTCAACATAATTACTAAAAAGACGAATATTTGTTCCATCAAAACCTGTTCCAAGTACGTAATCGACTTGTGCTGTTCTAGTAAATACTGGTACTCCTGATCCGAGGTTATAGCTTGCAACTGTACCATCACCAGCAAAATAGTTTACAGATGATCCTGCTGGATAGTCGACCATGTAACATACATTGGCATCAGCTCCTGCGTTGCCAGCTTGCAAATTTTTTACATCTACTGTCATCATGCCAGAATACCAAGTTCCCGTACTCGCATACCACTTGACCATTGATTCAAAGATCATCTCATCACTCTGGGCTACCGTATTTTTAGTATAAATACTTCCTTTATTTATTCTCACTCCTCCATCTGCAACAGTTACATTTGCTGGACTTGTTGCCGTCCATACATCTGTATCTAATGATGCTCCATCAAAATCATCAAAGAAAGTAAAAACACTTGTTCCGCTCGACACAGCGTTAGCGGTGGGATTCCCATAATACATATGAAAAGTTGATGTTCCACTGGATGGAAGTGATGGGTATTTCACCCAGACGCTTGATGTACCGGAGTTATTCCAGGTCTCAATCCAATAGCTGCAGGCAGTTCCGCTGGAGGTTGTGAACCTGAGGTCATCGCCATTAGATCCTTGAACATTGTTGTAATTAAAGGTATCTGGAGTAAGTGTAATTTTCACCGGGTAGTCGGTCAGCGCGGAGCCGGAGTTTTCCGTTAGCTCGATGACCCTTCGGTAATCCCAGTCGGTATCGTCCCAGGTTGGAGGAATTTCCGCTTGAGCAGGGGGTGGGAGCATTTGTGGAAGTAGTAATACTGCCAATAGAAGGAACAAAGTGCCCACAGAAACGAGTTTGCTGATATCTCTTCTGAAAAGCGACGTGTTCTGATCATTCATACTAGGGCTGCTCCTGGTGAAACATGTTTACCAATGGGTAGTACAGAGGCATTGAGACGACAATTGAAGGATAAGGGTGAGGGGGAAAAGCAGGATGAATTTTGGGAATTTTGGGGTGCATGGCTGGGAGCGCAAAACGCGTGGGAGAGGTACCTCCCCCCCTGTTTCATTACCCTCTACCCCCATCGGGGCTATTGGACCAAAAAAACTTCACTCACTATCCCCCACTAAGTGCTTTGTGTTACAGTATCGACTTGCTCACGATATAACATATCGAGCTACAAAAAGACATACTTTGTTAGTGAATTTAGCATACATATTGTGAGTCGTCAACGGTGGGCCATTTGCTCAGGTTTCCCATTCCGTCTGAATTGACACATATTATCTATTGTGCCACCCATCCACCGTCTACGGATAGAGCGTGACCGGTAACAAAAGATGCTTCGTCAGAACATAACCATACTGCAGCCTCGGCGATTTCCATTGGCTCAGCCATCCGACCTATTGGGTGCATGCCAATTATCAGGTTTTCAAGTTCTTCATTGCCTCCGGTTAAAGCGTCTACCAGAGGCGTACGGGTCATACCTGGGCATACAGCGTTCACTCGAATTCCGGCTGCAGCATACTCTAGTGCTGCCGATTTTGTAATTCCAACAACACCGTGCTTCGCGGCGATGTAGGCCGTGTTGTACTCACCACCGATTAGGCCTCCGACACTTGAAGTGTTAACGATGGCCCCCTTTCCCTGATTGAGCATCACCGGAATCTCGTATTTCAGGCAAAGCCAGACACCTTTCAGGTTTATATTGATGACACGATCCCACTCTTCCTCGGTACAGTCGGGGAGTGTGGACACTACTTGCTCAACTCCCGCATTATTAAATGCGATGTCCAATCGGCCATGGGTTTTAATGGTTTCGTCAATAAGCGTTTTGACCTGATCTGCTTTTGAGACATCGGTCTTCACGAACATGGCTTCGCCGCCAGTTTCTTTGATCATCGTTACCGTCTCATCTCCCCCCTCTTCCCCGACGTCCCCAATGACTACTTTCGCTCCTTCACGGGCAAATACGATGGCAGCCGCTCTCCCGATCCCGGAACTACCTCCGGTAACCAGAGCAACTTTGCCTTCCAATCCTTTCATTCGTTTGTCCCCTTTATGTGCTTTGGAGTGCGGCAGTCCAACTGCCGCTTTCTGGATTGCATGAGTTATGTCATTGGGAAATTACTGCGGTATTTGCCAATCCCCCTTTGAAGGGGGATGTTATCCTCTATTTCACTCCAGCCATGTCTATCCTGCCCTCCATCATAGTCTTCTCGGAGGTTGTGGCGCACAGTAATAAATCGCAGGACCGGCACCCTGTTCTGACTTCAGAGTATAGGCGTTTCTATTTGCAATCAGTTTGGAGACGTCGCTCGCCGGATCCGCGATATCCCCGTAAAACATGGCATCCACTCCACAACATAAAACACAAAACGGCTCGAAACCTTCGTCGAGACGATCAGAACACATATTACATTTTCGCACCACGTTCTTATCTGAATCGAAGAATAGGGCCTCGTACGGACAGGCTGAAATGCACATCTGGCAACCATCGCATTTTTCTTCATCAATCAGCACAATCCCGTCAGGTCGCTTGGAGATGGCTCCGGCTGGGCAAGCGTCCTGGCAAGGTGGTTTATCACAGTGCATGCAAGGTGTGGGCAAATAGTACATACTCAAATTAGGATATGTCCCTCCCGGAGTATCCCGGTGAGGACCTCCGACTGTTTGAACACTGATCCCTGATCCAACCTCGATACCATGCTCAACCTTACAGGCTACCGTGCAGGTTTGACATCCGGTACATCTTTCCAGATCAATGACCATTCCATATCGCTTGACCATTTCTATCCCTCCTCAACTCGTTCGATCTCGACCAGCGTATCGCAAAAGGCCGCGTTTGGTTCGTAGATGGCTGCCTGGGCCGGATTGATGGTGTTATGCGTCAATGCCTGGTGGGTGCCGGCTTTGTAGTGCCAGGGGGACCATCCCTGGTTCATATTAACCAATCTTTGTGGAATGCCATTTTGAACTTGCGCTTTGAGTTTGACTTCGCCTCTGTCGTTGAATACCCTCACCAAGTCACCATCTTTGATATTTCTGGGTTTGGCATCCTCCGGGCTGATGTTTAATACTGGCTCGGTATCAATCTCGCGGATCCATGAGATATTGGTATACATCGAGTGAAGCCGATACTTGGGGTGAGTAGTGGATATTGAAAGCGGGTATTTGTGGGCCAACGGTGTTCGCTGACTCTCCATCGGTTCGATGTATACCGGCAATGCCTGATCGAAATCCTTAAGCCGTTCCGTGTAGAATTCGATCCGGCCGGATGGGGTGGCGAAGGGAGGTGCAGGATCAGGGGCCGGGTATTGAGGGGCTTCCTCAAGTTTTTCCAGCGTTATCCCTTCCATAGTCGGATGCCCTGAAGCAATCATGATCTCAATGTATTCCTTATCAGTCTTGTCGAGGAACCCCTCAATCCCCATCTTTTCAGCCAGGCCTGAATATATCTCAATATCCGATTTGGATTCATGAAGCGGTTCGATAACCTTCTTTTGCAGTTGGAGGTAATCTTGAGAACCCTCTCCGATGCTCGCAGCCAGATCATTCCACTCATACGGACTGCATGTCGGCAGGACGATATCGGCGTATTTGGCGCTGGTGGTCATGAACATGTCCACGGCTACTACGAGTTCCAGTTTGGGCAGCAACTCGCGAGTGAATTTATTGAAATTTGGGTCCTGGTTCATCAGGTTATGTCGGGTCATCCAGAGCGATTTGAGGGGATGTGGTTGCTCGTTTTCGATAGCCTCGTACATCTGAAGCAAAGTGACGAGATCGGAGATTCCATGAGTCATGAAAGTCATGAAGTTGTATTGAGTGGTGTGGGGAGTCCGCACACTGATGTTTCCGGTAATGGCTGCCAGGGTATTTATGGCCCGGAAAGTGAGATCCCCGTAGAGTGACCCTCTGGTGCCTCCCATACCTCTGTAAGTGGCGGTCGGTTTTTGGGTAGCATACTCCATGGCAAGCTTGATCATGGTTTCTACTGGAACATTCGTTATTTCAGAGGCTTTTTCTGGCGGGTACTGATCTATCAGCTCACTCAGAAGCTGAAAAGCTGGCTTGCATTCAATACCGTTCACAGTGAAAGTGCCGATTACTGCCGGTGATGTATTGGACATGTCATGGGTCGCGGCACTATTTTCGCCCTGATCCCAGATTACGTATTTCTCAGACTCGCCTCTGGAGATATCCTTTTCTCTCAAGAAAAGGCCATTATCCATACGTACGAGAAATGGTGCAACGGTGTGTTGAATCAGAAATCCGATATCATGGAGACCCCGTTCCAGAATGACGTTCATCATCCCAAGAGCCAGGGCCGCATCGGTGCCGGGCCTGATCCGTATGTACTCATCAGCTTTGGAGGCAGTAGTGGTGAATCTTGGATCGATAACAACCAGCCGTGCACCTTTCTCCTTGGCATCCATGATACGTCGCCATTTGAAGGGTTGCGTATCAGCCGGATTATTGCCCCATGCCACGCAGAACGCCGGATTCTCAAATCGATTGAGGTAATCCTCCCCATACCACATAAATGCCCCAAAAGAGGCCATATCTGCGCAGGGCCCGGCCGAATCACCAAGACCTGCCGGAAGGATGAACGTTCCTCCACACGCACCAGCGAAACCAACTGTCAGCAGATTGGAGAACAGTCCTACGCCTGTCGAAACAAATCCAAGTGAGTTTGTGCCATACTTCGCGCCAATGTCTTTCAATTTAGAAGCGATAGTCTCTAAAGCTTCATCCCAGGAAATCGGCTGCCACTTTCCCTCGCCTCTTTCCCCCACGCGTTTCATCGGGTGTTTCAATCGATCCGGATGGTACACCAGCTTTGGGGCGGACAAACTCTTAACGCAGACGTGACTCGTACCTGCGTGATCACTCGGTTCGACCTTGAGAAGTACCCCGTCCTTAACGTGAGCCAGGATGCCGCAAGATATCCCGCAACCGTATGGGCAAACGGTACGAATCACCTCAGCCCCGGGCACTGCTCTAACCTGTCTTTGCAATGTCATTGGCACCTCCTTTGGTCCATTGAGAGAATTGAATACTGTTCCTCCGTAGCGCGACCATTCAGGGTCGCTTCTGGCGAGGCTCAAGCCTCGCACTACGTTATTGGTTCCACTTCGACCAGCGTATCGTACTGGGCGATATTCGGTTGATAAATAGCCTGTTGCGCCGGATTGATTGTCTCATGAGTCATTGCCTGGTATGTGCCACCGATGAAGTGCTCCGGAGACCACCCTTGGCAGATGTTGACCGATCCGGGCCTGATGCCTGAGTTTATCCAAGTTTGTAGTATTACCTCTCCTCTATTGTTGAATGCACGAACCGTATCACCGTCCACTATGCCTCTGGCTTCTGCGTCCGCGGGGTTGATCTCCAATACGGGACCCTGATCGATCTCACGAATCCATGAAACGTTGGCGAACATGGAATGAATGCGGTATTTGGGATGAGTCGTTAAAAGCGTCAGTGGATAGTCTTGAGCCTTGGGTGTTTTGGGGCTTTCCATCGGTTCCAGGTAGACCGGCAGCTCCTGACCGAACGGTTTAAGTAATTCCGTGTAGAATTCAAACCTCCCCGAAGCTGTCCCGAATCCCTGAATGGCATGAGCATTGGGTAATCTGGGATTTTCTGCCAGTTGTTCGACGGTTATCCCTTCGGTTGATGGATGTCCTGAGGCAAGCATTTGGTCGATATATTCCTCAGGACTTTTATCCAGATATTCTTCCATTCCCATAGCAGCGGCAATTGAGGCGAAGATGTTGATATCCGATCTGGATTCATGAAGCGGTTCGATTACCTTGGGCTGCAGTTGGAGATAGTTGTGTGATCCATCACCTAGCGGTGAATAAAGATCGGTTGATTCGTACGGGCCAGCGGCGGGTAAAACGATATCGGCGTATTGGGCACTGGTAGTCATGAACAGGTCGGCAACCACTATAAAATCGAGTCGGGGCACGAGTTCATCGATGATTTTGTTGAAATTGGCGTATTGATTGATAGGATTGTGTCTGGCCATATAGAGCGACCTGATTGGATACGGTTTGTCCTCGAGAATGGCTTCATACATGTTGAGTAGTGGCAGAACTCCGGGAAAGCCTCGCGTCATCAGGGCAGTCATGTTCACTTCGGATGAATTTCGACCCTCAAAACTGATGTTTCCAGTGATGGCAGCTAAAGTGCATATAGCCCGGAAGTTGAGATCGCCGTGGATGTTGCCTCTCGTTCCTCCCAGCCCTTTGTACGAAGCAGCCGGTTTGGCAGTCGCATATTCTATGCCAAGCCTTTCGATAGTCTGAGCGGGAATTCCGGTTATCTCGGAAGCCTTTTGTGGCGGGTATTGATCTATCAGTTCAGTCAGGAGCTGAAAGGCCGGTTTGCAGGTAATCCCATTGACTTCATATGCCCCAGTCAACGCAGGGGTAGACCCCGGTGTTTCAGGATTTCGCGCTTCATTGGTTTTAGTATCCCAGATTACGTACTTATCGGATTCTGTGGAGTTGACATCTTTTTCCTTTAAAAACAGTCCGTTGTCGGTGCGTATCAGGAATGGGCCGATCGTGTGTTTGATGATGAATTCTTTATCCTCTAGGCCCTGCTTCAGGATTGCATTCATCATCCCGAGTGCAAGGGCTGCATCGGTTCCGGTTCGAAGCGGTACGAATTCATCGGCTTTGGACGCGGTTGTGGTGAAACGAGGATCGATGACGATGAGTCGAGCGCCCTTTTCTTTAGCATCCCGGATCATGCGCCACTTGAAGGCTTTGGTTTCAGCCGGATTCTCCCCCCAGACGAAAATCGAAGCAGGATTGTCAAACTGAACAGTGTAGTCCTCTCCGTACCACCAGGGGGAGCCATAACAGGCCTTGTCGGCACAGGGACCAGCCACATCGCCGCAGCCTGACGGATCGATGAACGTACCACCGCAGGCACCGACGAATCCGAGCATGGCTGTTGTGGTCAGTGCTCCAACCTGATCGATCACGAAAGCCAGTGATGAAGGACCATATTTCTCGCCGATTTCCTTGAAATTGGTGGCTACCATATTGGTGGCTTCATCCCAGGAGATACGTTCCCATTTCCCCTCCCCTCTGGCCCCTGCTCGTTTTAGAGGGTATTTCAATCGATCGGGGTGGTAGACCATCTTTTGGGCTGAGAGACCGCGCAAGCAAACATGACTTGTTCCCAAATGATCGCTTGGCTCGATTTTGATCAGATTGCCATCTTTAATATGGGCCAGCACACCGCAGGCGATGCCGCAATTGAGTGGGCATACTGTGCGTATTACTTGCGTTACGGGCGCTTGTCTGACTCGTCTCTGAAAAGCCATAATGCCTCCCCGTTGAGAACTTTCAGTCTGTTTTATAATTTAGCTCGGTCCACGAATTCAAATGGAATTAAGTCGTTCATACTTCGACAGGTCGCTTGCGCGCCAAAGCTTCAGCGACGGCACGCTCAGCACGAACGATTCCTTCCCCGTTTAACACCGCTCATCCTGAACATGTCGAAGGGCGAGCGGTGCTGAGTCGTGCTATTGAATACTAGCCTTCCAGTTCGATAACTACTTCGCAGTAGGGGTCACCTTTGGGGATCAACTTGGTAAAGGAAAACTCTCCCTTGACTCCCAATCCGTCGAAAGTACCCCGCTCCACGGAAGCTGCTACACGTGTGCAGATCTCAGGGCACAATGTTGCCGCTGTTGCCATAGGACAAAAATATTCACGCTTCACTGCACGTTGCTTACCGGTTTCGATCCACTCGCCTTTGATGCCGTTTTGAGTATCTTCCAGATCAAAAATTCGCCCCACACTGCGAGCGTCATTGGGATCGATTTTCATGGTCTGGCCAAATTCCTGAGCTCGCCCATAACCATAGTCGTACATTACTTTCTCGATCTCGTCATATATCTCGTTTCCGTATCTCGCCGCTAGTACACTTAAAATCATCGCTGCCATTGAAAACCCTTCGCCTCTCACTTGCGAGACCAAGTCTTCCAATTGGGATGTCAGTTTTTGCAGGGGTGAAGGCGGAACAAAAACTGTTGTACGATCTTCTTCCAGTAGAGGTACTTCGTCTACCCATTGGCAAGAATACTGACCATGCTCAAATCTTTCTGTGACATTGTCGCTCATTTTCCATATCCTCCCCGTGAATTGAATCCTATTCCTTGATTCCCGCAGCCAATCTGGCCTTGGCTTTGCATCTTTCGTAATTGCATTCCATGGCGACCATGTCCTTGAGGGTTTTTGAAGGGCTGCCTCCGGTGATACACATCACATGGTACCATCCGGCAAACTCGGAGGCTGTAAGGTCCTCGATCAGCTTGAAGGTACGCACTCTGTCCATAGTTGGAACACCCTCTTTTCCCTGGTAGTACTTTTCCAGATATTTGCCGGTGACCGGGCTCAAGAAATCCTTTTCTGAGGCCATTGTGCCCACCAGTCCACCGGCAGTATCCTGCATGTAGTAGCGATGCTCTCCCAGCTTTTTAGCAGCATAGACCTTGCCCGTAGCCACCGGTGCCATCTTTGGATAGTAAACTCCCGATTCATGTGTCGAACCTTCTACTGCTGCGGCAACAGCGCAAGCGTTGACGATCTCGGCGTCCATTGCCATCTCACTCATGCCATCAAGAATATGGGGGGCCGATGCAACGCTGTTGTAGTCGGCGATCAATGCCGTAGCGCCAATGGAAAGATCGATATTGATCCACCGGCACAGACACTTGTGCCAGAGGTGTGAAGAAAGAAGTATGGGGCCGAAAGTGACGATGGATTCAACTTCCCCACACATGAACACCCTTTCCCAGGGGACGAATACATCGTCAAATACGATCATAGCTTCGACATGACCGCCGAATTTTGAGCTCAAGGGATTATCGATATCTTTAGGTTCAGCCGGTGCGTGGGGTGCTCTGCAAATATAGGTAATGCCTTCAGTGTCTACCGGGGTGAAGAAGCCAACATAATATTCGGGCAGGAATTCCATTTCGACTACACACAGCATGTCGGTGTATGGGGCAGCAGTTCCATGAGCTTTGGCACCCCGGACTACGATCCCGTCTGCCCTCTTCTCGACGACGTGCAAGAACATGTCTGGATCCGATTGTTCGGCGGCTCCCTTGCTTCTATCCCCTTTCGGACTTACCAATCCACCACCGATAATCCAGTCGTTCTTTTGTGCTTGCTTGACGATTTCGATTACATTTTGGTGATAGCTGGTGTTGTGATTTTTATCAATTTCGAAACTGACAGCCCAGGCGGCGTGAAGCAAGTCGCTGGTTAAACATCTGTAGTGACATGGACATAGGAAGTCGCCCAATCCTCGATTGAGCTTTGTTTTGGCCATGGCGTCCTGCTCATTCTGCATCAGGTAGGTCCAGCGGCTGACCTCTTCATTGACGAGCGGTGACCATACTCTCGCAAGTTCTCTGTAGTCGGGGTGATTGGCTTGCTCGTATGTTATAGCGGCTGAGTTTATGCCAACCTGAAATGCGGGATGATCGACGATATTCTCGATTTTCTCGCCATCCATGTAGACATTTGGGTTTTGCTTTCTCAGGTTTTCGATGTAGTCCGCTTTAGTTCGTATTCCCATTTTTCGTTCCTCCCTAAAAAGATGGCTCCTCCGAGAGCTTCACGACAAGTTTTCCCCTGTTTGATCCATCGAACAGCATGTTTACAGCATGAGGGGCGTTTTTGAGACCATCTACGATGTCAACCTTGTATTGTAGTCTCCCTTCGAATAACCAGGTTCCCAGATCGGTCATGGCTTCCATTACCCGATCCAGATAGTCCAGCACAATGAATCCTTCGATTCGGGCGCGTTTGTAAAGGACGTTGACGAAATTGCGAGGACCGGGAACAGGTTCCGAGGCATTGTATTGCGAGATCATACCGCACAATACGATCCGGGCGTGGAGATTGATCTGATCCAGCACGGTTTCAAGTATTTCACCACCAACGTTATCAAAATAGATATCGATACCGTCCGGGCAATGACGGCTCAGGCTTTGCGAAACACTTTCTGTTTTGTAGTTGATTGCGGCATCGAAGCCGAGTTCATTGGTGATCCAATCGCACTTGTCGTCGCTTCCGGCGATCCCCACAACTCGGCATCCCTTGATCTTCCCGATTTGTCCCACGAGCGAACCGACACCACCAGCCGCAGCCGATACAACGAGGGTTTCCCCTTCTTTGGGTTGACCAATATCCATCAGGCCAAAATATGCCGCCAGTCCGTTACCGCCGAAGATTCCAAGATAGTGCGTCATCGGGATGGATACATCTTTCAACAGTTTTACGATACCGGTACCATCGTCAATAGCGTAATCCTGCCAGCCAAGTAATCCCTGAACAATGTCCCCCGCCTCAAAATCGGAGTGGCGCGATTCCTCAATGATCCCAACAACCCCTCCACGCATGATCTCGCCGATCTGCACTGGTGGCATGTATGATTCTTCCTCATTCATCCATATACGATAGGTGGGATCGATGGATAAATAGATATTGCGGATAAGGACTTGCCCCTCAGACGGAGAGGGAATTACCTCCTCTCGCCATTCGAAATCCGATTCTCTAATCAGTCCTTCGGGACGAGCGGCGAGGCGCCACTGTCGATTAATCTTAGACATTGGAAAGCCTCCTTTGTTCGTTAATGAAGAAGACGATTTAGTGTGGATTCAGGACAGAAGAAATCCCCCATCCACCACTACCAGGCTGCCGGTCATATAATCAGCAGCGGAACTGGCCAGAAAGACTGCTACTTTGGCAATGTCATCGGGAGTCCCCATACGGCCCAGAGGAGTACGGCTGACGTGGTACCGTCTGGTATCGTCAATATTCCCATCTGGTGGAGTAAAAAATCCCAGTAAGTCGGAGAGACCTGGCGTATCGATTCCACCAGGTGCGATAGCATTGACCAGAATGCCATGCGGAGCCCATTCGAGGGCCATAGACTTGGTCAACATGATGACCCCAGCTTTGGAGGCATCGTAGTGTCCCAGGAAAGGTGCTGGGTGCAGTCCTTCCACCGAAGCGATGTTGATGATTTTGCCACCTTGTCCTTGTTTAATCATTTGTTGTGCAACAGCTTGCGAAGTAGTGAAAACTCCTCTTAGGTTGGTGTTAAGTACTTTGTCCCAGGTGTCTCGTGGCATATCTACTAGTTGTGACGGCGGATAGACAGCCGCATTATTTACCAGGATGTCAATGCCTTTGAAAGCTCGGATAGCCACCTTAGCAGCTTTCCTGGCATCGTCCGGGCTATCTGCATCAGCCTGGATTGCCTGTGCTTTGCTGCCTATGTTGTGGATCTCGGCAACGGTTTGCAGCGCTATTTCGAGATTTACATCAGCTATTGTGATACTGGCTCCAGCCTCTGCCAGCCGCAAAGCGATGCTTTTGCCGATCCCGGTGCCCCCGCCAGTGACCAGGGCACTTCTACCATTTAGACTAAATACTTCGGTGAGAGTCTGGTTATTCATGCTCAATCCCCTTTCAACAGGTATATATTACTGAACGTGCTAACCCATCCCTAACGCAGATGCCAGTGGAGTGGTTTCCTCAAAGAACTTCGACCACATTCTGCCATTGGCAAGGCCGCCATCAACAACCATCGCGTGACCGTTTACGAAGCTCGAATCGTCACTTGCCAACCACAGAGCAGCTTGTGCAACGTCATCGGGTAGACCAGCCCGCTTCAAAGGCTGGAAGTTTACGAAGATTTTTTTGATTTCTTCAACTGTTTTTTCTGCAGCCTCTTGGGTAAGGCCAACCGACTTTCCCATAATTGGTGTTGCAATCCAGCCAGGGCAGATACAGTTGACTCTTATCCCGCTTTCGCCGGCGTCCATGGCCACTGAACGTGTCAAGTGGATCACGGCAGCTTTGGCGGCGCAATATGTATGATCGCCGTGACCAGTCTGAAGTCCGGATACACTTGCAGTTGTTATGATACATCCAGTTCCTCGAGGTCTCATCACTCTCACTGCGTGTTTCATCCCCAGGAATACTCCCCGGAGATCAATTGCCATCGTTTTATCGAATCCTTCCGTTGGGATCATCTCGATAGGGGCAGTCACGCCTGAAATACCTGCATTGTTGTACATGCAGTCGAGTTGCCCGAACTTTTCGACAGCGAAATCGACCAGTGCTTCGACTTCCGATTCTTTGCTTACATCTGCATGAAAGTAGGCCGCGTTAGAGCCAAGTTCTTGCGCCAGTTTTTCGCCCAAATCATCAAGAATGTCCGAGATTACTACTTGAGCGCCTTGATCTATAAAGAGTCGCACAGTTGCTTCACCGATTCCGCTGGCCCCTCCGGTAATCACGGCTACTCTGCCTTCGAGTTTTCCCATTGTAGTGCCTCCTTCCATGGGGTTTTCGAATCACGGTTCTGTAACAATGCGATGCCACACTCCGGGTTCCAATCTGAAGATGTCTTCTGCTTCGGCATCCATTTCGTAAATCGCGATATAGTTAAACGATGTTCGTTTGGTTGGGCTAAAATTGGCGTAATCGTCAAGGCCATCGAGGCTCAATGAATACCTTTCGGCTGTTTCATAAAGGGCCTGTGAGTTGAAATTCTCTGCACCTACGGTTTCTATCGTATTTGCGATGATCTCGAGCATTTGATAAGCGGTGGCCAAGGCAGTATAGCCTATGCCATCTCGGATGACTGAATCAGCTTGATCAGGGTGATACTTATGCAAGAGATCTTTAGCCAGGTTGATGATAGGTCCATCTTCGTTCCAGTATTTCGCTCCCCGGTAAAACAGTGCATCATCAACTTGATCCCAAACGTTAGCATCGGCCACGTTTCCGAAGTAAGCTAAATGGGCATCATAGCCGATGAATTTGGCCGTATGACCTGCATGGCGATAATCCCTGGCGAAGTTGGACATGATAACTGTTGGTGGTACCAAATAGTCGCAATCCTTGAGTGCCTCGATTTCAGGCCCCCATGTGAAACTGAAATCGGTAAAGTAGGAACCGACCCATTCGAATTGGTCTGGATGCTCTTTTGTGTACCGTTCAATTGCTCCTGCAATCATAACGTCCAGCGGAACATTCCAATTTGTCAGCCCGATTTTGGCTGGGCCTTTGGTTTGATAATCCCAGTCATTTTCGGCGATCCATTTGAGGAATGTATAGAACGACTCTTCCTGCGGTTGGGCCGTCGCAAATATCCATCCTGGAGGTTCTAATCCTTCTTTTTGTGCACTACCGGTGAACATGACAATTTCATCTCTTTCAACGCGGGGCTTGAGCACTATCGGGGTGGATTCGACGGCGCTGAAAATAACGTCGGCTCCTCTTTCTTTTAGCCACTCATACCCCGGGATGTCTTTAGCTGGATCGAACTGCCCGTCGTAGGTGATTACATCTAATTTGATGCCAGGGATAATATTCTCTTCATTGTAGTATCGAACGATGTCAGCTACTGCCAAATCGATCAAGACATATGCTTGTGCGGCCATTCCAGTTACATCGGAAATGACACCTATCGTGATTGTTATCTCTTCGGCGGGTTCTGTGGCCGGGGCAGTAGTTTGAGTGGGAGCATCTGTTGGCTCATTGTCATCATCTCCGCCATTACAGGCAACTAGTACTGGCAACACCAATAGCAAAAGGGTTACAACAAACACTATTGGTTTGGTTAACGTTTTTCCCATTTATCCCTCCTTTGATAGGAGCATTCCCCGTCATTTAATCTGATGATTTGACTAGTGACTGGTATAGCCATGTTGTGGTATCGCTGACTGCATTCGGATCAACTTCTACGTTGATGCAAGCTGGCAACCCTGAATCAAAGGCTCGACCCAGGGCTGGTTTTATATCTTCGATTCTGTCCACATATTCGCCGTATCCCCCGAGAGCTTCGACCATCTTGTCGTAGCGTTGCCGGGCTTTCAGCGTCATACCAGTGCATTTATCCTCGCTACAGGTCATCTTCTGCCAATGCTTGACCATGCCCCAAGCGCCGTCATTTGAAATCACAGCAACGATGGGCAGGTTGTGGCGCACAAACGTATCGAATTCCATTGCGTTCAAGCCGAAGGACCCATCGCCGAAATAGCCGAGTACTTGCTTATCCGGTTTAGCCAGCTTTGCTGCCAGCGCGAAGCCTGTCCCTACTCCCAGACATCCGAAAGGACCAGTGGCTAGCAATTGTCCCATAAAGTTCGCTTGGAATGCCGGAGCGAACCATCCGCTGCAATCTCCCCCATCGACAACTATGAGGGCATCTTCATCGAGGAACTCGATGACTTCACGAGCCAGTCGGGCAGGATGAATAGGAAACGAGTCCGAAGTATAGGCCGGTTCAGCCTGGGATTTCAACATTTCCCCAAGTGATTTCAGTTGCTCAATCCACTCAGATCGGTCTTTTTGCTGTTGGATTTTATTGATCTCCTCGATCATTTGCTTCAATACCGTTTTGGGATTTCCGGTAATACCAATGTCGGCACTGCGATTATAACCGATAGTACTGGCATCATTGTGTACCTGGATGATCTTGGCGTTCGCATCAAGAAGGGGTGGCTGTCCATAGCCTTCGAGGAAATCAAATCGAACTCCCAATGCCAGAACCACATCTGCCATAGCCGTTGCCGGATGCCCCAAAGCAAGGGAGTGATCAGAACGAATAGCCCCTTGAGCTAATCCCGTTGTCCGAACGGGGAACTGCCCCAGCTCGACGAACTCTTTGAGTTCTTGATCAGCTTCCGACCAAAAGATACCATCACCGGCAACAACCGCAGGTCGATCTGCGTTTGCCAATAGTTTCACCGCTTCTGTAATTTGAGCTGGACTGCCGCCACCTTGAGCGGGATTAAGATACGTTTGGGGGAAAATCACATCGCTATTATCAACCTGTTCCATCAGAATGTCGACAGGACATTCCAGGTACACAGGGCCGGGTGTATCGCTGGTGGCAATTCTTAGGGCGGCACTGACATACTCCGGTATTCGTTGGACTTCATAAACTGCTCTGGCCCATTTGGTGATGGGCTCCATCAGCCGCACCTGATCGATATCCTGTAATGCGCCACGATCAAAATCGAAAAGGGGAGAACGTCCGCCGAATACGATCATAGGAATGCCGGCTGTAAACGCCTCGGCTACTCCGGTGACTGCATCGGTGACCCCGGGTCCTGCCGTTATGACCGCAACACCAGGTTCGCCGGTGGCGCGTGCCCACCCGGCAGCGGCATGGGTAGCTACTTGCTCATGGCGAACATCGATGATGTCGATGCCTTGTTCCATGCATGCGGTATAGATCGGGTTGATGTGGCCACCGCACAGGGTGAAAATGTGCTTCACTCCCTCCCGCTTGAGAGATTGCACAAACAGGTCTCCTCCACACACGGATGCCATGCTTCACCTCCTGAGACAGATTCTCTAGTGTTAAGTCAATCATGATTTGACGCCTTGTCATTCTGAGGGAGTCCGACCAAGACGATCGAAGAATCTCCCCGGTTGACAGTGAGATTCTTCGCTTTGCTCAGAATGACATTTCAAATGTGACATGACACTAGTTTATAAACCGGGTTTCTGATTCGGCTGAACCAGAACCTTGATCTGAGAAGTAGGTTGAGCCAGGTCTTGGAGAGCTTGCTGCACCTTCTCCAGTGGTATTACATCTGAGATCATGCCCTCAACCTTTATCTTTCCCTGCTTGAAAAGATCCAGTGCCAGAGGAAACTCGTCCAAGTAAGCGAACGATCCCTTTACTTCGATTTCCTTCCACATCCAAAACTCAGGGATGACGTTTGCTGAAAGTCCTGCGCCGACTACGATGACCTTTCCTTGGCACTTAACAGTATCAACCGCTTGCTGCAAGACAGATGGTGCGGCACTACACATGAAGGCTACGTCTGCGCCTCCTCCCGTTAGATTGGCAATCTCGCCAGGAATGTTTGTACTGCTCGGATCGAAAACTTCGTCAGCACCGAGAATGCTGGCAGCTTGGGATCGACTTGGCGCAGGTTCGACGACATAGATCGTGCTTGCTCCGGCAAGGCGAGCGATTTGCAGGACGAACAAACCAATAGATCCGGCTCCGAAAATTACAACGGAATCACCAACGCGAATGCCAGATCGGTTCACTGCACGAAGGGAAACAGCACAGGGTTCGATGTTAGCCGCTTCTTCATCGGTAACCTCATCCGGGAGGTGATGAAGCATACTGGCATTGGTCGTGACATATTCTGCAAAGGCTCCAGGCATTCCCTCATTTACGCCGAGGAACTTGAGATCGACGCAATGGTGCCACTCCCCACTCTGACAAAATCGGCACTCTCCGCACTTCACCGACGGCATCACGGTTACACGATCGCCCACAGACCATCCCTCTACCGTGGGTCCGATCTCATGAATCGTACCGCAAAACTCATGCCCGATGACCAGCCCCGTGGGGAAGAATCCTTCACTGAATAAGCGGACATCTGATCCACAGATGCCACAGTATGTCACCCTGATTACTACCTTTCCTGGCCCGGCAACTGGGGCGGGCATCTCCTCAATTGCAAGTGATCCTTTTCCCTTGAAAACAGCGGCTTTCATTTAAAAAACCTCTAAGTTGTGACCTAGACTTTTGTTGCCCACTCCTTGATGACTTCCTGACTCAAATCTTTGTATTCCTTTTCATCTGGGAGCGGCCTGCCCAGCCAATCACGGTAAAAGGAATCGATATCGGGAAGGAACTCGAAAATGACCGGATAGCCAATCGGGACACTTTCCACTTTGAGCATGGACCCACATCCCGGACAATAATACTCCCGAATTTCGCCCAGGTCCGGATCAGGGCATTTGACGCCCGGATAGATTTCCTCTAATTTTTGACGGTCATCCCGGGCATAGATTAGAGCACTCAGTTTCCAGTTACGCCGATAGTCCCCGAACTCTTGTCCGCAATCGCATTTCACGATGCGCTCGCCATCCTTCTGAACGACGTGAAGGTGTTCGTTTAAAGGAAGTAGAATCTTTTCTGACCAGGGTACACGTTCCTGAAGTATCTCGATATATTTATCGAACCGGTCATTGTCCTTGGGCTGGCTCATGATCTCCTTGACCTTTTCCCAACGGAGATTACCATCATACAGGTCTTTCAAATCTTCTTTGCTGTGTTCCATTTTTTCACCCCTTTTGGATTACGCTAGCTCGAGCTACCGTAAATGAGGCAACAGTGTAACTGTCGCGCTTAAAAATTAAAATCCTCAGAGAGGGTCCAGAAATCCTTGAATTCTTGTGTGAATACCTCACTCAGCTTCATGCTGCTCTGGTACATTTCAGTCAGCAGAGGATCGAGGTCTTTCTCAAGCACTCGCTGCCTTATTTTTCGCCAGTATTCCTCTACAGGTACACCGCGCGAAAGTCTTTCTTTACGCTTTTCTTCTCGGAGTTTCTTTGTCTCCGCTTCATCGATAGTCCACTCTTTGGTTTTCTCATCGTAATTGGCGGCTATGCAGTACACGTTTCTGCTTATCTCCTCATTGGCCAATCCGTTGTCGAGGTCTGCTTTTTGGAGTGCCAGGTCCCTCTCGATCGGGTCGCCCAGACCTCCGGCGGAGCCATTATCGGAAAAGACGACGTCTCCATTCCGCACCTCCATGGGAGCTGGCATATGACTGAGGGGGATCACCTCGCCAGGGAACCGATCGATGAATTCAGCAGGGTGGTCCATGCCATGAAGGAACAGAGGCTCCCGCTTCTCCATCCGTTCCGCCAGATTTTCGTAGCGAAGCAGGAAGGTAGTTCGCTTGCTGCCTGGGTATCCGCCAAACATGCCGATATTGGGAATTAGTCGATCGTGAGCACATCCCACCAACCCGGCAGCGACGCACAAACCGGCACCGTGAATCATGGTGATTTTGGGCAGTGACAGTCCGGCACGGTATTTCCCATATCCCAAAGAGTAGGGATCAAGCTGTTTCCCCATCTCCATTTCAGGCACAAATAATTCCCACACTTCGTCGGCGCCAAGATCGACTTCCAAAGTGCCTATCCATCCTCCGGCATCTATGCCGTCACAGACTCCCCTGGCGCCTGCACCCAGGTGCCCCAGCCCGCCAGCCATCATCGGGCGCTTGTTGCCGTACTGGTCATAGCCGGCCATTTGGAGGGTCGATCCGGAGCGGTAATTATAAATCTCCTCCCGGAACCCCCTCAGATAGAAGGCGGAACCCAGCATCCCTAGCCACAGGCTACACATATCCACCAGCGGAAGCCATGGGGTAGAAGTTGCCAGATGTTTGACTTCAGTCGGATTGAGCAGGGAATCTACAGGAGGCTTGAGGTCAAATGGCAGGAGCGATCCGAGATTACCCCGACCATCGTAGGAAAGGGTTTGCACGACGGCAATCGAGATGCCTCCCCACAATCCCGATGGGGTAGCATTGAACGGGTGCCAGCCCCACTCGCCAGTCCCTTCAAAATCCAGCACTATGTTTCCCGATGGCAGGATATCCATCTGCATGGGAACCAGTCGGATCATGTCTTTTTTGCCGGGCAGCCAGGCCACCGGTTGATCTGCCATATATATCTCGCATGGGACTACGTCGCGGTAACGGCCCGGTATCGTCCTCTGCCGGATCCGTTTGTACTGGTTGCGGCGCTCTTCTTCGATAAGCTCTCTCGTTGCCTGCTTGAAGAAGTCTAGCCCGAACTCCCGGATCACGTTTTTGACCTCTTCGCGAACCCGGATATCGGCGGCTACCGCTCCCTTCCGGTCCAGTAAAAAAAGGTCGGCCAAACCGAGGCTGATTTCGATCTTGATCTCATAATCCCGCCGCAACTTATTGTTAAATCCAATTTTCTCAGCGCAGAACTTAAGTCCATCGGTAGCCCGCTCTACATTGGGCACCGGCATACACCCAGGGGTTACTGCGCCGCTATCCATTTCCATAATTACCGTGGATACCCAGCCGATCAGTTCCCCTTCCCAGTAAATAGGCATGCAGTCATAGACATCGGCGGCATGGACTCCGGCAATAACGGGATCGTTGCAACTGAAGATATCGCCATCGTCAATGCCCACCTCTTCTTCGTAGTTATGTTCGATCATCCATTGAATAACATCCCCCATGCAACGGATATGAACCTGGATGCCTGTGGACTGGGCGATGCAATCGCCCTCCGGGGTATAGAAACCGACGCAAAGCTCGGCGACCTCCCGAACGAATGGGGAGCCGCTGACCTTCTTGGTGGTCTCCCTGCCTGAGATCAGCGCTGATACGAGCCGGGAATGAAAAAGCTCGGCTTTGACCGGATCATTTTTTAAAACATGAGGATCGGTGACACCAGCGTAACAGCCGGTCTCTTCGTACAATCGTTTGTTGTCCTCAAGCATCTGCTTGAGGGTCCTGCCACTATCTCCAATTCCTTTGTGTTCACTCATTTTGACCTCCAATAAATCCCTCTCCCTTCTTGGGAGAGGTTAGGTGAGGGTTTTCCGATAAGCTGTTTTCAACGGTGCAACCCGGAACATAGTTGACACGTTAAACCGGGCACATGGTTGACAGAATTACCTACCTTTTACCTTTAGATCGTTTCCTTGATCTGGATTTATAAGGCATTACTTTGCCTGTTAACTCATTCAGCGTACCCAGTGA
>JABMQN010000226.1 GCA_013203045.1 Chloroflexota bacterium
GCCGACAGAAACACCAACTCCCGAGGAGACGTCCACACCTGCGCCGACAGAAACACCAACTCCCGAGGAGACATCCACACCTCTGCCGACAGAAACACCGACTCCCGAGGAGACGTCCACACCTGCACCGACAGAAATACCGACTCCCGAGGAGACGCCCGTTGAGTTACCCACCCCCAACGTGACCGACACGTTCAATGTTGGTGGCAATCCCAAAGCACTTGCCTTTGATGGGAACTTCGTATGGGTAGCTAACTCAGGAAGCAACACCGTGATGACATTACAACCTCTTTCTGGTGAAATAGTTGATACTCATACAGTCAGCGATAGTCCTGGTGTCCTTGCTTTCGATGGTACGTATATGTGGGTAGCCAATACTGCAAGTAACACCGTCACGATGTTAAAAGCTTCCACCGGTGACGTGATAGAAACTTTCTCAGTGGGAAACAGCCCAAGCGCTCTGGCTATCGATGGGAACTACACATGGGTAGCAAATGCCGCAGATAATACCGTGATGATGTTGAAAGCTTCCACCGGAGAAGTATTGGAAACCTATACCGTCGGCAACAATCCAAGTGCGCTGGCAGTGATTGGAAGCAATATTTGGGTGGCGAATGCCGGCGATAATAATGTGATGGTGCTGAAGTCCTCCACCGGTGAGGTGCTGGATACTTTTGCCGTCGGCGAAAGCCCCTGTTCCCTTACCATTGATGAGAATCACGTCTGGGTTGTGAATTCCGCAAGCAACGACGTAATGCTGCTGAAAGCTTCAAGTGGTGAATTAGTAACTACCTACACCGTGGGCAATAATCCCTGCGCTCTTGTTACCGATGGCACCTATATCTGGATAGCGAATGCTTCAGATAATAACGTACTGAAGCTTAAGGCTTCTACTGGCGATCTGCTCGATACTTACTCAGTAGGCTTTAACCCCGGCTCACTGATGACCGATGGGACCCGCGTCTGGGTAGCCAATACTGATAGCGATACAGTCATGTTGCTATAGCTGGATATACAACAGGAATCACAATCAAAACGCGCCAGATTGCGTATTCTGGCGCGTTTTTTGCATTCTCTGAGGTAATTTATACTCTCACTGACCACATCGCGCCATGATAGCTGCGACGTGTTTGGCAGCCAGAATAAAATCGGCAAGGCGAATATTCTCATCTGGCGCATGCGGTCTGGAATCCGGATTTGAAACCCCGGACGAAGCCACCGGTAATCCGAGTGTGGCCGTGAATAAATGCATTGGCCCGCTTCCGGTCATACTGGGTTTGATGATCGGCTCGGAACCGTAAACTTCTCGGGCAGCTTCGCTCACGATTTTTGCATATGGCGAATCTAGGGAAGTACGAGCAGGTTTTTCACCTTCAGCAGCAGTCAGAACAATATCAGCAAACCCCTGCTTCTCAAGATGTTTGCGTAATTTCGCAATTATATCCTTCGGGTTCTGATCAGGTACCAACCGGAAATCAAGTTTGGCCTTGGCATAGCATGGTAGCACAGTTTTGGATCCCTCGCCAGTATACCCGGAAATAAACCCATTGATATTGCAGGCAGGCTGCAGAATACTACGCATATTCAGGTCCACGCCAGTCAATCCATTTAGGAAGGATTCGATGCCCAGGCTCTCCTTCAATTCCGTTTCATCTGAAGGGAGGACTCTGATTGCTTCAGTCTCCTCATTAGTCGGTGGGCGAACGTCATCGTAAAAGCCTTCGATAAGTATGTTTTCATCAGCATCCTTCAGTGTGCCCAAAGCCCATACCAATCTCCATGCCGGATTAGGCACGATGGTGCCGATGGATGAGTGTAAATCCCGGATGGCTCCATGAGCTTCCAATTCCACTCCAACGATGCCTTTCAAGCCTAGAATTATCTCCGCTCGATCCTCCCAACTCACTCTACCGCCTTCCCAATAGCAAGCATCAGACGTGAGTAAATCTCGATTGTTTTCCACAAACGCAGGTAAGTTAGGGCTCCCAACCTCTTCTTCACCTTCGATCAGGAATTTAATGGATATTGGTAAATGACCCCTGGTATTGAGGAATGCCTTTATTGCCAGCAATCGAGCGATGATATCCCCTTTGTCATCCGAAACACCCCGTGCCAACAGCCTACCTTCATTGACGGTTGGTTTGAAAGGAGGCGAAGTCCATAGCTCCAGCGGCTCCGGCGGCTGGACATCGTAATGGTTATAAAACAGGAGTGTATACGGTGATTCTCCTTTTAACTCCCCATATACCACGGGATACTGGCCTTTCGTCTGCAGGATTTGAGAATTGATACCACACACCCGCAACAACTCAGCCGTTAAAGTTGCAGTTTCTTCCATCCCCACTGCCTGGGCACTGATGCTAGGCTGTGCGCAGTATCGCTTAAGGTCTTCTATCGCCTCCAGCCAATGTTCTTCAATGTAGTTATATATTTGCTCCACTTCGCATCTCTCCCAGTTTGGATTACCCTACAATTCCTCCATCACCCGACTGTAGGCCTCAAACGTACGTGAATCGAACAGAACAAAGGTAATTTCCTTTAGGCTTGTCTCCTGGGTTAGGAAATCAACAACGATCCGAAGGGCTACCTCGGCTGCTTTATCGATGGGATAACCATAAACACCAGTGCTAATCGAGGGAAACGAAACGGTTCTTAGCCCGTTTTCCGCCGCGACTTTCAGGCTTTCCCGATAGGCACTCGCCAGGGTCTCCGGCTCACCCTTCGCACCACCGTGCCAGACTGGTCCAACCGTATGGATTACATGTCTGGCCTTTAGGTTTCCACCAGTGCTAATGACTGCCTGCCCCGCTGCAAGCCTCCCATGCTCCGCGACGATCTTCTTACACTCTTCCTTGATTACAGGCCCTCCTGCCCGATGGATCGCACCATCCACCCCTCCACCACCCATGAGACCGGAGTTGGCCGCGTTTACAATAGCATCGGAATCTTGCTGCGTAATATCGCCCTGCATAAGAGAGAGCTTTGCATTGCCTATAACTTTCTCCATATCAAGATTCCTTCGATTCGCATTATAGCACTTATGCTACGACGTATGTACAGCAAGCTAGATTAAGTACAGGGCAATCGCATCTTATTATAACCATGAATGTAGGTCAAAAGACGCTTCCACACGTGTCAGGCGGGACGCCTGCCCTATGGAAGTCGAATAAAAAGCCCTCGTAGGACAGGCATCTTGCCCGTCATGAACGATGAGTAGGGGCACGATGCATCGTGCCCCTACCTTGCAATAAGGCGCTATTGCCCTGGGCCAGGCAATCTCTATCTTGAAACAATCTCTGCCAAAATGATACACTAAGTCTTTGGGATCCCAGTTTTTGGCTCCTTTTTAGCGTAACTTTCCAAAGACGATTATACGAATGAGGTAAAGACAATGGATTTTCGACTGACCGAACAACAAGAGGCATTCAGAACTGAAATCCGGGAGTTCTTGAAAACAGAGATCCCTCCCGATTGGCATGGCCTAGCTGGCCCTACAATGATCGAAATGGAACTGGAAAAAGATGATGTGTGGGCCATGTATCAGAAGATTTCGAAAAAACTGGCCGAAAAAGGCTGGATCGCCATGGCCTGGCCCAAAGAGTACGGTGGCCAGGAACGAACGCATATCGAGCAGGTTATGTTCTTTGAAGAGATGGCTTACTACAGGGCCCCAGGCGTTAATGCCATCGGTGTGGTTATGGTGGGCCCGACTTTGATCGTATGTGGGACAGACGATCAGAAAAAACAACACGTTTCTAAAATTGCCAACGCGGAATCCTTCTGGTGCGAAGGTTTCAGTGAACCAGAATCCGGCTCTGATCTTGCTTCTCTCAAAACACGCGCTGAAGAAAAGGATGACGCTTACTATATCAATGGTCAGAAGGTCTGGACATCACTTTCAACCCGGTCCGACTGGTGCGCTATTTTGGCCCGAACCGATCCCGATCTTCCTCGTCATAAAGGGTTAAGCTTCTTCCTCGTGGATATGAAAACCCCCGGCGTTGAAGTAGTAGCCATGGAGGATATGGCCAACGGACAAGAACTCTCCGAGGTCTTTTTCGATAATGTAAAGGTCCCAAAAGAGAACATGGTTGGGGAAAAGAATGGGGGCTGGAAGGTTGCCATGACCCTATTGAGTTTCGAGCGTTCCGGGGCCGGTTTCATCGGCACCGGGCGACGTCTTTTCGATGATCTCACGGCATTTGCTAAGGAAACCATGAGCGGCAGGCAACTTTCTGTTCATGATCAACTCATACGGCATCGACTGGCCAACTCAGCCGCCAAGATAGAGGTTGCCAGGCTCCTTTCCTACCGGGTAGCCTGGATGCAGGAACAGGGGATTATCCCTGAAGCTGAAGCAGGAATGTCGAAGGTATTCATCACCGAGGCTATGCTGGAACTGGCCAATATCGGATTACAGATGGAAGGTTCCTACGCACAAATGAAAGGCGATTCAAAGTGGTCAAAACTGAGAGGGGCCATTTGGCACAGTTACGTTTGTAGTATGGGACCCAAGATCGCAGCTGGCACTAATGAAGTTCAGCGAAATGTAATTGCGCAAAGAGGCCTCGGAATGCCCCGATAAATTTGGTGGAAGGACTCCCTCAGGATTACTCTGAGAGGGACTAACCTTTCACACCCAGGATGATAATATGGACTTGATACAAGCCATAAATGAACGCAGAAGCGTTCGTAAATACAAATCTGACCCGGTTGACGATGATCTCATCAACATTGTGCTTGAGGCAGGACGATGGGCTCCTTCCTGGGTCAATACGCAAAGCTGGCGATTCGTAGTAGTGCGCGATGCTGAAATCAAGGCTAAACTTGCTGAGACCAAGGGACATGGCAATCCGGCAGCTGAGGCCATAAAAACCGCTCCAGTAACCATTGTGATTTGTGGCCAATTGAGGAAATCAGGTTACTATAAAGGTGAAGCGCCAACAGATAAGGGCGACTGGTACATGTTCGATACTGCCCTGGCAGCTCAGAACATGATGCTGGCTGCTCATTCCCTTGGATTAGGTACCGTGCCCGTGGGGCTCTTTGATGCCCGGAAAGTTGCCGAAATACTTGAAGTTCCCTCCGATGTGGCTGTAGTGCTGATGCTGCCCATAGGCTACCCTGATGAAGTCCCTCAGGCACCTCGCCGTAAAGAACTTTCAGAAATAGTGTTTCACGACAAGTACAAGCAAAGCTAGGTTCCCCACACCAAGAACCGCGCAAGGGCTTCCCGATTTCCGAATAGTGATGTAGAATATCAATTACGCGCCATAATGAAAACACAATCGGCGAGAGTCGGTTTTTCGTTATCGAAATGTCGCCGTTTTGAAATAGTAAAACAAAGGTGGATTGTAATGAAAGTAGTCTTCGTTCAGGATGTACCAAATGTAGCCGATGCAGGTGAAGTTAAAGAGGTGAAAAGGGGGCATGCAAGGAACTATCTGCTTCCTAAAGGATTTGCCGTACTTGCTACTGCGGAAGAACTCAAGCGGGTCGAAGCATTAAAGCGTGCAGCTGCCATACGACGCGAAGAGCAAATGGCAGAAATGCAAGGTGTTGTGGGAAGCATCGATGGAGTATCACTAGTTTTTGGCAAGAAAGTAACCAGCAAAGGTAATATCTATGGGTCCGTATCCAGCACTGCGATTCAGCAAGAATTGAGACGTCTGGGACATACCGTTGAGAAATCGATGATAAAACTTGAGGATCCGCTGCGCCAGCTCGGTGAACATGAAATAGATATAGAACTCACCAAAGAAGCTGTTGCAAAGATAAAGGTCATCATTGAACCAGCCGAAGGGGAAAAGGTTGAAGAGAAGCCTGAAGAACCAGTCGCTGAAACCACCGAGAAAGTAGCTACAGAAGAGCCTGAGGAACCGGTCGCCGAAACCGCCGAGGAAATAACTGCAGAGGAGCCTGAGGAACCAGTTGCGGAAATCGTTGACGAAGTAGCTGCAGAGGAACCTGAGGAA
>JABMQN010000227.1 GCA_013203045.1 Chloroflexota bacterium
CCAGAACTTCTCGGAATCAATACCGCACTGATCCAGCCCAGTGATAACACCTGCCCGATGATCCCTCCGAGACGTTAGCAAGGCGTTAGCAACCCACGCATGAATCCGGGATGTTCATAACTCAGCGCACCCGGATCCTTGATCCTGGTTTTATTGAGCCACTCTTCCAATACCAGATTCAATGTCTGTAATCTTTCTTGTTCTTTCTGTGTCAATGTCAATCCTTCCATGACTGACATTTTCCCTGATCAGTTAACTACTGACAAGATTGTAGAACATCAACAGCATGGGGATATCGGAAGAATAACGTCTTGATAAGCCGCTTCACACGTCGCAAAGCGGCGGGTGAAGTCGGTCTTGATCAACTTGTTATGCATTCCCGAAGACAAAAATGATCAGTTTCGGGATGCATGCTCTGCAAAAATCAGACTACTCATACATGCACGAACGATAGAAGAACAAAAATAACGAGATGGACTACTGTAAATTAAGATCCAATGATTTATCGAGCAGAAGAGATAATTTTAAGAATGAGTTTCTGGTTTCACTAAACCATTCTGATAACTGCATGGAGTTGTGAGTCACAGGATATCGATATGGCCTGCCTAGGATTTGGGCTACACCGGCGTATATAGCATTGATGGCGTCCTCGCATACCTTGTCTTCATGACCCAGATGCGCCCCAACAAAAGACTGAATATTCAAACTCGATATCGTCCTGCCATCCCAGAAATCTTGTGATGAGGTAACAGCTGAATCAACATCGGATAAGGTGAGACCAGTCTCTTCCAGAACCAGTTTGATTGCTTCGTACGCCAGTTCGCCTTCAGTCACGTCTGCTCTGTTCGGACTGTACTTTGTCTGGCCTACAGCTATGATTCCTACTCTTTCAGCCATTTGATAACTCCTTCATATTCCGCGCGTTCATCCAAACATCCCTTTCGCTTGTCCCTCAGTACTTTCCGGGGTTTGCAGGATGTCTTTATTCACCAGTCTGACGATTTCCTCTTCCGATAGTCCCAGGTGTTCTCGGCATATCTCTACTGTGTGCTGGCCCAGAAGTGGGGCCGGGCTGCTTTCGAGTGGCGGTGTTCCGGACATTCGAAAGGGAATGGCTGGATAGAGCGTCTTCCCGCCTTTCGGATGATACATCTCTATGATGGCACCGAGCCATTCGAGTTGTGGGTCCTTGATTGTATCGGGAACCCGCTGGACTACTCCGGCCGGGACCCCTACCGCTTGAAGCGCTTCCATCACTTCATGGGGATTACGGGCGGAGGTCCACTCTTCGACCAGCCTGTCCAGATCATCCACGTTGGCCAATCGATCCGACAGGTTTGCGAACTTCCTATCCTGTGCCAGGGAGTGATCTAGCACTCTGCAAAAGGCACTCCATTCCGCATCGGTGAAAACCGCTATCACGCACCAGGTGTCTTCGCCTTTGCATCGGTAGCATCCGTGTGGAGCCGCGTTGGGGTTTCGATTGCCGATTGGCTTGGGCACGCGGTTGTTTACTGTGTAGTCCATGTAGTATTCGCCCAGAAGAGCGGCCGCGACCTCGGTTTGAGCAGTATCGATGTATTGCCCTTTCCCGGTTCGGCTTCGGAAGTCGAGTGCAGCCAAGGCAGCCACTGCAAGATGTTTGCTGGCGGTGTGATCCGGGAGCGGGGCATTGGAGCCCACAGGATAGGGATCGTCGGGATTGGCCCAGATCGAGAGCATGCCGGAGGCCGCGGCGACTATGGGTCCATACGCTTGATAGTCGCTGTAAGGCCCGTTTCCACCGAAACCCTGGCTGCTGATATAGATGATATCGGGATTGAGCTTTCGCACATTCGCATAATCAAGTCCCAGACTCTCCATTACCCCACCGCGGAAGTTCTCCGCGAGAATATCAACTCTCTTGATGAGCTTTCTGGCAATCTCCTGCCCCTCCGGTGTCTTCAGGTTGATTCCGAAGCTCCGCTTATTGCGGTTCGATTCATTGAATCCCCCGATCCTGTTGATGTCTGACCCGATGCACCTTGCGAAATCGAGGTTATCTGCCGACTCCATTTTGATGATATCAGCTCCTAGTTCGCCAAGTATCTTGGTGAAATCAGGGCCTGCCGCACCGGTCTCGAACGCAATGACTTTAATCCCCTTAAGCGGTAAATCTCCAGTTTTCTGGCCATACCCTGCTCCCGCTTGTTTGAGAACAGAGGAATCCTCTTGCTGTTGAGGTATGTCCGCCTCCTGGAGAATCTCCTGATTGTGCTCTCCCAGGCATGGGGCCGGACGCCTGATTGAAGCTACGGTTTCACTCCACCGGTAGGGTGGACCAGGATACAAAGCAGCACCAACAACAGGATGGTCCATTTCTACAAAGAAGCCTCTGGCCCTGGTGTGAGGGCTGTTGACAAAATCCTCAACACTGAAGATGGGAGCAACTGGCACACCCTCTCGATGCCCAGCTTCAAACAGCTCCTGCATGGTGTACTGACTTGTGTGCTCAGTCATGATGGGATGAATGGCGTCGGCATTGAATATCCGGTATACGAGGTTCCGCCATTCCGGTAGGAGCAGCACTTCAGGATTCCCCAGGACCCGAACCATTGCATCCCACTGCCGTGGGGTCAGGGCAATCAAGCGGATGAATCCATCCTTGCACGGGAAGACCGGATAGACGGAATCTCCCATTCGCGTCTCAGCTTGTGGCGCGACCCCTCCATCAGCGGCCTCATTCATCAGGTGAGTGTACGTCGACAGTAGCCAAGGGTAGAGTCCGATGCGAGAGGCTTCATGCACAGAGGTCTCAATGTGTTGACCCTTTCCCGTTGTGCTGCGCATGTAGAGCGCGGCCAGTATCCCGATTGCCGCGATTAGCGAAGCCGAGTCTTGGGACTGTGAGCCTGGAACCAGGCAAGGTGTCTTGCCCGGGAAGCCACTCGTAATCATCACTCCGCTCATGGCGAAGTCTACTAAGTTGGATCCCCTGTAGTCCCTGTAGGGCCCACCCGGGCCGAATTCGGTCATGCTGGCCATAACCAACTCCGGGTTTATATCCCGAAGTACAGAGTAGTCCAGCCCTAGATTCTTCATGTAGTCCGGCGATGCATTCTCTACCAGGACATCTGCTGTTTTGACCAGTTTCTTGAGTAGCGCCTTGCCTTCGGGGGTGTGAAGATCTGTAGTTAGCCCCCGTTTGTTGGCGTTGCGATGCAAGAAGTACAGACTTTTTTCGTTATGAGGCACATCACCTGCAAACGGTGGTACACTCCTGCCCGGATCACCTTCCGGCGGTTCAATTTTAATCACATCCGCGCCCAGATCAGCGAGCAACTTGGAACAGTATGCACCTCTGCTATCGGCCAGGTCCAGAACGCGATATCCAGTTAAGGCTCCTATGGGCTCATTTTGCACCGTATAATCCTTTTATCCTTCGTTGATCTACTGTCCTACGATGATACAGCTAACATTAGCAAACCCCGGGGTGCCCCCCATGTTATGGGTCAGTCCCAGCTTTGGGTCATGATACTATACGGATTGCAATATATCAAGTAACCTTACAGATATGACGGGAGTAGGATCAAACCCCATGCAAGTCATAGATGCAGCACTGGAAGATCTGGTGAACTACTACAACGAGCAGGACCTTATTCCGGGGGTCAGGCTGGAAGTATTGGCTTATGATACCTCATTCGATCCTTCTAAAGATATACCGGGGTACAAATGGTTGAAAGAACGTAATGTTGATCTCATCTATACTTCGGTGACATCAGCGCCAGTGACGCTTCGCACGATCATCGAAGAGGACCAGATCTGCATGTTTGTAGCCTCCACTCCGAGCGAAATACTTTCTCCTCCGGGACGCTTATTCATAGTAGGTGAAATCAACGAACAACCGGTCTACACTGTACTTAAATGGATCGCTGAAAATGATTGGGACTACCAGACGAAAGGGCCAGCCAGGATTGGTGGTGCCGCCTGGCAAGAACCGTCTGCCGAGGCCTACTTTAAAGCAATGAAAGAATATGCTGAAGTTCACCCGGACCAGTTCGAATGGGTAGATGGGCGTCTAACAAATATAAGCACTTTTACTTGGGGACCTGAAGTCGAGGCACTCAAAGACTGCGACCATGTGTTCCCTCCCACTATATTGACCAATTTCGTGAAGGAATATCGAGCAGCAGGCTATGAAGCGAGTTTTTTTGGTGTGGATACCCACCTTGCGTTTCTTGGATTAATACGGGATGCCCAGCTCCTGGATGAAATAGATGGGATGCTGATCGCTAGAATGCTGCGATGGTGGAACGAAGAAGGTGAGATAATTGATCTCACCAAGAAGCTTCTGAACGAGAATCATCCTTCTGATGCCGAAAAAATCATGAGTCAGGGTGTAGGATACCTTGTAATGGCAAACTTTGTTATCATACTCGAGATAATCCAAAATGCGGTGGAAACAGTAGGCCCGGAGAATTACAATTCTGAGGCGTTATATGAGGCAGCACAATCCTACACCCGGAGTATCGATGGTGTGGCACGGATCAGCTACAGCAAGGTCAAGCGAACTCCGGTGGATCTCTACGGAATCTACAGAATTAGTGCAGCTGACAAAGATGTCATGAGAATCGACCCGGAATGGTATCCAACGCTGAGGCAACCCTAGTGGTAGCTCCAAATCACGCCTATACATATTAACAGGCTTACAGGCGAATGTTTTAATCACAACCCGAAAGGGAGTTCAGGATTCCCTCGCTAACTGCAAATCAGGAGGTGCAATGACAACTGCAAATAAAAAACTGATCCCTACCGTTTGCCATTCTGCTTGCGGTTCGGTATGTGGGCTGTTAGCTCACGTTGAAAATGGGGTTTTGACGAAGATCGAGGCTCAGGATATGCCGGATCCCAGACACCGACACATATGTGCCAGAGGGCTCTCCACGATCCAAATGGTCTACCATCCTGACAGACTGTTGAGTAGCTCCTACGGTGCACGGGTGATCGCGAGCCACTCTGGGTCCGCTCTGAACAGGTCCTCTTCTGCCGCACTTGCTTCATACATGCCGTAATAATTGATGCACGTTCGTTTGGTGTCGTTGAAGCTGAATGTGATGTCGTCAATGGTGAGAGAGAAAGATTTGGCCGCATCATATAGAGCCTGCGAACTGAAGCCTTGTGGGCCCTTGGCTTCGACCGCATCGGCGATGATCTGCAACATCAGGTTAAGTTGACTGACCGCGAGATATGAGCTGCCGCTGCGGATAGTATTTTCAGCTGAGCCGGGATGATAGTCGTAAAGGAGTTTCTTGGCCAGGTTGACTATCTCATCCTCTTCATTCCACCAGCGGGGTATTCTTAAGAATAGCATTCCGTCGATCTCCTCCCAAAGACGTGCGTCGCCTATCAATCCGAGGAAGGCAGCTTGACTGTCTGAGCCCAGGAACTTCGCCGTATGACCTGCTTGTCGATACGCCTTGACGAAAGTTGCCATGACGATCGGCGGAACGACGTAGTCACAATCCTTCAGTGCCTCGACTTCCGCGTCCCAGGAAAAACTGAAGTCGTTCAGGTATCCTCCCTTCCACTCGAACTGGTCCGGGTGAGCAGAGCAATATTCCTCCATCGAGTCGAGCAGCATTTGCTGATAGGGGATAAACCAGCCGGCTCCGCCAACCTTAGCCGGACCTCTGACCTTGTAGTCCCAATCGTTTTCAGCGATCCATCGCATCAGGGGTTCAGCCATTTCGCTGGCGAGGGTGGTCAGGAGGAATATATGTCCGGGAGGGTAAAGGTCCTCTGGGCTGGCATCCACTGTGAAGAGCACTATCTCATCCTTTTCAAGCCGGACTTGGAGGGATTCCGAGACCCATCCGAGAGGGGTGAACATCAGGTCAGCGCCCTTCATCTTCAGCCACTCGTAGCCGGGAATGTCTCTGGAAGGATCGGATTGCTCATCGTACATGATCACTTTCAGCTCGACTCCTGGAATGAGGTTTTCCTCGTTGAAGTATCTGACCAGGTCTTCCAGAGCCATGTCTATGACTGCCATTGCGTTTGCCCCTGTTCCCGTTGCATCCGTGATGTTGCCGATAGTGATCACCACATCTTCAGCCGGCCCGGTTGTCTGAGAGGTGGGTGTTACGGAAGGCGCAGTTGGCTCTTTATCGTCATCACCTCCGTTGCAAGCAGCCAGCATGGGTAACGCAAGGAGCAAAACCGCCAGCATAATGATTACCAGTTGGCCCGGTCTATTCACCATTTCTCCTCCTCTCGCGGTTGTCAGCGCGAATCCGATCCCGGATGCGCCCAGTCCCCACCTTGGATCGTGTCAAATGTGTGCCAATTCTACGCTACTGCCAACGGTTTTACAAGAGCTAACAAGGCCCTCTTTGCAAACAGAGTCCGAATCACGTATGTTCTGCACAAATCGCCCTGTCAAGTGATCCCGGGGATGGGGAGGATCCGTTCGTGCTTAGACGTGGCTCGAGTCCCCAGAACTAAGTCCTTTCCGTGCAGAGCTTGGAACCATTAGCTACCATGAGAAATATCACGAAATATCTTACATTTTGTCACGAAAACGCGACGCGATTCCGTGATATGACAACGATACTTAAATGTGCTATACTTAGCCACTTTATGTTAAAAGTTAGACAAGGCATGAATACTGACGCTCACTACGATCAAGAACTACGGGCAATTGTGACATAAGCAAGCGAATGAGCTGTTGATTAAGCTGGATATACAGTATCAGTAAACAACCGGGAGGAAGAAACGGTTTTGAGATACAATACCAGACAAATAATCTACAACGGCTGTGTTATACAACTGAAAACAACCTAAAAGAGGGCTGTTCAGCTATAGCTGGATGGCCTTTTTGATTTTTGGCTAGTAGGTACGCGGATTGGTGGAATTGGTTACTATAAGGTGTGATGCTTTGCTAGTACAAAAAGGGGGTAAACGATGAAAACACCAAGTCGAATAGGAATGATTAGGTTGGTGATGATATTACTATTATTGCCATTGTCAGTTGGTTGTAGTGGTGGCGATGATGAGGAAGAGAAGACTCCAACCCAAACAGCAACAGTGAAACCAACAGAGGAGCCTGCAGAGGACGTGACTATAACCATAGGTTTTCTCTCAGATATGACAGGACCGGCAGCGGGAGCCATGCTGACAGTCAATCAGTCACTTAGTAATCTCATTGATTACTTCAACAAGGAGAACCTCATCCCCGGCGTGACGTTGGACGCTCTGTTCTACGATGGGCAATATGACCCTGCCAAAGATATACCGGGATATGAATGGTTGAAAGAAAGGGGTGCGGACGTTTTCATGACTGGTTTCACACACACTTCGTTGACACTAAAACCTCGAGTTGATAAGGAGAAGGTAGTATTGTTTTCCCTGTCTGTCGGGGAAGAAATCCTCCATCCTCCGGGATATGTGTTTTGCATGCAAAACGGTTCACAGACTACAATCAGAACCCTGCTTACCTGGGTCGCTGAGTACGATTGGGACTGGCAGACAAAGGGTCCGGCCAAAGTTGGCGGTACAGCTTGGCTAGATTCGTACTTCACAGATCAGCATAACGCAGCCGAGGAGTATGCTATAGCTCATCCGGACCAGTTTGAATGGGTGGGTTCATGGATGACCAGTTTTAGCTCCTTTGACTTTACCAATGAAGCTAACGCCCTCAAAGACGTCGACTATGTTATTCCCCCCGGAGCACCATGGGCCAGTTTTGCAAGGACGTATAAAATTGCAGGGGGCAAAGGGAAACAGCTGTTGACTGACGCGCAGGCTTCTTTCATTGGCTTTGCGTCAGAGGTTGCCGGTTGGGATGCGATTGACGAAAGCCTCGTCACCTTGAGTTGTCGGTGGTGGAATGAAGATGCTGAATTATCTAATCTGGCCAACAAGCTTGTGAGGGAGAATCACGATGACGCTGACGATATCATCTTTAGTGGTATGGCATATATAAGTTCAATCCACCACATATACGGTATCATTAGTGCCATAAGGCAGACGGTCGAAAACGTAGGGCCTGAGAACTTCAGCCAGGAGGCATTGTACAACACTCTCCTATCTTTTCCGATGGACTTTGGCGAAGCTTACGAGGAATGGAGTTTTGACGAAAATACACGACATGGCTGGGACCATATGGCAGTATTCCGAATAGACGGCACGGAAGAAGACCTGGTCAGGTTGGAACCGGATTGGTACCCCGTTATCCGGACACAATAACCGTTGGTGATGGCCTAAAGTATCTCGCATTTCCTGGTTCCATGAAACCATACGTTTTGGATACCTGTTTGATGATTACTCTGGAGGGCGTCTCTCAGTTAAGACACTGCCTTACAACGACAAAGGAGGCTCGCTGTGAACAAAGTATTCAACTCGCCGGCAGAAGCGATTCATGATATACGTGACGGTGCAAGCATTCTTGTGGGGGGCTTTGGAGTCCCACAGGCTGCACCATTCAGCTTACTCAACGCTCTCAAGGCGAGTGGCATCGGCAATCTGACTGTGATATGTAACACTGTCGCGGCCGGGCCCGGATCACCATCTGACTTAGCTGAGAAACGACAAATCAGAAAACTTATCGCAGCTTTCGGCGCATATTCAGGCTTTGCTACAGCAGTGGATGAACAGATACAGTCTGGTGAGTTAGAACTTGAATTGGTTCCACAAGGGATCCTATGCGAACGCCTCAGGGCCGGAGCCGCAGGGATTCCGGCATTCTACAGCCCAACTGGTATCGGGACTACGGTTGATACGGGCAAGGAGCACCGTTCATTCAATGGAAAGGATCATATTCTCGAAAACGCCCTGACTGCTGATTACGCTTTCATTCCCGCTTACAAAGCCGACACAATGGGAAATTTGGTGTATCGGAGGTCAAGTCGAAATTTCAATCCCGTTTTTGCAACTGCCGCACGGGTAACTATAGCGGAGGTCGAGGAGATAGTACAACCTGGGGAATTGGACCCTGAATCAATCATGACCCCGGCAATCTTTGTTGATCGCATTGTTAAGGCTGATATGGATCGCCAGGTTCTTTTCGAGGAGCTCAAGCCACTGCTGGCTCATCGCTTGGTTGTGGGAGGGAAAGACCAAGATTCAGGATTAAAACCAGGGCTTAGCCGAGAGTTGATCGGATTGAGAGTGGCCAAGGAGTTCAAGCCGGGTGACTGGGTGAACCTCGGGGCAGGTATACCGGCCTTTGTGACTCAGTTTTTGTTAGACGGCGTCTACGTGCATACCGAGGTAGGATTAATGGCACCCGGAGGTCGTCCGGAAACGGACGCAGAGATAGACCGAGACACGTATGGGGCAAGTGGAGAATTCCTCACGGTCGCACCTGGCACATCGTTCTGTTCAAACCTGGAGGCTTTCACTATGGCAAGGGGTGGACGGCTTACCGCCACAGTTTTAGGAGCTTTTCAAGTGTCTTCTAAAGGTGATCTCGCCAACATTTGGTCGCCCAAGATGAGAGCTCCGGGAGTGGGTGGCGCTATGGACTTGCTTGTCGGGGGAGCCCGGGTCATTGTAGCCATGGAACATAGAACAGAATCTGGAGAACCAAGGATACTTGAGGAGTGCGAATATCCTCTAACGGGGAAACGGTGTATTTCCTTAATCGTAACCGATCTCGCGGTCATCAGGGTCACCCCTGATGGACTGGTGCTGCAAGAAACAGCACCCGGATGGAGCCCACACGAGGTCCAGGAAGTAACGGGAGCGAAGCTCATCGCCTCGCCGGATTGCAGGGAGATCAGCCTTTGACAAGTGCACTTTCAAAGGCTCATCGACAGTGAAGATTTTTCTGGGAGGGAGAATGGACAACGGAAAAGAGACAGAGATCATAGCCTGTGATGCCGGTGGCACCATGATAGACATGGTCATTGTGGATAAGGAGGGGAACTTCAGCATCGGTAAGTCGGCTACAACCCCGCTCGATCAGTCGGTAGGATATTGGAGTTCCCTGTGTGACGCGTACGAGTACTGGAAGATCGACCTCGAAAGGGAGTCGAAGGACATTCTTCCATTGGTCGAATCCGCCGTTTATGCGGGGACAGGTATGCTCAACGTGTTACTCACTGGAACTGGACAGAAAGTGGGGGTCATTACACAGGCCGGAGATGAAGATGTTCTTCTGCACGAGCGTGCTCGCCAATCATATGCGGGCTATTCCTACCAGGATGTGCTTCATCATGTGACGCATCGCCACACCGATCCTATTGTGCCCAGAAAGATGGTCAAAGGCGTTACGGGAAGAATAGACATGTTTGGTATGGAAGTCTTCCCATTGAATGAAGCTGAGGTCAAAGACGCAGTCGAGGATCTCCTTGACCAAGGAGTCGAGGCCATAGCAGTATGCCTATGGTATTGCTTCCTCAATCCCAGTCACGAGCTTAGCGTGGGTGAGATTGCCAAAGCCATCATAGCGGAGAGACGTATGGCGGTTCGCGTTCATCTATCTCACCAACTTGCTCCGATTATAAGAGAACAAGCGAGACTCAACACCACGATCCTCAATGCCTATGCAGCCGAACCGGCTCGGGAGCAACTGGTCAAGATCGAGCAGAGGCTCCATGATAACGGTTATCAGCGGCCACTTCAAATCATACTATCCCATGGCGGTCTGAGCAATGTCCAGTACCCACGCCTCCACGAGGCTACTTTCAGTGGTCCTTTGGGTGGACTCTTGGGGGCATTGCACTTGGCACCCCAACTTGGCATAAATAACTGGGTGTGCTCGGACATGGGTGGTACCAGTTTTGATGTCGGACTGATCACTGCGGGTGAGCCGTATATGTTGCGCGAGGTGGTGTTTGCCCGCCGATTCTTTAATATCCCAACGCTCTCCATGGATAGCATCGGGGCGGGCATGGGGCAGTTCGTGACCGTCGACCCTCTGTCAAAACGGCCTCTCATAGGCCCAGGTAGTGCCGGGGCCGAGCCGGGACCGGTTTCCTACAATGCCGGTAACGAGATCCCAACCGTGATGGACTGTGCCCTGATCATGGGTATCTTGAATCCGGACAACTATCTTGGAGGCAAGGTGAAGCTAGATAAGCCAAAGGCCTTTAGCGCCATCAAAGAGCAATGTGCCGACCCACTCGGCGTAGACCCGTACTACTTTGCCGAGGGGATCACCCAGCTTATCAACAACACGATGAGGGAACATATCAGGTCGGTCCTGTTGGCCCGCGGGTTCTCTCCTGCGGACTACTGCTTGATCGGCTATGGTGGGGCAGGCCCGGTACACCTTGCCGGCTATTCTGATGGTCTACCGTTTAAAGGTGTGGCTACGGTTCCGTGGGCAGCGGGTTTTTCGGCATTTGGCTGTGCCGCGGTGGATATCACTCACCGCTACCAAAAATCCGCAACAGTGGTGATTCCATACGGAGTTGACGATGACTTCAAGATGTTTATGGGTGGAATGATGAACGCCGCATGGGATGAACTGGAGCAGCAGGCTATGGGCGATCTGAAGGCCGAAGGTTTGCCCTGGGAAAAGGCCCAAATCAAACCAATAGCCTATGTGAGATATGGCGGCCAGATGGAAGACCTTGAAGTTCTTTCACCCGTGAACCGGATCCGCACACCGCAAGATATAGATAAACTTCTGGCAGACTTCGATGACCTATACAGCAAGGTGCATGCTGGAGTCGCTCAATATCGTGAGGCAGGCTATCATATCTTCGAAGTGGGTCTCATGACCGTTTTACCCAAAATAAAACCCAAACTGATCAAGCGTTCTCTGGAAGACAAGCAGCCGAGAAAGGATGCAGTCAAAGGCGAAAGGGATGTATTTGCCAACGGCCAATGGCACACTGCCGCAATATATGATATGGACCAGCTTCGTCCCGGGAATGCGATCGATGATATCGCTGTGATTGAAGCTCCGGCTACGACACTGTTCATTCCACCCGGCAAACACGTACATATGGACGAGTGGTCGCTGTTGTGGATCACCTAGAAATAAGCAGGAAGGCAAATCGAAGCAGAGAGGAGACACGTCGATGGTATTAAGAAAGAGTCCTCAAACATTGAAGGAAATGGTGGATGCGAGTCAGCGTGCATATGACGAAACCGGGTGTTATGCAGGCATCATGGACCTTGAAGCTAAAGAATCAGACCCGCTGAAGTACGAGCTGTTTCATTCGCGAATTCTTTCATCTCTCATCTCCGGCCGGGAGACGACTCGAATGATATCTGCCTCACCTTTTGTGCGAGAGGTCGCGGAGCTTTGCATCGGCATATATACACCGGAGGGAGACAACATAGCTCAGTCCACTGGCATTCAGGTCCACATTGCGACCATGGGTGAGGTCATCAAGTGGATGATCAACAATGAGTATGAGACTAAGGTGGGGATTGCTGATGGCGATCTGTTTTGCAGCAATGACAATTCCATCGCCGGTTTGCACCCGGCTGATGTCTATGACATCTTGCCCATCTTTTGGAAAGACGAGTTGGTGGCATGGGTTTGCACCGTCATCATGGAGATCGATATTGGATCCGTCAACCCTCCCTGCATGGCAGTTCCCAACGTTGAACGGGCTACAGATGGCATCAGGATCTGCGCCGAAAAGATCGGCTCTCGAGACGAAATCAGGCGCGACTTCGAGATACGGATAGAGCGAACGATCGGGATGTACCAGACGTTTCTGCTGGATCGCAAGGGAGCTGTTGCAGCCAATATCCGGGTCCGTGAAGAGACAAAGAATTTGATTGGAGAATTTGGGTTGGACTACTTCCGACAAACCACCCGGGAGCTGATCGAAGATGAGAGACGAACCCAATTGGCCCGAATTAAGCAGCGAATGGTTCCGGGGAGATATCGAAACGTAACGGCGGTGGAGCTTTATCTGAAAGATCAGCCGGTATCGTGGTTACCCGGAAAAGTAGACACAGTGCGACTGATGCCCGTGGAGATGACGGTGGAACCATCCGGAACGCTTAGCATCGACTTTGATGGAACGGGAGAGTGGGGATGGCACTCCATGAACGCTACCGAATCCGGGGTTCGTGGCGGACTCTCTATCGGTTTGGTGCAGAGTATGTGCTATGACGGCCGAGCAAATTTGGGGTCGCTCCTTCCTTGCCAACTCAATGTTCCAATCGATACAGTGCTCAACCCAAGCCGGGTTCTTGAGTTGCCCACCGCCAATATCTGGACATCCACGATCCAGGTGTTTAACCACTGGTTGACTCTTATCGGGAGTGCATTCTATCTGCGCGGTTATCGCGAGGAGGTATTTGGCTTCAGAACCAGCTTCGGCTTCCAAGCCAGTGGTTACAATCAACACGGCATGAAAGGAGCTTTTTTACCGGTGGCTATCGCCGGATACATTGGCGGATGCGCACGGGGCGTTGCGGACGGGGTCGACATGGGAGCCGCGTACTACACCCCGGAGCCTGACATCGGCAACTTCGAGGTCTGGGAGATGTTTTTTCCCAATCTCGATTTGTATAGACGAATAGATCCTTTTTCCGTCGGTCATGGGCGATTTCGATCTGGCGCTAGCATGAATGGAATATGGACACCTCACTTGAGTCAGTTCTTGATGGTGAGTTCGGCCATGGGCGGAGGAGCTGTCCGCCTTCTGGACAACACCGCCCTTTTCGGAGGGTATCCTTCCGGCAGGGGTTGTACCATGTCTCTCTCTCAAACCAACATAAAGGAAACTGTTGAAGCCGGGAATCCACTTGTACTGGATATTGGACATCCGGCCCATCTGGAATTTCCGAAACATGTAGAAGGCCAGCTTACTGTTCATGACAAGATAGTCATACCCGCTGAAGTTCACGAAGGGGACCTTCTTATAACCATCACACCTTCTGGAAGCGGGCTTGGAGACCCATTGGATCGCCGTCCCGAATCCGTACTTCCAGATCTTGAGAATGGATTCACAACAGAGGAGATAACCAGAAGTATCTATGGTATTGAAGTCGAGTTCAACGAGCCAACTGAGAAATGGGAAATCGATGAGATGACCACCACGATAAATAGAGAGGACAAACGGAAACAACGTCTGGCCAGGGGTGTGCCTATGCGACAATGGTGGGGAAACGCGCGTCAGAGGATTATGGAAAAAGAAATTGATCCATTACTGAAAGACATGTATCAAAGCAGCATGAAGATGAGTGCTAACTATACTCAGGAATACAGGGACTTCTGGGCCCTGCCGGATGAATTCGTCTTTTGAGGTGTGAAGATGTCATACAGTAAAGAAGATCTAAGGGACCTCTACAATGGTACTCTCCCATGGGGCCAAGTCAAAGAGATTATGAGCAATCCCAAGGACGACGATAGGTTTGATAAGTATATCGAAATCCTCCAGGAGAGCGTGCTCTGGGAAGAGAGAATACTGATGCCGTTGGGTGAGCATATCTTTGTAGTGGAGAAAGATGGGGAGCGCATCACCAAGTGTGACTGCGGCCATGAGTTTGGGGACTGGCGGCAGAACTGGAAACTCAACGCTCTCATATATGTAAGAGATGATCGGGTAAAGTTGGAAGAGATCTACCCGGGAATACGATGTCCCGATCCAGACATCTGCGAAGTGCGGGAATACTACTGCCCCGGATGTGGCGCTCTTCTTAAGGTTGAATCAGTACCTGTGGGGCACCCGCCGCTGTTCGAAATTTTACCTGATATAGACGTTTTTTACAGGGAGTGGCTGGGAACGCCGCTAAAACACGAAAAGGAATTCAAGGACCGGACATACGAGGTAACCCGAGAATGGGGCAAGGAAACATAGAAGGTTAAGTTGTAGCTTTTGTGGAACAATCCGTAAAACACGGCGGGAGAAATAACCAACGTTGCTTACACTTTCCCGATCTATGGAGCTGAAGTTGTCCCAAAAACACATCATACGCCAAAGGTCTTTGGGGACGTAACTCAAGGAGATAAGATGAGCTCAGTGCAAGAGATACCGGTAATCGTAGGAGTTGGACAGATATTGCAGCGCGTGGAAGATCCGCGGGAAGCAGCCGAGCCGTTGGAGATGATGATCGCGGCGCTGGAGCAGGCGGCGGAAGACTCCGGTGCCTCGAATCTGCTCCAGCGCGCAGATTCGATCTACGTGGTTCGTGGGGCTTGGGGCTATGGAGATCCAGGGCGGGAGATCGCACGCAGACTCGATGCAGCGCCTTCCGAAACCGTCGGCACTCCGTACGGTGGAAACTTCGCCCAGTGCTGCGTCATCGATGCGGCGCGCAAGATCCAGGCAGCGCACCGCGGGATCTTCCTCATCACCGGATCGGAGAACGGTCATAGTCAACTACAGGCCCAACGTCAGGGCGTCGCGCTTCGGGCAACTGAATTGCCGGGTGCCCCTAATCGGATGCTTGCTAAGGACAAGGCGTGGGTCCATGAGGCCGAGCTTGCGCGTGGTCTGGATAGCCCAGGCAACATTTATGCCATTATCGAGAGCGCGATTCGCTTCGCTAGAGGAGAGACCATGGAAGCTCACACCCAGCGGATTTCAGAACTCTGGGCGGGCTTCAACGCGGTCGCATGCGGCAATCCCAATGCATGGATCCGCATGCCCTATTCTGCGCAGGAAATTGGCCGCGCTTCGCCTGATAACCCAATGATCTCGTATCCATATACGCGGTTGATGAACGCCAACCCTCGTGTGGATATGGCAGCGGGTCTTATCCTTTGCTCACTGGAGACTGCTCGGAATGCAGGCGTTCCCGAGGAGAAGCTCGTCTTCCTGCACTCCGCGACCGAAGCCAACGACAGCAACTGGGCATCCACTCGCGCGGACTTACACCGTTCGCCCGCGATGCGTATCGCAGGAGGTCGCGCGCTCGAGCTTGCAGGGAAGACGATCGTTGAGATCGACCATATAGATCTGTACAGCTGCTTTCCCTCCGCGGTGCAAGTTGCCGCTACGGAGCTAGGCATTCCCGAAGGCCGCACTCTCACTGTCACAGGGGGGCTCACGTTTGGGGGTGGACCTCTGAACAACTACGTGCTTCACGCGATTGCGCGCATAGCTGAAGTCGTCCGGGAAGATCGAGGCTCCACGGGTCTCGTCAGCGCCAATGGCGGCTGGCTCGCCAAGCATGCCTTCGGTATCTATTCTACCGAGCCCCCGGCCGAAGGATTTCGTTACGAAAACCTACAGGAGCAGATCGATGCATGCCCGGTGCGCGAATACGTGGTCGATTGGGAGGGGCCTGTCACCATCGAGGCATACACTGTGGCCTACGAAGCTGGCACAGCGAGTATTGGCTATGCTGCCTGCCTCCTGGACGACGGTCGTCGTACCTGGGGACTGATAGAGGATCCCGTTATACTCGAAGCCATGACTTGCGAGGAATTCTGTAGCCGACGAGGCCACCTCGATGGCAAAGGCAAGCTCAGCCTGCACTAGAGGGTAACAGAGGAAGTTGAAGTGTTGTGCTATTCATTTACTCAGGGAAATAGCAATCACTCACACACTTCAAAGTAAACTGCGTTCTTAATTAATAACTTAATTAAGAAAGGAGGCACTTATGGCCAAAGAAGAAAGATATGATGTAATAATCGTTGGCGCGGGCCATAACGGAACCACCACAGCAGCATACTTGGCTAAATGCGGACTGAGCGTCCTTGTACTGGAAGAAAGACCTGAAGGTGGTGGCGCCCAAGAGACCGTGGAACCCATAGCAGGCACACGTATTCAACCCCACGCCATCGGTAACTACGGCGGATCGGCCCCAGGATGGGAGCAGTTGGAATTGTGGAAATACGGCTTCCGTATGGATTACAACCCCAGAAACGAAGTGCCTTTTGATACCGGAAGAGGTCCCATGACCCGGGAAAGAACTGTACAGATTTCTGAAGAGGATCAAATGGGTTGGGCCAAGATCACGGGCCTGCTCGGTGAACACATGTTCCACAAGGAACTGTTGCGGGCCACTTTCTGGACTCCACCGCATCCGAGCTATATAGAGCTGGACGAGAACACCATTCCATATATGCAGGTATATAAGGAGTATTCACCGGATATGTGGACTAAGGAAATGCTGGAATGGACCATGTTTGACCTGCTGGATCAATACATCAAGGATGAGGCTTTCAAGGTCCACCAAGGGTACATTGCCAACGTTTCTGGTGCCTTCGCCCATTTCCCAGGGGTTGCTGTCCCAGCAACGGAGTGAGTGGCAACCATCTTATCACCGGCCGTAGCGGGCTTTGCTGCTCGCGGAAACATGCACGGCTATTATCATGCAATCTTCCGCTGCACGATTGCCAATGGAGCTACTATTCGCACCTGCTGCCCGGTAGAAGAGATTCTCATTGAGCACGGTCGGGCCGTTGGAGTGCGGTTGAGAGATGATGCAACCTGGGGCAACAAGACCATATACGCCAATAAAGCAGTGATCAGCGCGGCCCATATCAAGCCAACGTTCCTCAAACTCATTGGGCCTAAGCACCTTGATGCCGGTTTCCTGCAACGTATAAAAAATCTGAGCCTCAAAGGAGGAAGTCTTTACATGACGCACTTCCTTACCAAAGAGGAGCTTCGCTACCGCCCGCAGTTCAAATGGACAAATGAGGAACCCCATCCATTCGCAGTAACATTCTACTGCATGGAGAATATGGAGATCTACTGGAAGAATCTGGAATGCGTGCTGGGCCGACAGCAGAACCTTGATGTTCCTCCGGAAGAGGCTATGTGGGGTTTGGTTTCAGCTCAGACCTACGCTCCTACTATGCCGCAGTGTACACGTGAAGGGTACCACATCAACGGACCTCTATTTATGATGGTACCTACCCCCGAATACAATATAGATGGTACGCTGGCCATGGACAGCGGTTCGGAAGATACGAAGAAGTGGGACGAATACATGCGCAAGACCCTATCCTGCGTGGTTGAGAATATCGACGATGACAACCTTGTCCAGATATTCCATGATAGTCCCTGGGAACAGGTGTTTCGCAATACCGGCATGCTGGGCGGTTCGTGGTACGGGACACGTTGCGACCGTGATGAGTGGTGGAACGAACGTCCACTGCAGGAATTGGCTCGCTATCGAGTACCGGATATTGAAGGCCTTTACCTCTGTCATCAGTCGGCGGCCCATCCCGGTGGACTGTGCTTAATGGCCGTCGGTTACAACCTGATGCATATCCTGATCGAAGACGGTATTGCCGAACCGGGTGACTGGTGGTACGAATCGCCGTGGTACATCCCCGAAGAAGGAAAAATATCCGCCAAGCCCGGACAGGGGAAGGTATAAGAAGGAGGTTCTTAAATGCCTGACGAATCATTCGATGCGATAATCGTTGGCGGCGGGACCAAAGCTCTATTTCTTGCCATGTACCTGATGAAATATGGCGGCATGAGCGTTGGCATATTCGAGAAAAGACATGAGATCGGCGGGTGCCTGGCTACCGAGGAAACCTCAGCTCCCGGCTTTCGCGGCAATACTCATGCCACTATCATCGTGCCCTTTTATTATGCGCCGCTCTATCGCGATTTCTCCGAGTTCTGGGAGTACGGAGCCCAGACAGATCAGTATCCAGTTGCCGATGGTGCTGTGTTCAACAATAATAAGACCTGCCTTACAATCTATAGTGAAAAGCATGATCCGACCCAGGAAAGGACTGCCAGGGAGATCGCCCGATTTTCGGGAAGGGATGCCGATAAGTGGCTCAAACTCTGGGAACTGTACAAAAGTGATGAAATACAAGCGGTGCAGATGGACGCACTATTCAACCCGGCAGAAGTTCGGATGGCTCCCGAGGTCCTGGAAAGGCAAATGGCACTCTATCCAAAGCTCGTGGAAACCGGCTTTGAGCCAGACTCGCTCATCATGGCGGCCAGCTATCTGCGCGCCGGGCGGGATCTGTTCGAGAGCGGCGAGCTGCTGTATTGCATCATGAGATTGATTCTTACCGGGAGGGATATCAATGATACTGGAGTTGGGGCGGAGACGTTCCTGCTGGGCGCTTCGCTGCCCACTTTGGGCTTTGCACGGGGAGGGACGCACCAGATAGCTCATGCTGCGCACCAGATCCTTGTGCAGAGCGGCTGCAAGTTCTTCACTCATGCGGAAGTGGAGAAGGTCGTGATAGAAAACGGAACCTGTACGGGTATTCGTCTGGCCGATGGCAGCGAGGTCAAGGCCAGAAAGTTAGTGGTCAGTACTCTTAACCCGGCGCAGCTTTGCTTTAATCTGATCGGCAGAGAGTATCTGGATTACAAAACAACGCGTCGTGTGGAAACTTTGGAAAGCAATTACCTTTGCCTGATGTGGTATTCCTATGCGCTGCACCAAGCTCCCAAATACGAAGCCGCGGCATTCAATCC
>JABMQN010000228.1 GCA_013203045.1 Chloroflexota bacterium
ATGTAAAGGCGATTTCAGGTGACAGCAATATAAATGCGATTATCAGTGTTCTTTCGGTGATCGAAGCAGACGTCTTGCTTCTGGGAATGAGGGCACTTCAGCCTGATACCGTAGCCGAAGTCGAGATAATTCGAGAACAATTCCCTGACCTGGGTATTGTACTTCTCGTTGGAACTTTTGAGATTCAAGATATCAAACAGTTGAGGGAATTTGCCAGGAGAAATCCATACAGTTGGGCTTTCCTTCAGAAACACTCCATCGATAATGCAGTCAAATTGACGCACTTGCTCCAGTCAATTGCTGAAGGGCACGTTGTATTGGATCCAGTGGTCATGGAGGCCATGATTGAAACTGGCGATACTGGAACTGCTTTCCTCAAGCAGCTCACCGATAGAGAACTGCAGATTCTGAACTGGATGACAAGGGGATACAGGAATGACACAATCGCCCAAGTTCTATGTGTAGATCCACAAGTGGTTGAACGTCACCTGAATACGATTTACAGTAAATTAGATATGGGAACCACATCCAAACATCCTAGGGTGAATGCTGCAACGTTGTATCTCAAGGCTATTGGGCAATTAAGCGGTGATGACACCAGTAAAATGTAGTGCAACTACTAATAAAACTCGTTGCGGTATAGTATCATGACCCAAAGCTAAATTACCGACAAACAACGCCAAAATGGGTAATTTTAAGGAAGCGCTCTGGATAAAAGACGCATCCGTATATTAATTGTTGGGCTGCCTGAACTCAACTAAGCCCCTAACTCCAGAAGCGGGTTGGTTAAATATGATCAACCTGTTTTTTTATTATTGACCTCAAAAAGCAAACAAATGTTATAGTAAATGTATGGGAATGAACTGAAATAAACTCATTCTGACGCAAATCGATAACTGAAAAGAGGACATATGTTTTGTAATAAGTGTGGAAAAGAAATTTCAGATGAAGCCACTTTTTGCACGGGCTGCGGCACCCAAACAAAAACTACCGGTGACTCCAAAGGCTTTCGCAAGCCACGTATACCTGTACTCAATAAAAAACTCATTACCATTATCGGGACAGTCATAATCCTGATAATAGTCGTATCTGTAGCATGGCCATCGGGTGGCGGGGACGATGCCGGTTCCGAGACCGAAGCCGTAACAGGATCGATCGATCTCGGGGATGAAATGAATCTGGTCACCGAAACCATCGACCCATCCGGCGGGACTATCATTTTTGATCAGCCGGGAGATTCGCTTGACGGTTTTCAGATTGAAGTGCCTGCCGGCGCCTATGCCAATCCCAGGCAATTCGATGTTTCTTACTCTCCCATTTCTGACCATTCCTTTGGCGATGACTTCAACCCCATCTCTCCACTGATTTCGATCGAGAACGGCGGAGGCTACTCGGATGAGTTAATACACGTCACTATCCCGGTCGAAGTACCCGAGGGTCAGTTCGCCATGGCCTTTATCTACGACGAAGTAACCGGCACGCTGGAGGGAGTACCAACTGTTTATCTCGATGAGAATTCTATCACCGTTGCCACGCGTCACTTTAGTGACTTCATTATAAGCATGATCGACGATTACCTCCTGATGGGAGATATCGATTCCGGATTTAAGCCCGGTGTCGATGACTGGCAGTTCACAAATCGGGGTTCTTACATTTCACCCAAGGGCCACTGCTGGGGGCAGAGCACGACGGCCATGTGGTATTACGTTGAAAAATCAGCCAGCGAAGGTTCGCTCTACGAACTCTACGATAACAATGGCAATGCGAAGACGCCCAACATATGGCAGGATGACAGCCTTGGCTACCGTCTGGCTTCCACAGTCCAGGAGGATGAAAAGACCAATAGGATTATGTTGGACATAAGCAAATACGTTGCTCCGAATGATAAGCTCACCTACAAATCATTTGCCTACGCCATGCTGCTCACCGGTGAGCCTCAGTATGTAAGGATTCGTCAGAGCAACGGTAACAGCGTCCACGCCATGGTCGTGTACCGGGCAAAGGACAATGTCCTATATATCGCAGACCCCAACTATCCCGCCAATCCAGATCGAAAAATAGAGATGATCAATGACACGTTCAAACCATACAACTCCGGCGCCAATTTTGAAGCCATTCAACGGGGAGAAGGGAAGGCATATGACAAGATCGATTACCTGGCTAAAACAACGTTCATCAACTGGGATCAGATTGGCGTGCGATGGGCTGAATTAGAGAACGGAACCATCGGCAATGATCGCTTTCCGCCGTACCAGCTGAACTTTGTGCCCATCAACTTGGATCGATTTCCGCTTGAAGATGGTATTAGCACAGATGCCAAAGTGGCCTGGATTGAGGCCGTTTCCTCCGTGAACGGAGCGAATATTGATTGGAACACGAAGGTCTTTCGGGATGGCACTCTACTCAAATGGAATGCGGATGGTTCCTATGACCTGGAGCCAGGGGCTAACAACCTGGGCATTGTTGTGTATGCCAAGGCAAACAACAGATACAAGTATGTTGATTTTAAATACTACACCATCTATCGCGATACCCTGACCATCGAACCGGCGGTTCTGGAAGGGAGTTTAGAAGAGGCCCATACGTTCGTCGCCAAAGACGAAAGTCTGCCGAAGAATGTCCGCTTCGAATGGGACATGGGGGATGGCAGTCCGTTACAGATGGACGGTTCGGATCAGATCAGTCATCAATTCACCGATCATGGAAAGTACTATGTGACACTGACGGTTTATGACGAAGACACTGGTGAGATCCATGGCCGGGCCACTGCGGAGGTTCTCATCAGGGATCAATCGGGCAGTGTGCTGGATTATCTGCATCAGCAGAACCTGGCGCATGTTATTCTCAATACGGAGATGATTTTCCATAAGTGGCACGTTACCCTGGGCGAGGAGATGGCAACTTACACCTATGAGTTGGCAGCTCCTGCAACCTGGGCACAGTCGTCTTTCCCTATAACCTGGGATGGCACATCATTCTATGGTGAACTTGGGAGTGGCTCCCCTGAAACGATTGGTACATTGAACACAATTCAGGGCACCGTATCGCCAGATGGTACGGTAGTGACCAGTATCGTCACGTCATATCGCTTCCGGGATGAGGGCACCGACTGGATTACCACTCGGTCTAAGGATATGGAATTTGCCAATATTCCCCTTGAGTGCTGGTATCCTGCCAGCGAACCCCCTGAGTGTTCAAAGTCGACGTGGATACGAGGAGACGCGGTGCAACAGCATGTGGTCAAGATTGAGGTAGAAGAGCAGACGACGCGCAACGGTCAGTTGGAATATGACTACAGCTACGTCTCGACAAACTGGTCGGCTGATCCCACGTTAATAGTTTCGTTCAGGCGGTCGGACTAATATTCACACTTGATTCAGTTGTATAGCCATGGTGTATTAGCGGTCTGCGGGAAAGCACTGCACTGATGAATGCTAAGAAGGTGGTCGTATTAGGTCAAATACAGCCATATATCCGGTGCTTGAAGCATTCGAGTCAGCCCAACTGCGTGAACTCCGACCCCAAAAGGCGTGTTACGCAGAGCGTTCTAATATCCTAATGCTCCATTATCAAGGCCTTCTGGAGGGGGCACATTTTGGAGGTTGGCTGTAGCTAGATCAAATATCCCCATTTTGGAGCAGACTAATCCATATTGACGTTACACACTGTTATTCCCTGATACCCAATGCCTCAGCTTTGCCACCATGGCCCTGGTCACCGCAAGATCAAACCGCATATAGGCGACTTCAAATTCATCCGGTTCCCGTAAGTCGATTTTGTTCAATTTGGACTTCCTCCACCTTATAGTGACCAAGTATCAATTTTGGGCACTCTAAAGGAACTGCTTGCGAATCTCATGATACCCAAGAAACCTTGACAATAGTTTATAATTACCCTTTTCGTGCCGAATCCTTCCTGCGATACCAGCCCGATGAACGCTTGTTCCTATTTGTCATTTTTGCCTGATGATTCAATCCTTCTTCCCAATAAATCGGGATAATAGAATGGAATTGACCCTGTAGCAGTATGCAAACCCGCAGGTGTACATATCGAACACGAGTTAAAGTCAATCTCCCGGATCTACATTTGTCACACGGCTTAAACACAAGCAATAATAAAACTGACCAAACGGTCAGTTACGATTTTCACGCAGTGGTGCTCATTAAAACATAAGATCAATCACTTCCTTCGCCCAACCAACGCATCGCTTCTCTCACCCGGGCAAAGGCGATGGTTTCTGGGTGAATTTCGTCCTGCGCATGGCAAACCCTTCGCTTCCTTGATTCAAGATTGTTCCAGAAAACCTCACTTTTACCGGATTTACTTTTTCGGGGGCAAGGTCATAACCATGCTCTTCAACCAGCCGTTTTTGCACCTCAAAGAAGCCATTGGTGGAAACATTTTTCGAAAAATGTGTTGTGCATGTTCTCAAGAGTGCCTACTATTTCGGAGGGGGCAAAACTGTCGGGAAACGCAATTTCCAGTCAAATCCATGCCTTTCCTACGTTCGGAAATAACTATCAAAAGCAATTTTCGATTTTTCAACAGTCTCGTTGTGTGGCCTCACATGATCGGCCTAACCTTAGAGAATATTTCAACTATTTTTCATCGTAGATTGGGCTTCAATTATTACTTCCCCTCTTGCTTTTTGCAGTGTTTTCCAAAAGGGTTTATAAAGAAAGCTATTTTCATCTAATTCGCAGAGTTGTCGATACATAGGCTTATTAACAGTCAGGGCAAGAATGTCTGGGGGTAAATATTGTCTCATAGCAATATCAGTTGCTCCGATAATCGCCTTCGGAATGTCTGAATCGAAATTCCCGAACAATGCCGCCAATTGACCGCAGCCAGATCCGAAAGCCGTAAATGTTGGATTGACGTTCACGGATGCATTGTGATATTCAGTTCCCAGCAGCAAAAGGCTCAACTGATCCGGGTTGACAAAAAAGGTAATAGTCTTCAGGAAATCATATTGTTCATCTCTCAAAGGTCCTATCACTACATATCCATTTTCTATCATATACGGTGCTAGATTCTTAAACCATTGACACATCAGTTCATCTGAGGATTTGAATCCTTCTCGTTGATTCAGGGACTTGGCGAAATTTTCACGAGGCGTGCAATCTGTTCCCGCCGATTTCACGGCCCAAACAGGCACAACACCACCAACCCAATAACCACCGCCCTGGCAACTGGAAGTACCTTCAGATATGCAGATGATTTCGCCTTTTAACCAGTTCTCGTAGGCGGAAAAGAAACACCGTTTCGGTTTGGCAAAAGGCGCAAATGGCTTCGGGTCGGGCACGTCGTAAAATCCGATAAGTGGAGTTTTGGGGTGGTCAAGTCCAAACGGACACATAGTTAAGCAGCGATGCCCCCCTTTTCAAAACTCTCTGGACTGGTATATCCCAGATATGAATGCAGCCTTCTGCGGTTATAAAATATCTC
>JABMQN010000229.1 GCA_013203045.1 Chloroflexota bacterium
ATGTAAAGGCGATTTCAGGTGACAGCAATATAAATGCGATTATCAGTGTTCTTTCGGTGATCGAAGCAGACGTCTTGCTTCTGGGAATGAGGGCACTTCAGCCTGATACCGTAGCCGAACTCGAGATAATTCGAGAACAATTCCCTGACCTAGGTATTGTGATTCTCTCTGGATCCTTCGATGTTTCAAGTATCAAACAGTTGAGGGGATTTGCCAGGAGCAACCCATACGGTTGTGCTTTCCTTCGGAGAGACTCCATCGATAATGCAATCAAATTAACTCATCTAATCCAGTCAGTAGCTGAAGGGCACGTTGTATTGGATCCAGTGGTCATGGAGGCCATGATTGAAACTGGCGACACTGGAACTGCTTTCTTCAAGCAGCTCACCGATAGAGAACTACAGGTTCTGAACTGGATGACAAGAGGATACAGGAATGACACAATCGCCCAAGTTCTATGTGTAGATCCACAAGTGGTTGAACGTCACCTGAATACGATTTTCAGTAAATTAGATATGGAAACCACATCTAAACATCCCAGGGTTAATGCCGCAACGCTGTATCTCAAGGCTATCGGGCAATTAAGCGGTGATGACACCAGTAAAATGTAGTGCAACTACTAATAAAACTCGTTGCGGTATAGTATCATGACCCAAAGCTAAATTATCGACAAACAACGCCAGAATGGGCAGTTTTTAGGAAACGTTCTGGAAAAAACACTCATCCGTATATTAATTGTTATATGGGCTTGAGTAACAGCCCTACGGAGTCAGAGCTGTTTTTGGCTAGTTCCAAGATCGGCTCTTTGCGATACATACTAGCAGTTCAAGCAGAATCCGTATCCACAATGCAATGGAGGTGTTATGGAGAAGGTAATATGGGATGATTCCTTCAGTGTTGGAGTTAGGGAACTTGACGAACAACATAAAAAGCTTATTGCGATGTTAAACACACTCATTGAAGCGGGGAATGTGGACGTTAAATCCGAGATCGTATCAGACACTCTGATGAAAATGAGTGAATATGCCAAAGTTCATTTTACCACTGAAGAGGAGTATATGCTCAGTTTTGGGTATCCAGAGTATGATGTACAAAAACAGCAGCACAGGGAATTCAAAAAGAAGACTGCCTTCACTGCCTTTGACACTACGGAACATCAACCGTCTGTTCCAATGGAATTAGTCCTTTTCTTGAAAGATTGGCTGACGAACCACATACTCATATCAGACATGAAGTATCGTTCCTTTTTCGAGAAAAAAGGCGTGGTCTGATTGGAAGTGATAAAGCTCATTGCCCATATAACAAATCGTTGAAGTGCGACAGCCATGGGCGGTCGCAAATTAGGCCCGGTTTGGAAAATGGGGGGCAAGTATGGATTCAGTCCCGGTGGCACGAGGGATATAAAGGCATAGAAACCAATTGAAAATATCTGCTATAATGCGAGCAATTAAAGGGGTGCCACCGTGTACCGGTCGGCAAAACATGGCGGCTCCTTAACTCAGTCGTTGGGCAGCCAAATGCCAAAGGATCAATAAGGAAATCAGGTTATAACATGTTGTGTGAATGAAAAAACAGGTGCATAAGAATTCTATGCCGTGAGAGGATTATGGTATGGCAAAACAAGCCTGGAGAATTCTGCCGATAACTATATTGGGTAAGTGGTCGATCGGGCTAATCATTGCAATGCTACCATTGTTTATCATAGGAATATCATTCACAGATACGTTATATAAATCAGTTTCCGCAGGTGATACCATTTTGGAAGACATTGATGCGAGACCAGCCTTAGCCCTTACAATGCTAGCCGGAATGGTTTGCGGAATATTCGCCTTCATAACAGGTCTTCTGGCAATCATCAGGCAAAAGGAGAATGCGGTGCTGATCTATATGTCAAGTGCAATCGGAGGGCTACTAGTGTTATTTCTTGCTGGCGAAATATTGTTTCCCCATTGAGAATTTCTGCTGAAGAAAAAACCTGATGAATTCCCAATGTAGAACGGTAACAAGTCGTATTCATGGCTGCCCAACACCTATAAGGCCTCCTCTTGTCAATAGGGTAAACGACACCCCTTTGACCGAACCAGTGGTTGGGTCAGCTTCTACATTGATATAAAGATCACCTCCTCACCCCGGCACGAATCCCTGTCCGTGCAGAATGCAATTAGAATATTAGTCAAAGCAAAGCTAGTTCGTAG
>JABMQN010000230.1 GCA_013203045.1 Chloroflexota bacterium
ACTGCCCGGCCATTTGGTGCCATAGCCTGGTTGATCCTGCCTTTGCCCCACCAGGGATGCACATAGCACAAAGCGAGCAGATGGGACCACCCGCTCCTACTTACAGTGAGACAGAATGGCAAGATGTAAAAAGGAACTACATGGAGAATCTGCTCAAGGTCTGGCAAAAGCACGCTCCTAACATGACTTGGGATAACATCATTGGCGTTGACTGCAATAGCCCTTACGATGCACAGCGGATGAGCAATCTGGGGCCCAACGGGAACATGGCAGTCCTTGATTGTCCACCCTACCAGAGAGACGCCAATAGGCCAACTCCTGAGTTGGCAAACCACAGGACCCCTGTGAAGAATCTCTACGCTACGGGATCGGGGTGGCATGCTGGAGGGTTCGCTTCGTCATCGGAATCCTACAATTGCTACAAGATCATCGCTTCTGATATGGGATTAGGAAAGCCATGGGAGGAGCCTGGCAAGGAAGAGCCGTACTCTCTGGCTGAGGAAGCACGAGCTGTAACAAAGAGGATGCGAGAATCGTTCAGGACCTAGGTGTAGCAGGCCCGGCGTAGCAGAGCCCCCCCCGCTCAGGAACGCCTTTGAGTCATTGATATCTCGATGTCAACTGGAGAATATGCTCAGTCAAGTGTTATGAAGCACGTACTGGTCGGAGAACAGAAAAACACATTCACTGAATAGATACTTTCAGGATAGGAAGGTATGGCCCGTATTTCGAACTAGAGGTTGAGTGTGCAGAATCTCTAGTCACTCTCTTTTAGTTGTCGTATTTGGATAGGATCACCACACTAGTAGTCTACAATGGCAGAAAGGGGAAACCAATGAAGGCAGCTGTACTGTATGAAGCCGGCAAACCATTAGTCGTCGAAGAGGTTGAACTTGATGAACCGCAAGCGAATGAAATCCTGATTAGGATCGAGGCGGTCGGTGTATGTCATTCAGATTTGAGCTATATGAACGGCAGTTTACCTTGTCCCGTGCCGGTCGTTGTAGGTCACGAGGGATGCGGCATTGTTGAGAAAGTCGGACCGGGTGTTACCTCCGTACAACCCAGCGATAAGGTAGTCACTATGGTCTCATTCTCATGTGGCAAGTGTCATTTTTGCGCAATGGGGCGCCCCACCCGTTGTGTTGAGAGCCTGAACGTCATGCTGATGGCAGAATTGCCATTCTTCGCCGGAAAACGCATTCATAAAGGCGACCAATACATGAGTCAGCTATTCGGACTTGGCTCCTTCGCCGAGTACTGCGTAGTTCACGAGCGTTCTGCAATTAGGGTTCGTCCTGATGCACCATCTGAGGTTGTTTGCCTTATGGGATGCGGCATTACCACTGGACTTGGCGTTGCCATAAATACCACAAATGTACGACCCGGTGACAGTGTAGTGGTTTACGGAGTCGGCGGTGTCGGGTTGGCGGCTCTCATGGGTGCCAAGTTGGCTGGAGCCGGCAATCTTATCGCCGTGGACACTGCGAACATCAAACTGGAGATGGCTACCGAGTTGGGAGCTGACCAAGTGATCAATGTCAATGACGTGGACGATCCGGTCGCCAGGGTGAAGGAACTGACAGGTGGCTTAGGCACCGATGTCGCCATCGAGTCTGCCGGTGTCGCCGCCGTTATGCAACAGGCATTCGGATCGATCCACAACGGCGGGGTTTGCGTTATCGCTGGAATGGCCCCAATGATAGACACGCTAACCTTCATGCCTTTTGAGTTCTTGCTGGGCAAAACTATCAAGGGCGCGATTCAGGGGGACATTGTTGCTTCTGTTGATATTCCCAAATTTGTTGATATGTATATGGCTGGGAAGCTGCCTGTTGACAAGCTTATTACCAAAACATTCAGTCTCGATCAAGTGAATGAAGCCTTCGAGGCAATGAAGAATGGACAGGTGCTACGAGGCGTAATCAAGATCTAGCTTTTTGTAGCATCGCCGCACCACATTCCGGGCAACTCATCAACAGGCTGAGGGAAGTCGAGATGCTCTTGAGTAAGGGGGTCACGATCGGAGAAGCCAGCAAGAAGATCGGGGTGACCGAGCAAACCCATTATCGCTGGCGCAAGCCTACAAGAGAGACGGAGAAGTATACCAGGACCTATCTGGAAGGATAGAATTCCACTGAATGGCTATTTTGAGCTATGGCCTCCCATTATAGGAGGCTATAAGCAATACAGCTTGTCTATCTAAATACAGAGAAGAGTATGACTATGACGATGAAGGAGGTTTAAATGCCTGACGAATCATTCGACGCAATAATCGTTGGTGGGGGAAACAAGGGACTATTCCTGGCCATGTACCTTATCAAGTATGGTGGAATGAAGGTTGGTATCTTTGAGAGAAGGCACGAGATTGGCGGGTGCCTATCCACAGAAGAGATATCGGCGCCGGGTTTCCGGGGGAATGATCACGCCAATGTAATGCTGCCACTTTACTGGTTGCCTCTGTACCGCGATTTCCCCGAATTCTGGGGGTACGGAGCCCAGTATGATCAGCATCTATGCAGCGATGGATACGCGTTCCGGGATAACGAAACGTGTCTGGCTATATACAGCGATAAACACGACCCGACCTGGGAACGCACTGCCAAAGAGATTGCCAGATTCTCGGAGAGAGACGCAGAGCTGTGGCTCAAGCTCCGGGAGTTGGATGCAACCGAAGAGTTTCAGAGGGTGACTGTCGATAATGTCCACCTGCCGCCAGAACTGGGGATGGGTCCTGAGGCACTGGAAAGACAGATGGCAGTCTATCCCAAACTGATCGAGGCCGGTGTTGCTCCGGATGGCTTGATATTGCAGGCGAGCCCTCTTCGTGCCGCCCAGGAGTTTTTCGAAAGTCAGGAATTACAATCCTGCGTTTTGAGATTCCTTCTCACTGGTTCCTATGATGTCAATGAGCCCGGCCTGGGCGCGATGGCGCTTCTCATGGCCACTCAGCTACCTTTGATTGGATTCGCCCGGGGTGGGACTCACCAGGTGGCTCATGCCGCTCACCAGGTCCTGGTACAAAGCGGATGCAAGTTCTTCACCCATGCTGAAGTCAAGAACGCGATCATCGAAAACGGGGAGGCCAAGGGCATTCGCCTGACTGATGGCAGTGAGATCAAGGCAAACAAACTCGTAGCTGTTTGCGGCCTTTCCCCGGAACAACTGTGCTTCGATATCATTGGCAGAGAGCACATCCCGTCAGCGCTGGCAAAACGAGTGGAACTCATCCGAAATAGCTTCGGTTGCCTGATGTGGTACAGCTTTGCTGTTCATGATGCTCCCAAATACACAGCCGAGGCATTCAACCCCGATATCCACGAGTGCAACTGGCTTGGCTTGCAGCCAGACGCGGACCCCATCCACATTGCCCGAGAGTGCATGTATGAGAAGATGCTGAAATGGCCACCTCTGGATGACTACTGTAACACGGTTACATGCCATAGCCTGGTTGATCCTTCCTTTGCGCCTCCGGGAATGCATGTAGTACAAAATGAACAGCTTGCACCACCCGCATCATGCTACACCGAGAGGGAATGGCTCGGGATCAAGAACCGGTATGCTGATGAGTTGATTACCGTTTGGCAACAGTATGCCCCAAACATGAATTGGGACAATGTGATTGGAATCGATACCAACAGTCCCTACGACAATCTTCGCATGAAAAACCTGGCTCCCAATGGTACGATGTCAGGAATCGACCGTGCCCCGTTCCAGCTTGGCGACAACAGACCCACTCCGGAACTGGCCAACTACCGGACCCCGATAAAGAACCTCTATGCTACAGGAGGGAGCTGGCATGTGGGATCGAATGCGGGAGCTGGTGAGTCATACAATTGCTACCGAAGCATCGCCACCGACCTGAACCTAGGCAAACCATGGGAAGAACAGGGCAAGGAAGAACCCGATTCGCTGGTTCAGGAAATGAAGAAAGTGCGACAAAGGCCACGAGAGTCCTTCCCCCGGGA
>JABMQN010000231.1 GCA_013203045.1 Chloroflexota bacterium
AACGAAGAGGAAGTCTGTTGCGGATTTCCTATTTACGAGTTGGGCTGTGAAGAGGAATTCGGACGGCTGGCCAAGACGAATATTGACAAAATCAACAGCCTTGGTGTGAAGACCATTGTCAGTGCCTGTGCCGGTTGCCAGATGGTGATGAAGAAGGATTGGAATAATTACGGTGATCTTAAGCCTGAAGTGCTACATATTTCCGAGTTCGCCCTGCGGCTGGTCAAAGAGGGCAAGCTCAAAATCACGAAGGAATATAAGAAGAAGATTGCCTATCACGATCCCTGCACGCTGGGACGATACTGTGATGTTTATGATGAACCCAGAGAGATTTTAAAGATGATCCCGGGTGTCGAACTGGTAACAATGGAACGCGAACGGGAAGAGGCCTGGTGCTGTGGCGCTGGCGGCGGACAGGTACTGGCTGATCCCGAATGGTCAGCAGAAACCGCGATGCAGCGCTTGGAAGAAGCGATGGAAGCCGGCGCGGAAGCACTGGTCGTCGGCGGTTGCCCCACCTGTAATATGAATTTCGATATGGCTATCCACGGCTATGCCAACTTGGCCAAGGTCTTTGGCAAGGTGGCGGAGAAGGCTCCGGTAGCCCTGAAGTTCATGGGTGCCGGACAAAAATTAGCCTCGCCGTTCATGAAGCGGAAAAAGAAGGCCGATATCGAGATGGTTGACTTGGTGGAATTGCTGGATAAAGTCACTTAAAGATTGATATGTCATTGCGAGGCCGCTTCAGGCGGACGTGGCAATCTCCCGGCATCCAAATGAGATTGCTTCGCTAAAGCTCGCAACGACAGTTACACTTAACTTTTGGGAGGAATAAAATGGAATTAATCAAAACCGATTGCGCGTTGTGTGTAAACTGCTGTGGACTGGACTGCTACGTCGAAGACGGCAAACTGGTCAAAATCGAGGGAATGAAAGAACATCCCGCCAGCCATGGTCTGCTGTGTAGCAAAGGGGAAAAGCTGATTGAGTATCAATATTCCCCGGATCGAATTCTGCACCCCATGAAGAAGCTCCCGGATGGCACTTGGGAGAGGATCACCTGGGATGAGGCTTATGACACCATCGCTTCCAAGCTGACGCAGATCAAAGAGGAATTCGGGCCGGAAGCCCTGGCTCTCTATTGTGGCTCGGTGGCAGTGGAGCATTTTGAAGCCTCGGCCTTCCTGCAGCGCTTCAAGGCCGCTTACGGAACACCGAATTTCATCTCTGTTGAAGGCGGATGCTTCCGCTCTCGGATACTTTCCCGCCAGATGACCTTCGGGCGATACACCGTCCCCGATGAGCTGGAGTTCACCAAACTGGCAGTTGTCTGGGGACACAACCCCGAGGAATCGATGAAACCTCTGGGACAGAAAATGCGCGATCTGGTCGAAGCTGGCAAGCTGGAACTGATAGTAATCGATCCCAAGAAGATCCCTCTGGCTGAGCTGGGCATGTACCTACAGCCAAGGCCGGGCACAGACCTGGCCCTGATGCTGGCCATGGCCAACGTCATGATCACCGAGAATATCTACGCCAAGGAATTCATCGAGGAATGGGGCCACGGATTCGATAAGTTCAAAGAACATGTCAAGCAGTATCCACCGGAAAAGGTCGCCGAGATATGCGATATCCCGGCCATCGAGATTAAGCGCGTTGCCCGCAAGATGGCTACCACCAAAGGGATGGCCGTTTACCAGGGTACAGCCACGCTCGACCGTCAGATCACCAACGTTCAAAACCACCGTATGATTGGCATCCTGATGGCCCTTACCGGGAATATCGATGTTCCCGGCGGCTGGATTCCGTTCCTGCCGTTTTTCACCACTGACCTGCGACTTCCTGTCGATGATGCCAAGAAGCCGATGGGCGCCGAAGAGTTCCCGCTGTTCTATGAATTATGGGGCAGACAGGTTCCCTACGGCCAGTCAATGGTGATGTCCAAGCAGGTTCTGACCGAGAAGCCTTATCCTATCAAGGCGCTCATCAGTTCCGCCGGGAATCCGGTAGTCACTTTGCCGGATCCCAACAAGTTCAAGGAAGCGCTCAAAAAGCTCGATTTGTTTGTGGTCATCGATCTTTATATGAATGAAACCGCCGAGCTGGCAGATATGGTGCTGCCGGCCTGCACGTTCCTGGAGACTACTGCCATGGGCAGTTACACCGTTCAGGGCAACTACGGGGTTCCATTTGTCATGCTGCGCCGCAAGGTCGTCGAACCGCTGGGTGAGTGCAAGACCGACTGGATCATCTGGTCCGAACTGGGCCGGAAGATGGGCATGGGCGAGCACTTCCCGTGGACAACCGATGAGGAGATGCTGGACATGCTCTTCCAGCCCTCCGGCTTCACCTTTGACCATTTTAAAAGTCAGCCCAATGGTTTCATGTATCGCAGTAAGGTGATCACCACCACCCCGCAGAAATTCCGCACGCCTTCCGGCAAGATCGAAATCTATTCCGATACCCTGGCCGAACTGGGACATGATCCCATGCCCACCTTTATCGAGCCCACAGAAAGCCCGGTTTCCACGCCGGAACTGGCCAAGGAATATCCGCTGATTCTGATGACCGGCTCAAGAGTCGAGCCATTTATTCACACCCAGTTACGCCAGATATCGAGCCTGCGGGCCATAATTCCTGAGGCAGCGGCTGATATCAATCCCTCCACGGCAGATAAATTTGGCGTACGCGATAACGAACCGGTCAAAATCTCAACACCGGTCGGCAGCATCAAGATGAAGGTCAAATACAATGATGGTATGAAGCTCGGCGTGATCAGCATCCCGCATGGCTGGTCGGAGGCTAACGCTTGCGAACTGGTCAACAGCGAGCACCTTGACCCCATCATGGGTTATCCGGAAGACAAGGCCATTCTTTGCAAGATTGAAAGGCTGTAGACAAATCAACAATCCGCCGCTGATACAGGGGAAAGGAGCTCAAAACGAGCTCTTTTCCTTGAAAGCCGGTTGATTTAATTCCTCTCCCCGGTGAGGGAGAACTGGACAAGGAGAATGACGCCTATGGCATACAAGATGCTGTTCTCGCCAATAAAGATCAACCAGATGGAGCTGGATAATCGCATCGTACTGGCCCCCGCCCACGAGGGCCTGGCCACGCTGGATGGGTTCGTAACACCCGCCTTCATCAACCACTACTTGAGGATCGCCCAGGGTGGCGTTGCCATGATGGTCCTCGGTGGAGTTGCCATCAACACCAGGCCATTCCCCGCGCTTCGGCTCAGCGATGACAAGTACATCCCCGGGTGTAAGGAGTTGACCGATCGTATTCATGCCGAAACCAACACCAAAATCGTTCCGCAAATCTACGACTGGCTTAAGGTGAAGCGCGGCTGGAAACAGAAGGTGGAAGAGGTTCCGGTTGAGCAACTCAAGGAAAGCATCGATTTTCATGAAGCAGGCGCACTTCGGGCCAGGGAAGCCGGCTTCGATGCCGTCGAGATTCACGCCGCACACGGCTACTTGCTGGCAGGCCTCCTCTCCCTTCGCAACCATCGGACGGACGAATATGGCGGTTATATGGAGATGGAGAGCCCGTCGCAGGAGCGGATAGCCAGACTGGCTCACCTCTACGACGAGTTCGGCGGAAACATCGATGCCAGAATGAAGCTCACCGTCGAGATATATGAGCGGCTCCGCAAGGCCCTCGGGAAAGACTATCCCATTGGTATCAGGTTTAACGGTGAGGATTTCATCGTTGGCGGAAACACTCTGACAAGCACCAGAATCATCGCCACCAAGCTGGCGGCCCTGGGGCTCGACTACATCAGTATTTCTGCCGGAGGCAAGCTGGAAGATTCGCCGGGGACTGATCCCTACGGGCTGCCCTACGCCTATCCGCCCTTCGGCGGCTACAGCGGTTTCCGGTGTATGCCGCAAGGCGAGATGCCCGAGGCATGCAACGTATTCCTCGCCGAGGAGATTCGCAAGACCGTACGGGCTGCCGGGTATGACACGCCCATCATGACCGCCGGCAGAATCACCCGCCCCGAACTCGCGGAGTCGATCTTGCAAGATGGAAGATCTGACCTTATCGGCATATGCCGTGGCTTGGTGCGTGACCCGGACTGGCCCATAAAATCAAAGGAAGGCCGGGGAGACGAAATCAACAAGTGCAGGTACTGTAATGCCTGCCTGGAAGCAGCCGTGCGAGGCGAGGGAGGCCACTGCAAGTACAGGCAGGAGGGAAACTTAGGGAAGGTGTTGTAAAGCACCCTCTTGATAAGAGGTTCACCCTCACCTTGATCCTCTCCCATCAAAGGAGAGGAAATGAGGAACTACTTTCGGAACATATGGGAGTGAGGAACAATGGATGAGCAAGTCAGACCCATACTGGAGAAGTACCAATACAAGAAGGAGTTCCTGATCTCCATCCTGCAGGATGTGCAGGCGGTTCACTACTACCTTCCAAAAGAAGTCCTGGAGCAACTCAGCCAGGCGCTGCAAATCCCCATCAGCAAAATCTACAGTGTGGCTACATTCTTCAAGGCCTTCAGCCTGGAACCAAGGGGAAGGCACCTGATCAACGTGTGCGTGGGAACAGCTTGCCACGTCAGAGGCGCAGTGAGGGTTATGGAGGGCATCGAGCGGGAGATTGGAATCGGTCCCGGTGAAACGGATTCGGATTTGAAGTTCAGTCTCGAGGCGGCCAACTGCCTCGGTTGCTGTGCCCTGGGGCCGGTAATGGTGGTTGACGGAGAGTACCACGGCAAGCTCTCGACCGCCAAGGCAGTAGAAGTCCTGAGAGGTTACGAATAGGAGAACGCTACTATGGGACAATTGAAATCTCCTTCTGAATTGGAAAAGGCAAGGCAGGACATCCTGGCAAAAATAGACCCGAACAAACCTTGCATTACCATATGCTCGGGTACAGGATGCTGTGCCTACGGCAGTGAGAAGGTCTTCGCAAGCTTCGAAGAAGTGCTCAAGAGTAAGGGGTTGGAAGGATCGATGGCCCTCAAACGAACGGGATGCCATGGATTCTGCGAGAGGGGCACGCTGGTTGTCATTCATCCTGAGGAGACCTGCTATATACAGGTTCAGTTGGAGGATGTTGACGAGATCATCTCAAGCGTAAGAGAAGGTAAGATCATCGAACGCCTGCTCTACGTCGATCCTGTCACAGGTGAAAAGATAACCCGCGAATCCGAGATCCCCTTCTACAAGAACCAGAACAGGCTCATCTTTGGAGACAACCGGCACATCGATCCGAAGAGCATCGAGGACTACCTGGCCCTCGGTGGGTATGGTGCCCTGGCCAAAGCCCTTCACGAGATGAATCCGGAACAGGTTCTGGAAGAGGTGAAGGAATCAAACCTGAGGGGTAGAGGGGGAGGCGGATTCCCTGCGGGCAGGAAATGGGAAACGGTCCGAAATGCTCCCGGCGAACCGAAGTACATAATCGTCAACTGCGACGAAGGGGACCCCGGCGCCTATATGGATAGAAGCCTGATGGAAGGGAACCCACACAGCGTGCTGGAGGGCCTTGTTATTGCCGCTTATGCCATTGGGTCACACGACGGCTTCATCTACATCAGAAATGAATATCCGCTTGCGGTGGAGAACGTGAACATCGCTATTGCGCAGGCCAAGGAATACGGGTTAGTTGGTGAAGAAATCCTGGGTTCCGGATTCAGTTTCAACGTCGAGATCAATCGTGGCGGGGGCGCGTTCGTTTGCGGCGAATCCACCGCTCTCATGGCCTCCCTTGAAGGAGAGGTCGGTGAGCCCAGGGCCAAATACATCCACACTGCCGAGAGCGGCCTGTGGGGAAAGCCTTCCGATTTGAACAATGTTGAAACCTTTGCAAACGTCCCGTTTATCATTAGCAGGGGAGCCGATTGGTACAAGCAGATTGGTACCGAGGGAAGCAAGGGAACGAAGATATTTTCACTGGTCGGCAAGGTTAACAACACCGGTCTCGTGGAAGTCCCCATGGGCACCACTCTGCGGACGATTATCTACGACATCGGCGGGGGGATAAGAGACGGCAAGAGCTTCAAGGCTGTGCAGACCGGTGGGCCCTCCGGTGGTGTGATTCCCGAGGCGCACCTCAATCTTTCGATTGATTTCGATGAGTTGGCCAAGGTCGGATCGATGATGGGTTCCGGCGGCATGATCGTGATGGACGATAGCACCTGTATGGTCGACATCGCCAAGTACTTCACCTCTTTCCTCGAAGGAGAATCTTGCGGCAAGTGCGTTCCCTGCCGTGAGGGATTGCTCCGAATGCGCCAAATACTTGAAAAAATCAGTGATGGAAAAGGTCTGGCTGGGGATATTGAGATGCTGGACCACTTGGCCTCAGTGATGAAAGATAGCGCGTTGTGTGCTCTGGGGCAGACTGCCCCCAACCCGGTCTTGAGCACCATCAGGTATTTCCGAGACGAGTATGAGGCGCACATCAACAAGAAGAAGTGCCCCGCTAAAGTATGCAAGGCGCTTATAACCTATTCCATCGTTGAGGCGAACTGTCCCGGATGCGGATTGTGTGTGAAGAACTGCCCGCAAGGAGCCATCGAATCGATGGGCAAGAAGCAGCCCGTTGTCATGCATCAGGAAAAGTGCATCAAATGCGGAATCTGCTACGATGTATGCAAGCTCAACGCGGTAGAGGTAGGATGAAATGGTAACGCTAACTATCAACGGTCGGGAACATCAGGCAGAAGAAGGCACCACTATACTGGAATTGGCGAGGAGCAGAGGTATTCCGATCCCTGCCCTCTGCAATCATGAGGCTGTGAAGCCATATGGCGCCTGTCGACTGTGTATGGTGGAAATAGCAAAGGACGGCCGCTCAAGACTGGTCACCTCATGCCTCTATCAGGTTGAAGAGGGACTTGAGGTGCAGACTCACTCCGAGAAGGTCATCAACGTTCGCAGGGGGATAGTGGAATTGTTGCTCTCAAGATGCCCCAATGTGCGAGTGGTGCGAGATCTGGCGACGGAACTGCACATCAAGGAGCCTCTTTTCCCCATTGAGAACGAGGATGAAGATTGCATTCTTTGTGGTTTGTGCGCCCGCGTGTGCACTGAAGTGGTCGGAGTGAGTGCCATCAGCCTTGTGAACAAGGGTACAGGGAAGGAAGCGGCATCTCCATTTCATGATGTCGCCAACGATTGCATCGGCTGTCTTTCATGCGCCTTTGTTTGCCCTACAGGTGCAATAAAGGCAGAGGATAGAGAAGGTTATAGGGAGATCCCCAAATGGGGCGTGAGGCTCAAACTCAAGCAGTGCGAGACCTGCGGATATCTCTTTGCCCCGGAGAAACAGTTACAGTACATATCCAAGCACGAATGCATACCCGAGGATTCTCTAAACCGCTGCCAGGATTGCCGGTCCAAAGCGGGAGGGTAATGGCTTCCCCGCTGCTCACGCGAGAGAACACCCCGCAGTTTGTGCGGGGTGTTCCTTTAATCAAGTCTTTACAATCCCCCTCACCAAATAAAGCCAAATGGGATAAGCGCATCTTCAGAATCGGGGAATAAATCGGTTTTCTCTGATATTATCCAAGCAAATATGTTATAGCAACTATGAATAGCCATTGCGGTGAAAAAGAACTTCCGGTTCCCTTGTAGAAATGGGTCTTCTCCTCTTACCCAGGCAACAAGTTTCTCGTTGATTCCCCACCCCACTATAAAGCTGCAAGTGGTATGTACCAATAAGCAAACGGTGAATCGCCAGATAACGAAAGTATGGTCGAGCTCATCATATTCACGATAGTAGATCCCCACATATACAAGGCTTTCTATGATGCCAAAAGTAAGGCCTGCCAGTGCTGTAAGAAAAACAGTGTATTGCTGACTAGGAAGGGCAAAAGGCCTTCTACCCAGCAACCAGTAAACACCACAAGGTTTTACCGACTCCTCAACTATTGGAGCCACCACAAACGCAGCAACGTATAATCCATATCCCGAGTTCTCATGCCCCGCAGCCAGAATCCCAAACAGTCCACCTAACATAGCCACCAGCGGACCCAAAATGCGCCATTTCTGGGGCATTCTTTCTACAACAGTATCTTCTATCATATGCAATCAGTTCCCTAATCTCGTATCACATACGTATTGGCAATTTTGTCATGCCACCCTTGTTTCTTTTTGTCCCAACCAATCCACCAGAAACCAATCCCGAACAACCAAAGAATGACAAGGCTAGGGAGAACCAGCAAACCCTCTATTTCGGTAAAGATCACGACAATCACTGCTCCCAAACTCATGGGGACAAACACGCCTACTACATAACCAAAATAACGGACAATCGCTCTCCCTGTAGAGATTGGATTTCCATCTTCCGTGACAATTCGAATGCCCATAGCCATTTTGCCTGGAGTCTGGCTTTTCCGTGCCCAAAACACAATGAAATATAGAACAAGGATAATCGGTGCGAAATCATAGTATTGAATAAAATCTGGATGGCTGGTGTACACCAGGATTAGGGGCGCCGATAACATTGTCACAATAATAATATCGATAAAGAAAGCCAATGATCTGCACCAGAATCCTGCATACTCAACTGCAACCCGGACTACGCTCCTCTGCGTACCTATAGGTAGGCGGATTCCGCAAAAAGTGCAAAAGGAGCCCCAAGAGGGATTCTCGGCCCCACAACCGGGGCAATACTTTAATAGAGGCTGCCCACAATATGCACAAAAGGAGCCCCAAGAGGGATTACTGGCACCACAATGAGTGCACAGCTTTACATACATTCCTGCATCAATTTGCATTTTCAGCTTTTTCTATTTGAGGCATCAACCATGGACAACACAACTATTTAGAGGTACCCAGAGAACAATACCAAAACTAGGCTAAAACTTTTGACACAAGTTTATTGTATTATAAATAAATACTTGCAAACGTTATTCCATATCTATATGATTTCACGAAATAGTCTTACCGCACCCAGAGCAAAAACTCCCCCCAAGAACGTTTGCAGCGCCGCAATGCGGACAACTTGACTTACCCAACGGCCCTCCTCCCTGCTTAAGAACTCCTAACATGTCCTTGACAACATCGAATATGCGGAAAAAGAGGATTAAAAGTTCGCAATATACCCTAACAACTATAGGCCCGATCAATATATAGAGAATACCTATGATCACATTGGCAGAATCGGTCTCTCCATATTCATCTTCAGCCGTCATGATGCCGATACCACCAATAACGCAACCTAATACACCAAGCCAAAACAATATCTGGATTATTCCTGGTGTTATCATTTTCCGAAATCCTAGAAAATCTCCCATTTTTTCTCCTTTCAATTCCTTTTTTGAGTACTGCAAAATTCAAGCTTAATTCAGACCTTCATTTCTACCTCCATCTACAGAGTTATCCTATTTTGAGGAACACACTTAGAGACAGGTTTTCCTGAGATTTTCCGTAGTACTCCACCTACATTATGACCCATCCTATATTGAATGAGAGTAATTAGACCGCAAACTATTCGCTGTCAAATATCACACCCTAGGCCTTACATTTAAGACGTATCATTCCTATCACAAAGTTCCCAAATCCACCGCCAGTACGATGACAGTGTAGCTATTATGTTTCACTTGGGTTGAAAGATTGGGTTTATCTTATGAAAACCGGCAGGCTGGAGGTCTGAGATGCAGGACTGCCATATTCCTGATATTTCCCATCTTGTAGAGACGTCCCCGGTGGGGCGTCTTCTTGCCGGATTGAGAGCAGCCATCGAGAATAGCGGAGCACC
>JABMQN010000232.1 GCA_013203045.1 Chloroflexota bacterium
CCAACGAATTTATCGCCAGCTTCAATCGTCCCAACCTTTTTCTGGAGATTTCCCCTAAGGCAAACCCGCTAATTCAAACAGTTCAATTCGTAAAGGAATTCCCGGATCAATCGGGAATCATCTATTGTTTTAGCCGTCGACAGGTAGATGAACTGGCTGGGGTTCTGGAGAATCAGGGTTTTTCGGCCAAACCCTATCATGCCGGTCTTTCGGATATCGAACGGCGGCACAATCAGGAAAGCTTCATCCGCGATGACACCCAGATAATGGTGGCCACTATCGCCTTCGGCATGGGGATCAATAAGCCCAATATCCGCTTCATTTTGCATTACGATCTCCCCAAGAACATCGAAAGCTATTACCAGCAGATCGGTCGCGCCGGAAGAGACGGGCTAAAAGCCCATTGTCTGCTACTGTTCAGCTATTCCGATATTCAAAAAATCCAGTATTTTATCAGGCAGAAAGACCCCCAGGAACAGCGAGTCGCCAATATTCAACTCAACGCCCTGGTGGGACTGGCCGAAACCGATCAATGCCGGCGTATTCCGCTGTTGCGATACTTCGGCGAAGAACACTCTACCCCGGAATGTGAGATGTGCGATAACTGTCTGGCGGAAGAACAACAAGTTGTGAATGTTACCATCCCGGCGCAAAATTTCCTGCGGTGCGTAGAACTAACCGGCCAGAGGTTTGGCGCCGGACACATTATCGATGTGCTGAGGGGTTCGCAATCGAAGAAGGTTGTCCAGTTCAAACATCACGATCTTGTCGCCTACGGAACCGGGAAGGACTATTCCAAAAAACAGTGGTTCCATCTTTCCCGGCAGTTCATCCAAAAGGGATTGCTGGCTCAAAACCTGGAATTCGGCAGTCTGATACTTACCCCGAATGCACGGGAAGTGATGCAGGGTGAAGAAGCCGTTTGGGTAAAGGTGGAAGAGAGGCAGGATACACATGTCCGACGCGGCAGGGGAGACCGGGACGCTGGTGATAATGCCTTGTTTGAGCTTTTACGGCAAAAGCGCAAGATGCTTGCCGATGATGCCGACCTCCCGCCATACGTCATTTTCCCCGATAAAACCCTGATCGAGATGGCCACGTTTTTCCCGCAATCACGGGAGAGCTTACTCCAGTTGCACGGGGTCGGTTCCGTCAAAACGAAAAGGTACGGACAACCGTTTCTCGACCTGATTTGCGACTATTGTCAAAAGAATGGCATAGATGAGAAATCAAAATCAGGTACGCTTCCGGTGGTTACTTTTAAATCAGAAATTGCCGCCAAACACAGGTACATCGTGGTGGGTGAAGAGTTCAATTCCGGGAAATCCGTTGCGGAACTTATGCAGGATTATAATGTCAGGCTGAACACCATTTTAAACCATTTGTACAAATATTTTTCCGAGGGATATTCGCTGCGGCACAGCCTCGAATATCTCAGTTTTTCCGAACTAGCGTTAGACCAGCAAAGCGCCGTACTGGAGGAGTTTGACCGCCTGGGGACTGAACGGCTCAAGCCCGTACTCGATGCCCTGGATGAACCGGTAAGCTATGATGAACTGCATCTGCTGCGGCTGTATTATCTGACCGGGAATCAGGGATCAGTTTCCCTCTCCGTCGAGGGGATAGGGTGAAAATCAGAAAGAAACTGACGGCTGATAACTAATAACTGTGCTGTACCAGCTAAAACAAAACAGCGGTGCTGATTAGAGTTTCCATAACAAATCACAATCAAATCGAAGGGGAAGACACACCATGTCAAAAAAGGATGGCCCAAAAAAGAACCCTTATATACGTTTGGTCAATTTCGGCGAAAATGAGTGGGAATTTGAATATACGAGATTGACTCAAAAAGAATGGGATCGGTTTTATGACCTGATAGACCTGTGGAACAGCGGCACCAGGGGGAATATTACCAAAACGGAGAAGGGTTATCGCCAGCTTCTCAGCGAATTTCCCGAATTTATAGATGTCTCTCACCATCTTGCCATGTTGCTTGACGAAACAACTCGTGGCGATGAAGCGATTCAAATCTGGGGGAAAGCCGTCAACATTGGATTGAGTTGTTTTCCCACCAGGTTTTCCATAGGAAAAGACCTGCTGTCTTGGGGATTACTTGATAACAGGCCGTTTTTGCGGGCTTACCACTCCTTTGGTCTGACGCTTCTGGAACGCGAGAAAGTAGCAGAAGCGCTGGAGATTTTTACCAATATTCTATCGCTAAATCCGAATGATAACCAAGGAGTGCGAAGCCTTGTTGTTACCTGCAATTTCATACTTCAACGTCCCTGGGAAGTGCTGGCGATTTCGCAGCAATATGAAGACGATATGATGGCGGAAATAGTGTATGGCACTGTCCTTGCCCTGTTTCAAATGGGCCTTAAATCAGATGCCGAGACAGCGCTCAGTGAAGCCGTGAAATATCTTCCGCTTGTAGCCCAGGAGTTAGTGAAAAAGCGGCACCCGAAACCAGAGGAGTTGTACCTTGATCGAATTACGGTCGGAGGCATGGATGAAGCGTATTACTATTGGACAGAGCACGGAAAATTCTGGAAAAACACATCCGGGGCTATTGATTTTGTGAAGGAATATCTGGCGCGAAATGCACCGGGACTTCCGGAGGAATCGACTTCCCCGCAAGTGGGCAAATCTCCATTAGCTAAACCCGGTAATGATAGGAAGTCAACCAAAAAGGATAAATATTCCGTGCCCAAGAATATGCAGTCGACTTATGCGGCCATTACCGGTTTGACCAACACCTTCAACGATACCCATTTAACTGAAGAATATGCGGATTTGTGTCGTCAGATGACAGCCACGCTGTGCCGGAAAAGGCCCTCACCCCTGACCAAAGGACGACCGACTACGTGGGCTGCGGCCATTATCTACACTATCGCCCGTGTGAACTTCCTGTTCGATAAAACTCAGACTCCGCATATGACCGCCACGGAATTGTGCAAACTGCTTGGAATCAGTCAGAATACCGCCAGTTCGAAATCCACCCAGATAATGGATTTGCTGGACATCATGCAATTTCAACCCGAATGGACGTGCCCCAGCCAGATGGACAACAATCCGATGGCATGGATGATTATGGTTGATGGACTAATAGTCGACGTTCGCGATGCACCCAGGGAAATTCAGGAGGAAGCGTATCGAAAAGGACTGATCCCGTATTTACCGAAAGGACAATAAAATAAGGAAGGGTTCAATTGACTGAACTGACAATCATCGGCATTCTCAACATCACATCTGATTCCTTTTCAGATGGCAATAAATATTTGGATATTCGGAAAGCTATTGAAAAGGGGATAGACCTCGTTGAGCAGGGTGCTGATATGGTGGATATCGGGGCGGAATCCAGTAATCCTGATGGGCAAAAGATAAGCTCACAGGAAGAGATCGAGCGGCTAACTCCTGTTATTGAGGTACTGAAGAAAGAAGGAATCATGGTCTCAGTGGATACGTACAAACCTGATGTCATGGAAAGAGCCCTCTCTCTCGGTGTCGATATGATCAACGATATAACAGGTCTCAAAGACCCGGCTGCTATCGAGGTTGTTCGAAAAGTGGATGTCCCGGTGGTAATTATGTTCGCCCGCAATGAGGGGCCGCATGCCGAACGGACCGTTCGTGACTATAAAAACGTTATGAACGAAGTAGAAGAATTTTTTACTGAAAGACTTAAGACTCTTCGAGAAGCAGGTGTCTCTGACGACAGAATTGTTATTGATCCGGGGATGGGATTGTTTCTGGGAGGAACTCCAGAGCCTAGTCTAATGGTGCTGCGTCACATAGAAAAATTACGAAAATTCGGGCGAGAGCTTTATATTTCCGCATCACGAAAATCATTCATCGGAGCAGTCCTGAATCGGGGGATTAAAGAAAGAGGTATCGGAACGCTGGCTGTCGAAATCTGGGCATGGCAACACGGCGTTTCGTATATCCGAACCCACGAACCGGGCCTTTTGAAAGACGCAACCCGAATGATACAGGCAATCGAGCAAATCGAATGACGAAAGAGTATTATTTCACCCCTGACTCCATCGAAGAGAAGTCACTGGACATGCTTAACGATGTGAAAGGACTCAAGCAAAAACATTCGTTGAAGCTTTCTGGTGAGCACTCTGCTTTGTTGGTCCTCGATATGCAGCGATACTTTCTTGAGGAATCCTCTCATGCTTTCGTACCGTCGGCGATTGCCATAATCCCCGGGATTGCTAAGTTGATCGGTGCATTTTCTCAGAAGGGTTTACCAGTCATCTTCACTCGTCACCTGAATACCGATGCTGATGCGGGTATGATGTCGGTTTGGTGGCGCGACTTGATTAGGCCAGAGAGTCCTGCCAGTGAGATCATAAGTGAACTCAATTCCTCCAGCGGTACCGTAGTTGAGAAAAGCCAGTATGATGCATTCTACGGAACTGGCCTGGAAGGAATACTTCGAGAGAAAGGAATCGAGCAGGTAGTGATTTGTGGGGTGATGACACACCTATGCTGCGAGACTACCGCACGCTCAGCATTCGTGCGAGGATTTGAGGTCTTTTTTACAATCGATGGAACTGCGACTTACAACGAAACATTTCACCGGGCAACCCTGTGGAATGCGGCACACGGCTTTGCCGTCCCAATGCTTATCGAGGAGATAGTTTTGGAGTGCGACAGTTGAACTGTCGCTATCGTTTGCGGAAGTTCAACTTCCGCACTCCAAAGTACAAACAATGAAAACTGAAGACGTAACCATCATCGGAGCCGGGCCAGCGGGAATTGCCACTGCAATCCAACTTAAACGATGGGGACTTGATCCGCTATTATTGGAAGCAGGTCATATTGGTGGACTCCTCGTAAATGCGAATTTGGTGGAGAACTACCCGGGTTTCCCTGACGGTATCTCCGGGAGCGAATTGGTCAAGCGTTTCGAAGCTCAACTTATCATGGTGGGTGTGGTTCCTCATTTTGAAGAAGTATTAGATCTGGATCATGATGACCATTTTATTTTAAAAACATCGGAAAGAGAATTTAGATCAAAGTTTGTGGTGATTGCCTCTGGTACTCAGCCGAGGGCGTTTGATTCTATCAATATTCCTGAGGAAGTATCTGAAAGGGTGCTTTATGAGGTCTACCCGATAGCCAATGTAGAGGGTAAGAAAATAGTGATTATCGGTGCTGGAGATGCCGCTTTTGATTATGCGCTTAACGTGTCTTACAGAAATGAGATTAGTATTCTAAATCGCGGTGCAAAGCGTAAGTGCCTTCCACTGTTGTGGGAAAGAGCCGAACATTCGCTTAGAATCGAGTACTTCGAAAATACTGCATTATCAGGGATCGAAAGCCGTGATAGTGGCATGGTTCTTTATTGCGTTGATCCTCAGAGGTCTTGGGAAGTAAGGGCAGATTATGTTATATTTGCTATTGGCAGAAAACCTCAGTTAAATTTCCTTTCTCAGCGGCTACGGGAACGGGTTGATGAATTGGAAGGGGAAGGAAAACTGTACTTTGTTGGCGATGTGAAAAATGATCTTTATCGGCAAATATCCATCGCTACAGGGGATGGAGTTCGCGCTGCAATGAGGATTTGCCGGATATTAAGCCCTTCGGAATAAATGCTTGCGTGAGACAACAATGAGCAGCCACAAAGACACGAAGACTCAAAGATCAGGTAATTGGGATCGGCCTAATGTATGTTCCCTACTTTTGTGCCCTGGTGTCTTGGTGGCATTCGGATTAGAGGAAATCGGTTAATGCAAATAGTAAACGCCACGGGCAGAGAAGATATAGCTACCGTTCATATTGCGGATATGGGAGAGGGAAGGCTGGTGGAATTTGTGGAATCCACCCAACCGCCACTAACCAGGAATGAAAAGTGGGTTTTAATTGTATCAGTTCTTTATGGGTGCCCGGTCAAATGCCTTATGTGTGATGCTGGAGATAACTACAAGGGGAAACTATCGAAGGAAGAGATATTTAGCCAGATCGACTACTTGATTGGGCAGCGCTTCCCCGACGGCAAAGTTTCTGTAAACAAGTTCAAAATCCAGTTTGCCCGAATGGGTGAGCCTGCGCTGAATCCGGCAGTGATCGATGTTCTTGATGAGATACAAGAGCGCTATGACATACCAGGGTTCTTGCCTTCGGTCTCTACGATCGCTCCCGCAGCCGGAACCAACGGATTTTTCGAGCAGTTTCTGGACCTTAAGCGTCGCAAATATGCTGGTGGCCAATTCCAACTGCAATTCTCGATTCACACTACCGACGAAAAACTTCGAGATAAAGTAGTACCTGTGAAAAAATGGTCTTTCCAAGAGATTGCCGACTACGCACAGCAATTCCACGAGAACGGCGATAAAAAAATTACATTGAACTTCGCCCTGGCAAAGGATATGCCGGTTGATCCTGAGGTTCTCCTGGGATACTTTTCACCCGAGAAATTCATCATAAAAATCACTCCTATTAATCCGACGCACCGGGCAGTCGAGAACAGGCTTGTTTCTTATATCGATGCCTATAATGGGCATACTGATTACAAAGTAGTTAATACTCTTAAAGCGGCCGGATATGATGTGATCCTGAGTATCGGCGAAGTTGAGGAAAACCGCATTGGCAGCAATTGCGGTCAATTCGTGATGCGGCATTTGAGAGCACAATTGCCCGTTGGAGTGGACGGGCACAAGGGATATGATTACTGGGAATAATTGGGGTAAGGTTGAATTCACACGGAAGGGGGGACGGAATGAAAGGGAAAATCGAAATCAATCCGAATGTCCATTTTGGAAAACCGTGTGTTGCGGGAACCAGAATTACTGTCCAAAATGTTCTGGAATTGATCAGAGAAGGTATTTCTTTTACAGAAATTATCAATGAATATTATCCCGATCTTCAACCCGAGGATATCAGCGCTTGCATTCAATATGCGATTGATGTATTGGATATCGAAGATATTCATGTAGTGGTGAGTTAATGCGGATTCTTCTGGATCACGATGTATACGCCGCTACCGCTCGCTTTCTCAAACGGCTGGAACATGAAGTTGTGTCTGCTGCCGAGGCGGGATGTGCTCAAGAAACAGACCTGAAATTGTTAAAAACGGCACATGCTCAAAATAGGCTATTTTTGACTCGAGACAGGGATTTCGGCAGACTTGTTTTCGTGGAGGAGATAGGATCAGGAGTAATTTATCTTCGAGTTCTGCCGTCAACACTTCAAGAGGTACACAAGCAACTGGAAATAGTTTTGAGATCATATACGGAAAGTGATTTGAAAAAGGCTTTCGTTGTGATCGAGCCGGGGAGGCACAGGTTTAGAAAATTACTGAGCTAACGAATCACGGAGTTATTAGGAAATGGAAGTCTCACTAAACTGGCTGAAAGATTACGTTGATATCACTATCTCACCGGAAGAACTGGCTGAGAAGCTGACCATGGTTGGACTGGAGGCTAGCGATGTTCAGGTCGTTGGTGCAGATTGGGACAACGTTTTTGTTGCCAAGGTGGCGAATATTGAAAAGCATCCCGACGCGGATCGCTTGTGTTTAGCGACAGTTGATCTCGGGAACGAACAACATACTGTGGTCTGTGGCGCTCCCAATATTGTAGTTGGACAGCGGATCGTTTTTGCCAAAGTTGGTGCAAAACTTTTCAATCCCTATGCGGGTAAGATGGAACAACTCAAACCGGCCAAAATCCGGGGTGTTCGATCTGAAGGGATGGTCTGTTCCGAGAAGGAGCTGGGTATTTCTGATAACCATGAAGGGATTCTCGTCCTTTCTGAAACTGCACCTATTGGCAAACCATTAGTAGAATTCATGGGTGATACTGTCTTCGATATCACCGTAACTCCGAATCGACCTGACTGTCTGAACATGATCGGTATCGCCCGCGAAATAGCGGCAATAACCGGGACTGAATTGCGTACACCCGAAGTGAAGTACGATGAATTGGAGACTCCTACAGACAGTATGATCGCAATCGAGATCGCTGATCCCGATCTTTGTTCCCGCTATTGTGGTGGAATTATAAAAGAGGTCAAGATTAGGCCATCACCGACTTGGATGCAGGAGCGCCTCACTGCCGCCGGAATGCGACCTATCAACAATATCGTGGATATAACCAACTTTGTCATGCTCGAATATGGACAGCCTTTGCATGCTTTCGATTATGAAAAAATCGGAGGGCAGAAGATTATAGTTCGGAGAGGAAAAGAAGGCGAATGGATGTACACACTGGATGGGGAAGAGAGGAATCTAACCAACGATATGCTCGTGATTGCAGATGCGGAACATCCGGTTGCGCTTGCCGGTGTAATGGGTGGCGAAGCGAGCGAGGTCACCGAGCAGACGACAACTATCTTATTGGAGTCAGCTAATTTCAACAATGTAAGTATTCGCCGTACATCTCGCGGATTAGGGCTCATCAGTGAAGCCTCCTCTCGTTTTGATAAAGGGCTCAGCCCGGAATTGCCCATGTACGGTGTCCGGCGCGCCATTCAATTGATGGTCGAACTTGGTGGAGGAAAAGCCACTCAAGGCATTGTTGATGCTTACCCTGAACGGAAAGAGAAACTTCCTATTGTCCTTTCGCAGCAAAAAGTAAAACGAGTGCTGGGAATTGATTTTGGAATGGAACATATTAAAGGAACGCTTCAGTCACTGGGATTTGAATGCGAAGAGAAAGGTTCTGTGGAGATGTCGGTTACAGTTCCTTATTGGCGAACGGATGTGACAATTGCTGAGGACTTAATAGAGGAAGTCGCGCGAGTTATCGGTTACGATGAAATACCAACGACTATGCTGAGTGGTGAAATACCGCATCATGAACCTACACCGCTTATTTCAACAAAGGATCAAATACGGGATACTCTGGTCGGCTGCGGAATGCAGGAGATTATCAACTATTCATTGACGAGCATGGATGTGCTGGACAGAGTTCAATGCGCTGACAAATACGGGGAGCCAGTACGAATGGCCAATCCGTTAAGCAGAGAGCAAGAGTATCTGCGGGTTAGTTTGAGAGGTGGGCTTTTTACTTACTTTGGAGCTAATGAGAGATTCCAAGATAAAGGTATAATGCTTTTCGAAGTAGGAAAGGTATATATACCCCGAGAAGGTGAATTGCCGGATGAAAGAGAGATGTTGTGTGGAGTCATCGGTGGTTCTCAAGTAGGGCAATCATGGTTAGATGAAAAGGGTGCATTTGATTTCTTCTATGCCAAAGGAATCCTACAGATGATGTTCAATCGATTGGGTGTCGATGTTGTATTTGAATCAGGAAGTGATGAGTTGCTTCTTCCCGGTAAAACGGCAACTATTATGGTTGATGGGGAAACAGTCGGAGTTGTCGGTGAAGTTCACCCTGATATTGCGGCCAGTTTTGATATCTCATCGGATTCTGTTTGTATGTTCGAAATTGAAATCGATAAAATCGTTGATTCCACAGAACGCCTTAGCGCATACGAGCCCATCCCCAGATTCCCCAGCACCGATAGAGATCTGGCTCTAGTGGTGGATACCAACTTGCCTGCTCAGGAGATACAAGATGTCATTTTAGGTTTTCAGCAGGTGAGGGAAGCCACTGTATTTGATGTGTATCAGGGGAAGCAAGTCCCTGAGGGTAAGAAATCATTGGCCTTTGCACTTCGCTATCAGTCCATGGAACGAACGCTCACGGATGAAGAGGTTGACAAAGTCGAGCAGAAAATTCTCAAGAAGCTAGAAAATGAAGTAGGGGCTGTTCTGCGGCACTAGGGAATATGGCCTCTATCGTTCTTGCCGGTGGTCGCAGTACTCGTTTGGGCCGGGATAAAGTATCGTTGGTAATTGGTGGGGAGGGGTTGCTCCAGCGTACCATCAATCATCTCAAGCGGCTCAACCAGGAAATCATCCTCGTATTGGCGCAGGGTCAGCCGCTCTCTAAACTCGATAGCTCCACAGATGTTCGGCTTGCAATGGACGTGGAATTGGGAAAGGGCCCACTGGTTGGAGTATATTCCGGATTGAAGGCTTCAAACGATGATTATAACGTAGTTGTTGCTTGTGACATGCCCTTTTTGAATGTAGAGTTAATGCGTTATATGATTGGGTTGGGTCCAGGTTTTGATATTGTAATACCCCGGATTGGTGATAAAGTAGAACCACTTCATGCGGTTTATTCAAAGTCATGTCTTGATATCATTGAAGGAATGATGAGCGAGGGAAACCTAAAAGTTAGTAATTTGCTGGAGTTGGCAAATGCTAGATTTGTTGAAGGGGATGAACTGGATAAGTTTGATCCTGATCATCAAAGCTGGTTCAATATCAACATGCCTGCTGATCTAAAAAAAGCTGAGGAAATACTGAATCGGGAGAGGTCAAAATGATCCCAGTTGAAGAAGCGCTAGAAAAAATACTGAATAACGTGAGTATACTGGAACCGGAAAGTAAACCGATCATGGAATCCTTAGGACAGGTGATGGCTGAGGATGCCTGTTCAAATGTCACCATTCCTCCATTGGACAACTCTGCTATGGATGGTTATGCCGTACAATGGGAGAGCATCAAAGGAGCCAGTGATTCAAATAAAATAGAACTTGAAGTCATTGGAGAGGTAGCGGCCGGTTACATTTATGAAGGGGAAGTGATCCCCGGAACAGCGGTGCGAATCATGACAGGTGCTCCAGTTCCTCATGGAGCTGATACTGTTGTCCAGTTTGAGCACACTGATGAAGAAGATCGTAAAAATATAGCACGGTCTTCAAAAGAAATTGGAATACTTCGTGAACCGGAGAAAGGGAGAAACGTCAGAAAAGCTGGTGAGGATGTTACCAAAGGCGATACGGTATTGACGAAAGGGACAGTGCTTCGGCCGCAGGAAATTGGGGTGTTGGCTTCTTTAGGATACGCTGAAGTCAAGGTTGTTCGCCGTCCTGTCATCGCTATTATGGCCACTGGTGATGAGTTGGTTGATGTTGGGCAACCACTGCCTTCGGGCAAGATATACAACAGCAATGCTTACAGCACCGCCGCTCAAGTATTGCGATATGGTGGTATTCCACACATTTTAGGGATCGGTGCGGATAATCGCGAAGCGCTATCAAAAATGATTATCAAGGCAATGGATGCGGACATGTTGCTCACTTCGGGTGGTGTGTCGATGGGGGATTATGACATTGTGAAGGAAGTTTTGGCGGATCATGGCTCAATTGGATTTTGGTCCGTATATATGAAGCCAGGCAAGCCTCTCGCATTTGGGATTCTGGAACACGAAGGGAAAAAAGTGCCGCATCTGGGATTCCCGGGTAATCCGGTGAGTACCATGGTAACCTTCGAGCAGTTTGCCCGACCGGCAATCATGAAAATGCTCGGCAAAACCGATTTCGCAAAACCTACAGTGAAGGCGATTAGCGAAAGCCGATTCAAGAACACTGATGGACGTCGATTGTACGCCAGGGGAACTGTGGCAAAACGAGATGAAAAATACTATGTTCGCTCCACCGGGCCTCAAGGGTCGGGGATACTTACCTCGATGACCAAAGCGAATGGGTTGGTCATTGTTCCTGAGAATACCGATGGGGTACATGAAGGTGATGAGGTAATGGTACAAATGCTGGATTGGGAGGGGGAACGATAGGATGCCACCGGTTGTTTGTATTGTAGGGAAGCCGAAATCAGGGAAGACAACGATTATCCAAAAGCTTATTCCTGAGTTGAAAAACCGTGGATATTCAGTGGCAACGATAAAACACACCACACATGATTTCGAAGTCGATACTGAAGGAAAAGATTCCTGGAAGCATGCCCAAGCCGGAAGTGATTGCACGGTTTTGAGTTCTGAACAAAAGGTGTCACTGATTCGAAAAGTCGATCATGATTTGAGCCCCTCGGAATTAGCCCGGTTTGTTTCAAATGATTTCGATATCATTCTCGCAGAAGGCTTTAAGAAATCCGAGGAACTTAAGATCGAAGTAAACCGGAGCGGTGGAGAACTCGTTTGCCCTATCGAGGACCTTTTGGCAGTTATCACCGACGAATCATTACCAAACGATATCCCCAGATATTCCCCGGATGACATATCAGGATTGGCAACGTTGATTGAAGAAAAGGCCCTCAAAAGGAAAGAGAAAATCGCCATATTTGCTGATGGTAAACCGGTCCCTTTAAAACCGTTTATCGTGCATCTGTATCACAAGATGATATCTGACATGGTAGCGCCTTTAAAGGGAATCGGAAAACCGAAAAATTATGATATTTCGATAAGAAAGTAAGGTCACAATATGTAGTGACTCTAACCACATTGATATGAAATACATCGAGGTCGATGGCATTGGCCCTGTTCTATTTGAACGCAGCAAGCGGGCCAAACGAATAAGCATTACTGTTACGTCTCACAAAGGCGTGCGAGTTGCCGTTCCCAGCAGGGCTTCCTTTAGTAACGCAGAAGAATTCGTTGAAGCCAAAATCGACTGGATAAAAAAACACCAGACGAGATTGAGTCAGGCTGAACAGAAATATGAAAGTGAATCGGTGCATATCAATCAGCCTGTAGCCAGGCGTGAACTAGTCCAGAGGCTGGATGAATTGGCAGCAAGAAACGGATTCACGTATAATCGAGTATTCATCCGAAATCAGAGGACGAGGTGGGGAAGTTGCTCGGCGAAGAATAATATCAACCTGAATATCAAACTTGTGCTGTTACCGGATGAGCTTATAGACTATGTGATTTTACACGAATTGGTTCACACCAATATCAAGAATCACAGCCAGAAATTTTGGGATGGATTGAGTGAATATGTGAACAATCCCAGGCAAAAGGCTTCCCAACTCAGAAAAAATAGTGTGGGACTCTTATGAATAAATACGTACACGGTTATTCCTCTAGGGAGACACAAAGGCTGCAAGCCCAGTCCGGGATATTAGAAGAATTGATGCATTGCGACACGCACTATCCTGCCGGCAGTAAGGTGCTGGAGGCGGGCTGTGGCGTTGGTGGGCAAACGATATTGCTAACCAAACGGAGTCACGAAGCTAATTTTACCTCAATCGATATTTCGCCAGTATCACTTGATCAGGCCAGACAGCTCATCGAAGACGAGGGCATAACCAATGTTAATTTCGAACAGGCAAATATTCTGGATTTACCTTTTGAGGATGAATCGTTTGATCACATATTTGTCTGCTTTATATTGGAGCACCTTTCTGACCCCCTAAAGGCATTAGACGAACTTAAACGAGTGCTCATCAAAGGTGGCACCCTTACGGTCATTGAGGGGGATCATGGTTCGTGCTTCTGGTATCCCGAGACGCCGGAGTCTCTCAAGGTGTGGGATTGTATGATCGAGGCTCAGCAGCAACTCGGACATGATCCGCTGATCGGGCGCAGGTTGTATCCGCTGTTGCGACAGGCCGGGGTTGATGTTCAGTATGTAAATCCTCGCTGGGTCTACGCTGATGAACTCAATCCCGCATTACTTGACGGAATGGTAAATAAGATCATCGTACCCATGACCCAGACAGCCAGAGAGAAATCACTTGAGATGGGATTGATCGATAAGGAAACATGGAATCGAGGTATTGCTGACCTAGATAATTCGGGAGTCCCGCCGGAAGGTACGTTCTTTTACACGTGGTTTAAAGCAGTGGCTGTCAAATGATATCATTGGAGATAGCGGCTCGATACTTGTGAGCCTATCGGAAAAAAAAGGAGTGGGAAATGAAATATACTAAAACTATGAGTGTTGTTCTGGTTGTGATATCGGTCGTTGTACTGGCGGCTTGTGGCGGAGGTTCCGATACGAAAACAGAGCAAGATGAAACCGTAACATCGGCTGCTACGATACCCGAAGATGGTGTTATTACCACCGAAAGCGGTCTGCAATACATTGAAATCAAGGAAGGGGAAGGTCTCAAAGTCAAACCCGGTGATGTAGTGGAAGTTCATTATACAGGTACTCTGGAGGATGGAACCAAATTTGACAGTTCGCTGGATAGAGGTCAGCCACTTTCATTCACGGTTGGAGCAGGTCAGATGATCCCCGGTTTTGATGAGGGTGTTAGTATGATGAAACAGGGAGGTAAAGCTGAACTGGTTATACCACCTGAACTCGGTTACGGGCAAGCTGGATCAGGAAGCGGGGCAGTGCCGCCCAATGCTACCATAACTTTTGAGGTGGAGCTACTTTCAATTGATCGTCCGGATCCCCCACAAGAGGTAGCCGAGACGGATTACGAAGTCATGGACAATGGTTTGAAGTATTATGATTTTCAGGTGGGTGATGGGGATTCTCCAGAGATCGGTGAGGCGGTGGTGATTCACTTCACACTGTGGGATGATGATGGAATGAGAATTCAGGACTCGGTTGAAATGGGGCGGCCTGAACTAGTCCCAATGCAGCAAGGGCTACAACCCGGCGGGCTTGTCGAAGGGATATCAACGATGAATGTTGGTGGCAACAGGCAGTTGGTAATACCCCCTGAACTTGGTTTCGGCGATCAGGGAGACCTTATAAATCCTAATCCTACTTTGATCGTTGAAGTGCAATTGTTAGCAGTAATTGATGCTCCTGAGCCTGCTGAACAAACGCAAGTAGCGGAAGAAAATTATACCACCACGGAAAGCGGACTCAAATACTATGATTTGCACATAGGCGAGGGAGCTTCACCAGGAACTGGACAATTTACTGCCATCCATTATACGGGATGGCTGACCGATGGAACCAAGTTTGATAGCTCTATCGATAGAGGAGCCCCTCTTCCTGTTACCCTTGGTGTAGGTCAAATGATCAGTGGACTGGAAGAAGGCTTGGCTGGAATGAAAATGGGCGGTAAGCGTCAGATAGTGATACCTCCTGAATTGGCTTATAAGGATCAGGGTATTGAAGGGATTATTCCCCCCAATTCAACGTTGATTTTTGAGGCGGAGTTAGTCTATATCTATCAGCCGTTATAATGATTGTGTTGAGGCTTACTGTGTGCGTTGTTAGGCCCTAAAATTTCAAGTCGTAAAATGGCAAAAAAAGTAGAGGCGCCCCGTCGGGACGTCTCTGCAGGATTGCATTGTAGATTGGGACACCATTACATTCTATTCTTCGTGCTCCTCGTGTACTTCGTGGTTAATGAAAAAACTCAGATATAGCGATCAAGACATTTTGGTTCCGGGCGTCCCCGCCGAAGTTAGACGCAGGCAGGTTGATCCGGGTTAGGATATTATAAACTATAAAATAAGGGGCCACTATGATCATCATTTTAAAGCCATCTGCTACTAAGAAGGAAGCAAAAGAGATAATTGGACAGATAGAATCACTGGGTTTGAAACCCCTCTTTATGCCCGGTACTGAGCGAACCGTACTTGGTGCGATCGGTGATGAGAGGGTGATTGCCAGTCTGCATCTGGAAAGCCATCCTCTGGTTGAACGCATAACCCCGATACTCACTCCATACAAACTGGTGAGTCGGGAGTTACACCCAAAGAACAGTGTTGTTAAAATTGGTAGTGTGCCCGTAGGAGGAAAGCGTTTCATCGTTATTGCCGGACCGTGTGCAGTGGAGAATCGCGAACAGATGCTTTCGACTGCTCAAGCGGTGAAGGAGTCGGGGGCGCATTGTTTACGTGGTGGCGCCTATAAACCACGCTCCAGCCCGTATAGTTTCCAGGGTCTGGGTGTGAAAGGATTGCACATACTTAACGATGCAACAGAGAAGACAGGCTTGCCTGCTGTAACTGAAGTGGTTGAGGCTGGTGACGTTGCCACTGTGGCGAGATGGGCCGCAGCCTTTCAGGTAGGGGCTCGCAATATGCAGAATTTCCGTCTGCTGACGAAACTGGGGCAGAGTCGAAAGCCCGTCATCCTCAAACGCGGTATGGCGGCTTCAGTTGAAGACCTTCTTCTTGCCGCAGAATACATTATGTCTGAAGGCAACCAAAACGTGATTCTGTGCGAGCGTGGTATTCGTACTTTTGAGACCGCAACTCGCAACACATTAGACCTCAATTCCATTCCCTATATTAAGCAACACAGCCACCTTCCGGTCATTGTGGATCCTTCGCACGGGACAGGAGTTAGAGACTATGTGGCTCCGATGGCCAAAGCCGCGGTTGCCTGCGGTGCTGATGGTATTCTAATCGAGGTTCATATTGATCCCAAGACAGCTCTTTCGGATGGGCATCAGTCTTTGAATCCGGAGCAATTCACAGTATTGATGAAAGAGCTTCGTCCCTTTGTTGAAGCGGCGGGTCGAAAGCTGTGAGGTTTCCCTCACCCCTGACACGAATCCCTGTCCGTGCAGAATGCAATTAAATTAATTATCAAAGCAAAGCTGGTTCGTAAGTGGAGAAAAGCAGGCAATTTTGTTGCCTTGCGATAGGGAATCCTCTTGCCAACCTTCTATCTCTTTCATAGGTTGATACCGATTTGCACCCGAAATAGTACTATTGGGTCTGAGCCGAATATCTAACTTCAAAAGTCCTTACTATAGGAACTTATAAACTGAGGTGCATAACAAC
>JABMQN010000233.1 GCA_013203045.1 Chloroflexota bacterium
TCGTTTTCAAAATTGTTCATGACCATGTCGTACGGGCATTGTTCCACCAGTTCCAGCATCTGCTGCCCGACCTCGGTCTTCTGCATAGCCATGCTGATCTCAATCGGAGCCATCGGCGGGATGAAAGTTGCCGGACCGATGATCTCGTTCACCACACGTCCCCACTGCACGGACAACCTGCCGAAAGTCTCGGCATCCTTGATAGAATGCTTGGTGATGGAGTCCTTAGAATCCGCCAGCATCTTGCACAGCTGGATTGAAGTGCCATCCTCAAAAACGATGCCGGTCTGCTGATTGGGTTTGATCCACTGTAATGAGGGGCCATCCATATTGAAGTCCCTCAAAATAGGCATCAGATCAACCAGCATATGATAAATCACATGCGGATTAGAGGAGTAAAGAGGATAAATGATTTCATCCGTTGCCAAGCCTCCGCCAATCTCATATCTTCTCTCAAGCAGTATCACGTTGAGGCCGGCACTGGCAAGATAGGTTCCTGCCATTAATCCGTTGGGACCGGCCCCAACAATAGCAACATCACACTCACTCTCCTCGGGATATTCTTCAAACATATGGCCAAACATATCGTCTGTCATTACAGTCTCCTCATCCTTGACTATCCGCGCATGGCAGAAATCTTGCCATCCTGTGGGATATAGTACGGTGACGGGTACCACCATTTGCCGGGGTCTTCGACCACCCCGTCCTCAATGAGGATATGCATCAAGTTGTACGGAATCGCCATCAGGCACAGCCCGCCCGGATGGGACATCGTCTGGTGACAGCAATACAGCCCATCGATTGGCGAGCGATACCGGGTCAATTCCGGTATGGGCCGGTTTTCTCCCATCTGATCATCACAATGGCGGCTGCCGCACCAGGTTCCACCGATAAGGCCCGTGTTGCGAAATTCAACTTCCCGGCCGCTGGATGACCAGTGATGTAGTATATTTTCAGGTTCCAGCCCGTCTAGAGCCTGACTGAAAGACTTTCGCATGTGCTCATCGATTTCGGCCTTTCTTTCCATCTGAGCATCTATTCCCTCAACCTGGGTTTCAGGTACGGGCAGATTCGCTTCGAATGGGGCTGATATGTATCCATTGGGATAGGAACCCTGGCAATCAGTTGTATCCCAGCTCTGTGATTGGACCTGTAACCACATGTACCTCTCCGGTGGCACTGTTGGCAGGCTCTTGCGAGCATCACAATCCCCAATGTTCTCATAGTACAGCTCGCGAGAATCGGAAGGATACACAATACCGAATGGTACTTTGTCAGGCCCGGGGCACTGCTCCTCTAACTCAGAAAACTTGGGTTTCCAGCGTATCGGCGTTTTGGTATGGAAAGTGGTAACCATGAGTGTGCCGTTCTTCAAACTGACGTCTTCAAGATTGCGAATGAAGCTGGGCTCCAGGTGCTTTTTCCCCACCATATCAAAGAATGTCTGCCGATAATCCACACCGGAAATCACCGCTTTATTGGCCCAGATATTCTTTCCGCCCATAGCCGCGTCATCTCGCAGCCTCACTCCCACAGCGCGCCCATCGTCCACTATGATCTCTTCCACAGGACACATACTTCTGACGACCGCACCATGGGCGACCGCGCATCGATGGATGGCATGGAAATAGCCATGCAACCCACCCCTCGGTACGCTTCCACTACCGAGATTAGGCATAACAAGAAGCTGAACTGCCAGAAGGGCAGGTACTGCCACCCCTTCCCAGTGACCGGCGGCGCCGGAGCCATAGGCTGCAAATGCCATAATGACCTTAAACGGCTCGGTGCCGAAATGCTCATCCATCATGTCGAACATGGTCCACTGCCGTAGCTCTGGCGTCCATACATCCGGCTGATACTTCTTATAGACCTGCATATAGGGGACATTCTCGTCGGTGACCTCGATCTCCGGAGGATGAGGAGGGCACCAGAAAGCGGCCCGCATTAATTCTTTAGTGAATGGTTCAGGTTGACCGAGCAATCCCCCTAGCTTACCAAACCCCATCAAGTCCTTCTCGTCATTGCGGGAAACTCCCCATGTGGTGGAGTTTCCGCCTTTCAAGAGGTCTTCCCAGCCTACCGGATTCCACTTCATCCTGAAGCCGTATTTCCATAACTCCAATTGTTCGAAAGCCGGAGCCGGCGAAGCATACATCAGTACGGCATGCGGAGTAATGCGCACTCCGGGGAAGGGTTCCACCGTTTCACAGGCACCCCCACACTCGGTCCTCTCCTCCAGTACGCATACACTGAGCCCACTCTTGGCCAGGTATGCGGCTGCGCCCATTCCATTGGGCCCGCCACCTACAATTACAATATCGTACCGTTCGTCTTTGGGCATTATTTTCTCCTTTCTTAGCTTCTGCGATTGTATGTCTTATGGTTCAACTAGATGAGGTATCCAGTTTTCATCTGCCCTGACGATATCCTCATCAGCAGCACTTGCTTTATATATCATGAAGTTACTGAGAGCATAGCGTTTGGTATCAGTGAAACCAGCCCGTTCAACACCATCGACTACCAGGGAATATGAAATAGCTGCATCATATAGAGCTTGTGAATTAAAGTTCTCTGCCCCTACAGCTTCTACCGTATTAGCAATCAAATCAATCAATGGATAGAATACAACAGATAACGACATATAACCGGCACCTGCTAGCATGATATCTTCTTCTTCGCCGGGATGGTTTTCGTAAAGGAGTTTCCTGTTTAAATTGACGAGTTCTTCATCATCTTTCCACCAATAGGATGACCCTACAATCAACATTCCATCGATATCATCCCAGAGTTCTGCTTCCGTTATCATATTAAGGAAAGAGTTGTGAACATCAGCACCAATGAATTTTGCAGTACCACCACCACGTCTATATTCGTTCATGAACGCAATTGGCATCACGCATGGAAATACATAGTCGCAATCTTTTAGAGCCTCTACTTCTGGCCCCCATGTGAACGTAAAGTTGTTTATAAACCCATCAACCCACTCGAACTGATCCGGATGTACCTCAGCATATTTTTCCATTGCGGCTATGAAAGACTGGGAATAGCCATCACTCCAAGAAGCTCCTCCGATCTTTGCCGGCCCATTGGACTCATAGTCCCAATCATTCTCGGCAATCCAACTAAGGAGTGTATAGGCCTGAAATCCAGGAATCGTGCCCATGACAAATATATATCCTGGAGGGTCTATCATCTCCAAGTATCCACTGGCTGAAAACAAAGGTGTTTTTTCCTCATTAACTATATTTTGCAACGTCAGAGGTGTATCAGGAACACTCGTAAAAACCAGGTCAGCACCATGCTCTTTTAACCATTCGTAGCCTGGGATATCGTAGGCCGGATCAAGCTGCCCATCGTAAGTGATAACTTCCAATTCAACTCCAGGGATGAGGTTCTCTGAATTGTAGTATTCAACAAGGTCATCGAGTGCCATGCTTAAGTAAGCCATAATGTTGGAACCTGGCCCAGTTATATCGGTGAGATTGCCAATGGTGATTTTGAATGGCTCAAGTGTCACTGGAGGTTCTGAAGTAATGGTACTTGATGGTTGTGCCACAGGAGCTAAAGTTGCCTCCTCAGCGCCATTCTCACAAGCTACTGAGTTCAGTATTAGCCCTAAAGCTAAAAATGGTACCAACAGAATTGCTAGCTGCTTCATGTCAGCCTCCTTCTCGATGGTTTATCCCCTCATAATATCGGCGTGAGTAGCTAGGGTTGGTGGAATGTTAGTGCCCTAGTCTAGCGTTCTATGCTGTCTTTGTCAATGACGATAGCTTAACAGCAATTGAATGGCTGTGCTATGGTCCAAAGGGGGTATTTTGAGGGGATTGTTGCCGAAAACGGTCCTCATAACAAGAAAGCCGTTGAGAATTCCCAACAGCTTTCTTGCGTCTTGCTTTGACCCCACATTTCGCCCCAAGCTTTTTCGCAGTTTTCTCTCCGATCTCAGTTTTGATTTCGGCTACAATAACTCACGCACTCTCTAAAGCAAAGTGGCGGGCCACACCACGTCCAATGCCTTTACCCGCACCCGTCACAATTGTCACCTGATCTTCACGTCACGATTTTATTTACATTTTATAGCGATTCCGCGACATGACAATGACATATAGATATGCTATAATTAGCCGTTTTTATGTTAAACAAGGCACAAACGCTAATGCACACTACGATCATGAACTACGGGCAATTGTGACATAAGCAAGCAAATGAGCTGTTGAGTATGCTGGATATATAGTATCAGTAAACAACCGGGAGGGGAACCGGTTTTGAGATACAATGCCAGACAAATAGTCTGCAACGGCTGCATTACACAACTGAAAGCAACCTCAAAGAGGGCTGTTCAGCTATAGCTGGATGGCCTTTTTTTGTTGCTAGCGAGTACACGGATTAGTGATTCTGTCTATCTCCAGGTATGATACTTAGCTAGCATAAAAGAAAGGGGGTAAATAATAAAATGCCAAGCCGAATAGGAATGATTGGAATGGCAGTTATGTTGCTGTTATTGTCACTGTCGATTGGCTGTACTAGTGGAGAACCTTCGCCTTCACCACTAGTGCGGCCAACGGCAACGCCAGAGATGCCAGAAACACCTCCTGATGTGGTCATCACCATTGGTAATCTCTCAGATTTAACCGGGGTTTCCTCAAATGCTATGGTCTATATAAATATGGCACTGGACGATCTAATTAAATACTACAACGAAAATAACCTGATCCCCGGAGTTAGGTTGAATGTTATCACATATGATGGGCAAATGAATCCTGCCA
>JABMQN010000234.1 GCA_013203045.1 Chloroflexota bacterium
AAGAGCTCACCGCTCCGATGGTGACATCGGTGGCGGGTAAACCCCACCTGGAGCAAGGCCAAATAGGAGGACCCAGGGCGCCCGGCCTGTCCTCGGGTAGGCCGCATGACTCTTCCGGTAACGGAAGGGCTAGATAGATGGTCACCATCCTTCCCATTGCGGAAGGATACAGAACTCGGCTTACAGGTTTACTTGGTCATTTTGTATGTTGGAGCATGATGAAACAAACAGCAATCATCGTTGTGGATATGCTTAGGGATAATGTCTACACCGAATCACATGCCGGGATGGGGAATTACGCCAGAGCACTTATACCAAATATACAGCAACTTTTGGTATTCGCACGTAAAAGTGACATACCTATAGTCTTCGCCAATGACGCCTTTCTCCCGGAAGATTTCATATTTCGTGAAAGCAACGCAAAACCTCACGCTATCATGGGTACACAGGGCGCGAAAGTCATTGACGAATTTGGTCCGGAAGAATCAGACATCATCCTGGAAAAACGGCGATTCAGCGCTTTTTTAGGTACAGACCTTGATAAAACATTAAACCGAATGGGGATTGATACTATTGCGGTAGCAGGAATCGGCACCCCGGTTTGTGTGCTTACAACCGTATTAGATGCAATAGCCCACGATTTTAGAGCAGTATTGTTGGAGGATTGCTGTGCCTCATTTCGTCCAGCAGATCATGAGGCTATCATCGGTGTATATCGAAAATGTCTGAGAGATCCTATACTGCGAGTGATGACTCTGGATCAGTTCCTCTCGACTGTTTCGGATGGCAGATAGGTAGTCATAGGTTCCGGTTCGATCTGGCCATCGAGTTCTTCGCTGACTTCTTTGATGAATGAATCATTTGGAAGATGTGATTCCTTTCTAACCATATAAGTAGCGAGATCTCCAACGCGGCAACTATAACCCCATTCGTTATCGTACCAGGTAATAACTTTGATCATGTTGCCATCGATGACCATAGTACTCAGGCTATCCACTGTGGAACTAGCGGGATTCTCTTTAAAATCAACGCTCACCAAAGGCTCTTCGCAAAATGCCAGGACCCCTTTCAATGGACCAACCGCCGCTGTTTTAAATACGCTGTTGACCTCTTCGACAGTAACCGGTCGTTCCAGATCAGCTACCAAATCCACAACTGATACAGTGCTGGTCGGAACTCTGAATGCCATTCCGTGAATCTTACCCTGAAGTTCGGGAATCACCTGAGTTACGGCTTTTGCAGCACCAGTTGTAGTTGGAATGATACTCATCGCTGCTGTTCGCGCTCGACGCAGGTCCTTGTGGTAAGTATCCAATATCCGTTGGTCGTTGGTATAGGCATGTATGGTGGACATCAGAGCCCTGGAAACCCCAAAACTATCGTGCAGAACTTTCATAACGGGAGCAATGCAGTTGGTGGTGCATGAAGCATTAGAAACTACATGATGCTTTGCCGAATTATAATCTCTCTCATTTACACCGAAGACCACCGTAATATCTTCATTCTTAGCAGGGGCTGATATGATAACCTTGGAGGGCCCACCACTTAAATGACTTATTGCCTTGTTTGCATCGGTGAAAAGGCCTGTCGATTCGATAACAAGATCAACGCCAAAATCTCCCCACGGAATTTCATTGGGATCACGTTTAGCTGTGATTCTGATTGCTCTACCATCAACAATGATGGCATCTTCGGACGCTTCGACTGTTCCATTGAAGCGTCCGTAATTGGAATCATACTTCAATAGATGGGCATTTGTTTCGGTATCAGCCAGATCATTGATGGCCACTACTTCAAGTTCAATGGAGTGATATCGAATAATTGCCCTGAGAACTTGACGTCCAATCCTTCCAAACCCGTTAATCCCAATTCTAGTAGCCATATCAACCACACTCCTTCTCGACAGACCTACCCGTCTATCATGGTAGCATTGGTCATCGGAAGGAGAAACGTCATCAGCACCAATATTAGTGGGGGTCGACACCAAAAAAGGGATACATCGCCAGTAAAGCAAGGTATCCCCTAAAGATAGATGTGCAAAAAGGAGTATAAAGAAGTCTTACTTGTAAAAAAAGCTATGATTAGTTATTCGTACTTCGACAAGCTCAGCACGAACGGGCCAACAAGCCTTGGCAAAAGGTGAGACCTGTGTACAGAAACGTTGGGGACAATACACTAGTGTTGTGTCAATCATGATTTGACGCCTTGTCATTCTGAGGGAGTCCGACCAGGACGATCGAAGAATCTCCCCGGTTGACAGTGAGATTCTTCGCTTTGCTCAGAATGACATTTCAAATGTGACATGACACT
>JABMQN010000235.1 GCA_013203045.1 Chloroflexota bacterium
GCCGCATAAAAACGGGATCATCGTTTCCGTTCCCACCGTCAACTTACCATACGACTCAATATCTGTACAGGAGGTGCCACTGGAAATCGCTTAACAATCCTTGACTTTCGACGTAATAATCCTTGACTTTCGACGTAATAACTTTGGGAGAAGACGTTTGGTGGTCCCGACATTTATCGGGGCAATATTGTATTGCAAACCTTTGATGGTAATTACGCAATTGCTGGAACCACAGGACCTTCTCATGACGATAATGCAAGGATATATCTAGCTAAGATAGACCCAGAGGGTAATCAGCTTTGGAGTAATATCTTTGGCACAACCGATCTGCAAAGAAGGTGTTCAGGGCAACAAACCTCTGATGGAGGCTTTATTTTTACGGGAACTGTTATTGATCACGAAACACATAATTACGATATATACCTTATCAAAGCAGATGCGGAAGGCAATGAGGTATGGAATAGACGATTTGGCGATTCAAATGCAGACCAGGCACATTCTGTTCTACAAACATTAGATGGTGGATATATAATCGCAGGAAGCCATGATTTCTATGATGGCTCCAGTAATCCAGATATCTACGTTATAAAGACCGATGCAGAGGGTAATGAAGAATGGAGTAAGAGATTTGGTGGCCCTGGTAATGACTGGGCTCAGTCAATCCAACATACCTTAGATGGCGCCTACATTGTGACTGGAGTCACTAGGGCTTGTCGTGGATGTGAAGGAGACATCTATTTGTTGAAGATAGATACCGATGGCAATGAACTATGGAGCAATACCTTCGACTATGGTCGTGATCTAGCCTTTTCCGTTACACAGACATCAGATGGTGGTTATTGTGTTCTCGGAAAAACGGAACCAAGTGGAGGCGGTGATATTGATATTTGTCTTATTAAAACAGATGCAGACGGTAACGAGCAATGGACCAAAATATTTGATTATTCGGATTCTGATTGGGCACATTGTGTACAACAGACCTCAGATGGCGGATATATAATTGCCGGACAGACCTATACCAATAACGGTATGAGTTATGATGCATATCTAATAAAGACTGATACAGAAGGTAAGAAACAATGGGGAAAAACCTACGGCGGATCTGATAGTGACATGGCATACTCGGTGCAACAAACCCCTGATGGTGGTTACATATTTACTGGTCATCATGGAAAACACTATAATTCATTTGTATCTAAAATCTATGTGGTAAAAACTGATTCGAATGGCAATTGTGAGTCGATTCCTTAACATCGATGCGAATTAACACATAACAACTGCGTGAACTCCGGCCCCAAAAGGCGGGTTACGCAGTTGTTATGTGGCAAACTAGGCTTTGTTGCACTATTTATTTGGCTGAATAATTTGGGTAAAATGGAGCGCATCAATGCTCATTATGGTCATTATGGGGCTCGATAAATACCAAGTTGATATCAGGAAAAGAGCTAATCCCCTGAAAATCTATAGAATTCTGCATTTATGCAACAAAGCCCTCCGAAGTTATTAAACTGTAAATGACAAACAATCGTTTTCAGTTGGACAAGATACTGTTATGTTCATTGCTCACTGCTCTTCATTTTGCCAATGATGCATAGGGTTAGCTTTCGACATTCAATGGCAAGGAGGTGAATCGATAATGCCTATACCGGATTATCAGTCAATAATGCTACCACTGTTAAAACTGTTGTCTGATGAACAAGAACACTCCCTCCGCGAAGTTACTGATAAACTCGGAAACGAGTTTCACCTCACCGAGGATGAGTACAAGGAACTTCTGCCAAGTGGCAGGCAAGCTACATTTGACAATAGAGTCGGATGGGCAAGGACATATTTGAAAAAGGCAGGTCTCATTGAAAGCACTCGCCGAGGTTACACTCGTGTAACTCAACGGGGTAAACAAGTAATCAAAGACAATCCAGAAAAGATCAACGTCAAGTACCTCAGGCAATTCGAAGAATTTAATCAATTCAAGAGCAGAAAACGTGAAAAAACTGAAACTGGTAAAGAATGGAATGAAGATTCCGAAGAGACACCCGAGGAATTGCTGGAATCCGCTCATTCAAAGGTACGACAGGATTTGGTTGCAGAGTTGTTGCAAACGATCAAAAGTTGTTCACCAACATTTTTTGAGCATCTCGTTATTGATGTACTAGTTAAGATGGGCTATGGGGGCACACGAAAAGACGCAGGAAAAGCAATGGGACGATCTGGAGATGGTGGTATTGATGGTATTATCAAAGAGGATCGTCTCGGGCTAGATACGATATATATTCAGGCAAAACGTTGGGATAATTCCGTGGGCCGTCCAGAAATACAGAAATTTGCTGGTGCATTGCAGGGACAAAAAGCAAAAAAGGGGATATTCATAACTACGTCCATATATACTAAGGAGGCTGAGGAATTCGTAACCAACATCGACAACAAAATCGTACTTATAGATGGTGATACTCTGGGGCAGCTCATGATAGACCATGATGTTGGTGTCAGTCGTATCGCTTTGTACGAGATCAAGAAAGTTGATTCGGATTACTTCACGGAGGCATAGCGAAAGCTAACAAACGCATGAAGTGCGACTGCCCTGAACGACTTAATATTAGGTCTGTTTGGAAATGGGGAGCAAGTTCGAATTCAATCCAGGCGACAAGAGGGGAATAAAGGCATAGAAACCAATTGGAAAACAGTGTGTCAGAACCAAGTCTACAAGTAGACCGCGTCACTGAGAACGACGCGGATATTGCCAGTCCGAATGACAACAACGAGGGGGCGGAACTTCGCTTTGATGATGCCTTTGCCTTCGCCCGGGCGAAGGGCCTGGGATTCAGAATCCAACGTAATATGCTCGAAGTGATGCCTAGGGCACAAGGATGGACCAAAAATCAGCACAGAAACACGAAGAAAGGAGTGCTCGTATCCGCTTTCAACGAAAGGTTGGGGGAATGACGTCAAGAATACGAAAGCGTGTACGGAAAGATCAGGCAAAAATCCTTTGATGCGTACCTTGTCACCCTGAATGAATACAAGAAAGATCCGAAAGGTGGCGGCTACTTTCAACGTTGCATGGCCATTCTGGCCAAACCTTTACCAGAGGGCACTGAATACTGGTCTGCTCCATGGATACGCCGGAACGAGCCTCCCCCACCAATACAGGTGCAGTTGTCAGTAACCGATGGGAAGCGTCTAGCCGACGAAGCACGGTACTACGGACTGGATGGACCCGACGCACTGGCCCGGATTTGGATCCTTGAGCGTCTGCGGCAGCTGCCGGTTTTACGCTAAGGACTGGCGTACTATGTTTACCATAAATACGCTATTATTCAAGCATTTAATTGATAGTTACTAATGGAATGGTAAACCAATATCTTATCGATCTCAAGTTATACAAGAATGTATCTGTTTAACCCGTATCTCCAAGATGGGCATTCGCAATAGATTGTTTCAGAGAAAGTACTACGCAAGTTCACAATTGGATTTGTTAATCGGAGAGGAAAATGCATTATTGGATGACTACACATTGGCCACCAACCGAGGATGTAGATCTGGATGATTTCGAACCAGAAGGGATCTATCTTCCGGATGGGAGAGAGCAAGCAGGCAATGATATAAAAATTGGAGATATCGTTCTCATCTATCAATCTCGTACCGGTAGAGCAGAAAAAGCGTATATCAAAGGGGAAAAGGTAACTATTCATTGTGCTGAGGGAAGACAGGGAATAATTGCGATTGCCGAAGTTGTTGGCAATCTTAAAGAAATACCAGGTTCTGAGATATCAACATATGTTGATGGTTCAAACATTTGGTGGCGTTGGCATGCTGATACGGTTCTTGTATCGACGAACGGTTTTGTTCCATTAAGTGAGGTTAATCGTGTGTTAGGCTACTCGTCTAACAATTTACTAAAAGGATTTGGCGACTATCACTCTGGTTTGAAAAAACTAGAAGAAGATGAATTCTGGGAGTTGGTAAGAATCTTCAAGAATCGTCCGAGAAAGATGGCCACAATTCGGAAGGCAAAGAAACATCCGCAGAAGGTTTCAAGTGGCAAAAGTGGAGGGGAATCAGATGAACACCTTAATTTGAAGCAATATATTGCCTCCGATCCTGAAAAAGTTCTTGGAGAGTCTGGTTTAAAAACAATAAAAGTTGAATATGAATTTCCGACAGGAGACAGAGCTGATATAGCACTAGAAGACAGTATGGGCCGCATAATTGGCCTTGAAGTTGAGCTCTCGGTTGATAAAGGGCAACTTGAAGGAATTCTTCAAGCCATCAAGTATCGTTATATGTTAGCTTTAATGGAAGAAAGAAAATACTACGAAACTCGATCGTTTCTAGTTGCACATTCGATTCATAATGAGATGAAAAAGATATGTGATAAATATAAAGTCGAGTATTTCATAGTTGATCTAGATTACGCGAGTAATCCTTAAATGGTGGAGTGTGAATATGTCATGTGATAAAACGACCCACGAATGGCATTTGACCCCAAGTGGATGGGTTGAGGGTACATTTAGTGTGTATGGTGAACCTCATTACATTATCGATCCTCCGAATAATCGTGTTGAAACGTGGATTAGGGACATGGTACAGACGTCATCGTTTTCACGTGAAGACGTATCTTGGAAGTGTATATGGGAGTCTCCAGCTTATTCAATAGAGCAAAGAGAAGCGCTTAGAAGAAGTCAAAAATGGCCTGATCACCATATAAAATGGTAGATAATAATGTGCAAAACACGTTGTGGGTAAAATCAAATATATCTTGCATGGGAACTAAACCAGAAACCTGCGTACAGCTTTCAGCAACAATGCGTTTCGTCAGGAATTAATATCACGGCTCGATCTTTGAACGGATACATATCTCCAGCAGTCTTCACATTGGATCGCACTATTAGTTATATGACAAAATGACCTCTCAAGAATCATGATATGCCAGACTTTTTACAATATTCATGACCTCAAAGAAAGTATCAATGTTCAGAGTGTTATGAAATTGCACGCATGCACAATTATAACTACTACGAATGTATAATATCGTTCATCAGAACGTATAAATTAGGTCATAATTTAGCGCCTTCACCACCGAAATTGACCGGTTTGGCTCCCAGTTGTCGCACCCAATTGACAATAAGGCCGTTACAGGGTACCTCGTGCCTCCATATTCGGGGGATTCTCAATCTAAGCCCATATCCCAGTGAGGTATGTTTGCTTTGTAACGTGTCTTGATTGTGACTAAAAGCCGCATCAAATCTCAAGTAAATACTCAAGTAAATGCTTGTTTACGCAGTCTGAATATACCTTAAGCTTCAAAACCATCACAAAACCGCCCATAGAGAACATCATCCAAGATATTTATTGCTCCAAAATTTGTCGGCAGAATGTCGGCAAAACCCCGTCATTTTAGGTAATAACCCGGTATGTTACGATCGAATTAGGGGTAACTACCGGCGGTTTCCATCATGCCATTTAGGGGTAGGTTAAGTCGGATCAAACAGAAGTCATTTCACTGGTAGGTAGTAGGCAAAAGCCTGAAGAGACGTTGGCTATTGAAACTAGAAATGGGTCGCACTATTATTTTATAGCACTTCTACACTTATCAACTATAGCATTTTAGCTCCAAAAGGGGTGACCTGCCCCCAGTGAATTTCTATTTGTTTATGGAGTCGGCTATCAGTATTTTCATCGTATGTCAATAGAAATAAGATGCGGTTGCCCTATATAAACAACTCTCTTCCCTTGCATATAGTCTAGATTCTATGTAGTATTGCCTAAGCAATGGCTCTGTGCTGCTTTTCCATATTGATGAACTCATTCGGAGATGACTATGATCTATACCGTAACCCTTAATCCCGCTCTCGATCGTACAATATGGGTTAAACAAATAAAGCAAGACGATACCAACAGAATCGAAAAGGAAGAAAGGTATGCGGGAGGTAAAGGGATTGACGTATCGAGGGTTCTAAGAAAACTTGGTATAAACGGCAAGGCTCTCGGGTTTGTTGGCGGATTTACAGGGCAGGAACTGGAAGGCCGTATGTTAAACCAAGGGATCGGATGCGATTTCGTTCGGATATCAGGTGAAACCCGGACCAATATTATCGTCAATGAGATGAGCACAGGTCACCAGATATCATTCAGTGGCAGGGGACCGGAAATCCAGCCCTATGAGCTTATGCAGTTGATCCGTAAAATCGAAGAGATCGACAATCTGGAATATATGGTTATTAGCGGGAGCTTACCCCCAGGGGTTCATCCTGAGATTTATCGTAAAATCATTGAGATGGCTAAGGGCAAAGGCGCCAGAGTTATTCTGGATACCGATGGAGAATCTTTAAGAGTTGGAATCCTGGCAAGCCCCGATGTCATCAAACCCAATATTCATGAACTGGGCAGGTTAGTGGATGCTGAACTCAAAGAAACGAGTGAGGTGATCGAAGCGGCTCGGAAAATTCAGGAACAAGGGGTGGAAATCGCTCTGGTTTCGATGGGGGCCCGGGGAATCCTGCTTGTAAGCGCAACCGAACAATGGCTGGCTACTCCGCCCAAAGTCGAAGTGGTGAATACGATAGGGGCCGGAGATTCAGCGGTAGCCGGATTTGTCTACGGATTGGTAGAAGGAAAACCGTTGAAAGAATCTCTGGCTTTAGCTGTTGCCGCCGGTACCGCTACCACGCTGAGACCTGGTACCGCACTATGTGAGAGGGATGATGCCCTTCGGCTGGTGCCGGAAGTTGAAGTATCGGCGATTTGAAATTCGAAGGACCGATTTATTGACTCCTCAAATAAGCAGCTCCAGACTCGAATATTTATAGGTGACTCTGAATTGACAGGAGCAATACATTGAAATTGCCAACTCAAAAAACCAAGATCGTCTGCACTATTGGACCTGCATCCCGTTCCCACACTATTTTAAAGCGAATGATCCAGAGTGGAATGAGTGTAGCTCGTGTGAACATGGCGCATGGCGATCTTGATACTCAGAAAGAAAATATCCGCAGGATTCGCTCCGCAGCAACCCGGTTGAACCGCCCGGTTTCGATTTTGATGGATCTCCCCGGCCCTAAAATCCGCATCGGTAAACTTCATAATGAAGGGCTGATCCTTCGCAAAGGTTCCAGGTTGACACTCACCACACGGGACGTTCCCGGTACAACTTCACTATTGCCGGTCCAATATCCGGATTTTCCTCGGAGTGTGTACAAAAGAGGCATTGTCTATCTAAATGATGGCTTTATTCAACTGAGAGTTCAGGACATATCGGACGATGATGTCATCTGTAAAGTAATCGTTGGTGGGTCGCTATTCTCGCACAAAGGGCTCAATCTCCCCAAATCGAAACTAGCTCCCGATCCTGTTACTGAGAAGGATTTGGAACTTCTTTCTTTCGGACTGGAGCAGAGAGTCGACATCTTTGGGCTGTCTTTTGTCGAGAAAGCAGAAGATATTGTAAAGGTCAAGGAGTTCGCACAAAAAAAAGGGAAGTCCATCCGTGTAGTGGCTAAAATCGAACGTGCGGAGGCGGTCAGAAACATCGATGGCATTCTGGAGGTTGCCGATGCGATCATGATCGCCCGGGGCGATCTCGGAGTTCAGGTACCGATGCAAGATGTCCCCATGATTCAAAAGAAGCTCATCCGCAAGGCCAACCTTCAGGGACGACCAGTGATCACCGCGACACAGATGCTCGAATCCATGGTAGATAATGTTCGCCCCACCAGGGCGGAAGCGACCGATGTCGCCAACGCCATTCTCGATGGCACGGATGCGGTGATGCTCTCGGAAGAAACAGCCATTGGAAAATATCCGGTGGAGACCGTAAAGACCATGTCAAGAATCGCGGTGTCTGTTGAGCGTCAGCGGGGATTGATTCACCTGTCATCCGATGTGGAAGAATACTTCCGGCGTGGTGATGGCCGAAAAAGGATATCGGTTGAGGACGTAGTGTCCCTGAACGTGGTCGATGCGTTACGCGCTCTGCGTATTCGATTTGTGTTGATACCGACCCTTGGCGGCAGTACACCTCGCCGGGTATCCCGGTTCAAACCAGATTGCTGGGTACTTGCCTTCTGCCATTCCGAAGCTATGTGCCGTTTTCTTACCCTTTCTTACGGTGTCTTACCGGTCTTGCTAAGTGAGAAGGTAGATAACTGGCACAATCAGATGCTCCTGTATATGCGCGATTCAAGATTAGCAAAGGTCGGTGATAAAGTGGTTCTGGCTGAAGGTATATCGATTGGGCAATTTGATGGCGCCGACTCAATGAGAATAGCCGCGGTGAATTGAGGGCTGAGGTTGTGAAAACAATCCAGGCATAAAGGATAAACGCTTAGACACAAGTGTTTTAATTGATTTGTATATCTTCCTAATCCAAGCATAGGTAAATCGTTAGGAGGGAATGCAATGCTAAATGATTCGGATTCTCGTACAAGCGAGAGTACGGTCTTAAGAGATCATCTGGCCGGAGATCGTACCGTCCTGGCCAATGAACGGACCTTTCTCTCATATGTCAGGACAGCTCTCACCTTCTTTGTGGCCGGGCTCACTTTCATCAAGTTTTTTGATCATACGGCCATCGTGGTAATTGGATGGGTATTCATACCTATTTCACTTATCGTTCTCATAGCTGGGTTATTCAGTTTCAGAAAGAGTAGAACCCATATCTCAAGGGTTGTCTGTGAAGGTCAGTTTGATGAAGATACCATGATAGATAATTGACCCTGTATATAAGTGCATTGTACAAGAGAAAAGGGGAGTTATGACGAAAAGACTGGCGGTAATCGATTCGGACCTCTGTGTCGGTTGTCAGAGCTGCATGTTTGCCTGTTCCCGCCGCCTTGGTTTCGCGGGATTGGGGAGGAGTTGCATTCTCGCTAAATCTGTGGGCGGCATCACGCGAGGTTTCACGGTCATCGTATGCCGTGCCTGCCCCGAACCTTCGTGTGCCAAGGTTTGCCCTACCGAAGCGCTCCAGCTTCGCGAAGGAGGCGGAGTTCGATTAGACGTAAAGAAATGCCTGGGAGCAGATTGCCGGTTGTGCCAGCAGGCCTGCCCCTTCGGCTCCGTATTCTGGGATGACCAGAATGACAAGCCGGCCATTTGTGTATACTGCGGGTATTGCGCTGAGTACTGTCCCTATGACGTTATTGCGGTAGAGGGAGAGGGGGAAGCAAATGCCAGATAACCCGCTTCACCGAGTACTCTGCATCGATCTCACCAATCAGCAGTATCGTGTTGAAGAGAAGCCGCATCTTTTTGAAGAAAGCGTTGGGGGGACGGGCATTGCCATCCGTCTGCTCGAGGAGGAATGTCCACCGGGGATCGATCCGCTTAGACCGGAGAATCCAATTGTCTTTGCTGTCGGGCCATTGACAGGCCTGTTTCCGCTGGCCTCGAAAACTGTAGCTATGTTCAAGTCGCCGCTAACCGGTAATCTGGGAGAAAGCCACGCGGGGGGCAGAAGTGCCGTGTCATTGCGCCTCGCCGGATATGGCGCAGTGGTGATAAAAGGCGCCAGCGAATCTCCGGTATACCTTTCTATCCATGACGACAAGGTTTACTTTCGCGATGCATCCGCGCTCTGGGGCATGACCAACAGCCACACCATAGGCAGGGTTATCAGGGAACGAGAGCCGGGATCGGGAACACGCACCATCATGCGGATCGGGAGGGCGGGGGAACAACTTGTTCGGTATGCCAGCGTCATCACAGAGACGTACCGGCATTTCGGCAGGCTGGGTCTGGGGGCTGTGTTCGGAAGTAAGAAACTCAAGGCTATCGTTATATCTGGTAATCGATCACTCATAGTGGCAAATCCAAAACAATATCGGAAAACATACGACGAAATATTTCAGGCGGCGGTGAATTCTTCGGTGATGCAAAAATACCACCAGGTCGGGACCGCTGAGAATATCGAACCGCTCAATGCTGTCGGCGGATTACCTACCATGAACATCAAGGAGTCCAGATTTGATGGCGCCAAGGCAATATCCGGGGAACAAATGGCCCAACAGTACTTGGGCAGACGAATTGCTTGTGCTCACTGTCCGATTGCTTGCATTCACATCGCCGCGCTGAGAGAGCCTTACGAGCAGGATCCATACTTCTACAAGACCTCGATGATTTCTTACGACTACGAACCCATTTATGCGATGGGTTCTATGCTGGGTGTGAGCGATAGCAGAGGACTTCTGAAGCTTCTGGATGATGCCGATCGTTTGGGTGTAGACGTGATGAGCGCCGGAGTAGTCCTTGCCTGGGCTACCGAGGCACTGGAAAAAGGGCTCATCAAATTGGAAGACCTGGCTGGGGCTGAATTGAAATGGGGCGATCACCAGGCGTATCGACGTGCCCTGAAGATGATCGTTGAACAGCCGAACGATCTCTATCGCGCGCTGGCCCGTGGAGTGGAATATGCCAGTTCCCAATACGGTGGGGCTGATTTCGCCCTGGCCCTTGGGGGGAATGAGATGCCCGGTTACCATACCGGTCCGGCAGCATACGCCGGGTTCCTTATGGGTTCAAGGCACAGTCATTTGGACAGTGCAGGTTACAGCATTGACTTGAAATCGAAGAACCAACAATCGGCTTCAAAGATAGCGGATGCTCTCATTGCTGAGGAAACGTGGCGGCAAATACTTTCGAGCGCAGTTGTCTGCTTTTTCGCCAGGGGTGTATATACGCAGGAAAGGATCGCCCGGGCATTTGATGTTGCCGGCTGTGATGTGCGTTCGGAAACGCTCCTCCAGATTGGCGGAGAGACGCTCAGACGCAAATATTCTTTCAAACTTCGGGAAGGTTTTTCACCCAAAAAGCTGAGAATCCCACAGAGGATTCTGGAGACTCCCAGTGCGTCGGGCATTATCAGCGAGAGCCTTTTACGGGAGACAGTGTCTCAAATGAATCAAAAACTGACATCGTTGTAGGAGGGTAATAAGATGGGGAGAAAGGGCAATCGTATTTTGATTGAGTAAAGGCTTGAAGCTAGACATGTCATTCCGGACCTGCCGCCGTTCATATCACTTTGGCAGGCGCGGCCGCGACCCGGAATCCAGCCCTGACCCCTATAGATTCCCGATCGAGTCCTCCTTCGTCTCGCTACGGCGGGCAAGTCGGGAATGACATAATCGGATCCCTTTCTTTTAAACCAATGTCAGAGCCGTTCGATTAAATGCAATAACCCTGAGGGTAAGAGGAACCCGGTTGTAACGATAGGGTAATTCAGAAGTGGAGATATAAAGTGAGCAAGAGCAATAAGATCAAAGACCTGACGTTGAAAAGTCAATCCGTATCTTCTCCAGCGAAATCGCCGGAAGAAGCCCGCGCTCAAGCAGAGGCCCGGTTTTATGAGATTATGCAGGAACCATTAAGGCGGGCGCAGGAGATTGGGGCAGCGGATATCGTCATCGGTGTCCCTTTCTACAATGAGGCTATTACCTTGCCCAAAGTGTTGGAGATTGCGGAACGAGGGCTGGCCCAGTTCTTCCCCGATGCGAAATCGGTTCTTGTTGCTGCCGGGTCTCCGGTAGGCGAGAGCGCTCTAAAGGCCATTGGCGAGATGCCCCTTTGCAAAAAGGACTCTATCGAACGGATTGCATTTCTATTAGACGATGACCTGCTGAATGGTAAAGGCTGGAGCACCCGCGCCATCATAGAGATAACCGATAAGCTGGGTGCGGACCTGGTGCTACTTGAGGCGGATTTGCAAAGCCGGAAGAAAGGTTCGGATATCGAGGGATTTGCGCCGGATTGGATATCGCTCCTGCTTGATCCAATTCGGACGGATTTGATGGATATGGTAGTTTCAAAGTTCAATCTCCATTACCTTGATCTCTTGACCAGCGCCGATTTCAAGTATCCGTTGCTGGGTGCCATTTACAGGTGTCCCATTCACGGCACGATAGGAGGATTGAGGGGGATCAGTTATGATTTGGTTCATACATATACTACTACTGCTCGCCGCAGCTGGCATAATGGAATCGGCGGCTACGGGATCGATACATGGCTCCCCACCGAAGCCATCACCAGTGGTGCCAGGATTTGCGAAGCAAACCTCGGTATTAAAATTCGCACAATTTCCGGCGGTAAGTCAGAGTTGGTCTCTCGACAAGTGGCCAAGACGCTCATTGAGCGGATCGTCAAAGACCGGAAATGGCACGAGCAATCCGGACTTATTCGTAATTCGCCTTTACTCAAACCGCTTCCAGTGTTCGGTGTTATAAAAACCCATCAGCCTGACGCGGTGGGAATCGTGCCGCAACTGTTGATCGATAAATACAGGGAGGGCTTCAACCGGTTCCATTCTTTATACGAAAGAATTTTTCCTAGAGACGTCTGTGATCAACTCGAAAAACTCGTCGAAAGCGATACCAGTGAGTTCGATTTCCCGGTGCCGCTGTGGACGCAGATTGTGTACGATTTCCTGCTCACGTATGCGTTCGGCGAGGAATTCGCTCACGATGATCTTTTTGATGCGCTGGTTCCTCTGCATGATGGTTTTATCGGCAGCAAAGTGCTCCAGATACAATCGCTCAAAGAGAGTCTAAATTCATCAATCCCTGAAGGAGTGGAGCGTCTGGTTTCAATAGAGGCCGAAAAGCAGATCGAAGAGTTGGCCGGGGAATTCCTCCGCCAAAAACCGATATTCCTTGAGCAATGGGAGACGGAAGCCGAGGCTCTCAAACCACCGGTGCCCCATATCACCTACCGGGAATTCATCCCGGGAGTTCGGCTGATCGTCCCCACGGTATTAGTGACGTCTACCGGAAACAGAGTTGTAGATGCCAATGGCATCTACAACTCTGTCTTTGCCCGCCAAAAAGAGGATTTTGAGCACTTTGTGTATGAATATCTTGGCGTTCCGCGACAAGCAGATTCAGATCAGGTCATTTCAAACATTAAGGATTTCATGCGAACAGCGGAGGATGCGATTCTTTCGGGTTTCGATTTTTCCACGGTTGACGGTACGAAGGCGGCAGTCAAGGAGATATTCGATTATTTCCCCCATGAAGAAGCATTCTCACTGACCGATGAGATGGCAACCTGGCTTCTGGATCGGAATCCCCCCATAGCATTACTGACGAAGCTGGGTTTTCCGAATCAGGATCGACTTCTCGAAGAATACGATGCCTGCGATGTGCTGGCCCTGGCCAGTTGGGTCGAAGAGCGTGAGTACATTGAAGACCTGTGGTCGCTCATCAATCGCAATATTCGTACAGAGCACTTTGCCCCGTGTCCCGTCAAACCTCTGGTCGTCAGCGATCAGGACTTCCCTGCCCTCGTGGAAATGAGGGATTCCTCTTCTTTGGATAAACTTGGTTCGGGCATTGTGGTCAGCAACCTTCACAAAGGAATGGGGGGTGAATTTCCGAAGTTGCGATACCTCACTACTATTGCTCGAAATATAGTCGAAGCTGAGAGGTTTGGCCAGGTGTGGCAACAGTTTGCTGCCGACCGGAAGGATTTCGGACGCAAAGTAATCGATTCCATTGAAGGCCATTGGGGCCGAGAACCCCTTTCAGTTCATAACATTTTCGAGGACAGCATCCAACGGATTGTGGCAGATCGGCTCAGGGCGATGGGTGAGCGAATAATTTCTGAAGGGAATGGAAGCAGGAATTCGGGAGAAAGCCTCAAAGCTATTGCTGATTCATATCATTTGGCGCTCACTCTGCACGACGGCCGGTTCGCGACCTGTTCTGCCTGGTCATGGGCAGGTTACAGCTTCAAAGGTGGCAAAACATCACCGCCACCGCTTTCTGCAGAAGTGGAGAGAGATTGGACTTCACGAGAGTTCCTCGTGAGGTATTATGCGGCGATCGGCGGTACTGAACAGGAAGTGGAGGAGCAAACTATCGAACTCATGGGACAGGGCAGGGCTTGGGAGGATTTGGGCTCAATTCTCCTCGGAACTGAAAAGGATGCCGAGAAAGTGGTGACTGGAAAAACATTTGCCCTTTCACCTGAACAACCTCTGGCCGGAGAAATACACCGGTTACCAGGTAATCCCATTTTGCAGCCAATCAGGGAAAATCCCTGGGAATCAAAGTACGTGCTTAACGCGGCGGCAATATGGTTGAGAAACAAGGTTTATCTGGTGTATCGAGCTTTCGGGGATGATAAGGTATCGCGTCTGGGACTGGCGGTTAGCGAGGATGGATTCAATTTCAGCGAACGTTTGGACTCTCCCATTTTTGAGCCCACGGGCAAGAATGATATAAAGGGATGTGAAGATCCCAGGCTCATAATTATGAACGATCGCATATACATGACATATACTGCGTATGATGGTATTGTAGCTCAAATCGCGCTGGCCTCCATCAGCATGGATGATTTCTGTGCCCATCGCTGGAAGAAATGGCATCGACACGGCATGGTATTCCCCGGATTTATAAATAAGGACGCCGCACTATTCCCGGAACAATTCGGTGGCAAGTTCGCTATGCTCCATCGGGTTGATCCTCATATATGGATCACCTTTTCTTCACATCTGCGTTGCCCTTGGCCTCGAAAGGAACACGAGATACTCGCAGGTGTCACCTTTGGTCTTATGTGGGACGGTCGAAAGATCGGCGCCGGGGCGCAGCCCATCAAGACTAAGTACGGCTGGTTGCTCATTACGCATGGAGTGGATTATGCCCATATATATCGACTCGGGTTAATACTGCTGGATTTAAAGGATCCATCGCAGCTGATCTATCGCTCTCCCAATTTTGTACTGGAACCTGAAGAGAAGTGGGAATTGGGTAAGGATGAGGACTCCTGGGTTGCCCATGTTGTCTTTACCTGTGGGGCTGTCCCGAGAGACAGTCAGAAGGAAATCCTCGATTCTGACGATGAACTGATCATTTATTATGGGGCTGCCGATACAGTCATGTGCGTCGGGACAGCTAACATAGGTGAACTTATCCCTGAGAAATTCAGAACGTGAAAACAGAAAGCCATCTCTATTTGAGCGATACCGACTTCGTCGGTTCTGAAGCTAGTAAAGATCAAATACATAATGAAACACATTCTTCATGGAGCACTATCGTATGGATAGGAGTAATGATCTTTCTATTTGTTATAACAACAGCTGTACTACTCTTTGGAAGAAAATGCTGGAAGAGAGGGTTGTCACTCAGCAAGGGTTCTTCAAATCCTCAATGATCAGAATCGCAGAAGGCATACTATTAGCTCCCTATAGACCTCCCCTTTGAAAAACCTTCCAATTTAGAATACTAGATTTGCATCGAAGAATGTATTAAAGGGAGCTGATCATCAATTCGGTACGCACTGTGAGGATGCTTTGAAAACAAGTCCTTTTCGGAGCAAGTCTTACTTATTCGATAGGTAAACAGTTAGCGGTTTTCACATTATAGGTTAACATAATGGATATAGTGCCAACCTAACTACACGCGAATCCGAAGTCTGTCCTCATCGCCAGTGGAATTGTTCCTCAAAATTTGTCGGCAGAATGTCGGCAAAACCCCATTATTTTAAGCAAAATCTCGGCGTTTTACGATGCGATTGGGAGCAACTACCGGCGGTTTCCATGAGGGGATTTGACCGCTATCGGTTTCGAAAAATGTAAGCTGAAAAATGAGTCATAAATGCTGAATTGGTGCTTTTTGCCCTCACGAAAACGGATGTACTGGTGAGTATTGGGCATGGTTTATGCCATTAAACGACACGTTTTAAAGCAAACATATCCCTCTGGGATATCGTTTTTCTGGGAAACTTCTATCTTCACGAGGTGGGGGAAACCGCTTAACGATCAAGTTATCTTCAATTGGGCAAGGCAAGGGAGCCAAAAAAATAAATTCAGTAGCTTGTTTTGTCTAAAATAACATGATATCGCATGTTACCAAGTAAAAAACGGAGTTAATTCATTGTTATAGCGTGGTGGAGCATCTTACTTACGGATCAAACGATGTTTTCAGGCCTGAATTTAACTTGAATGTGTACCTAAAAGCAATAGTGGGACTCTAAAATTACCATCCGTGGCAAAACAACACACGTTGGCTGCTCCGAAATGGTGGTAGTGGTAGCTAAACTGAGTTAAATTCTTTAAGTGCTCCAAAACCACTGCTTTTATCCTTTTCTTCTCCTTAGTTGCTAGACGAGTCTTTGGAGTACAGGGCCTTACATGCTGTGGCAAAACTCATCCATGCCCAAAACGTAATGGTTTTGCAATCTTTTCGCCGCCGATTTTATGACTTCTCTATAGCCTGTGTCTAAGATTAATACCGCACAGAAGCACTCGATCGTGCGTAGCTGAGTCAGTTCAATGACACGTTAGAGAAGAGCTGACTTTCTGTGGGACCGTAAAGAAATCTTAGGAGGAACACCATGGCGTCTGGACGAGTAGTTTCCGATTGCCGACTCATCCCGAGTGAAAAAGCATGCTCAGTGACTGTAGCTGGAACAGAAGAGGAAGTTCTCCCGATTGCCATAAGGCATGCCGTAGAAGATCACGGGCATGAGGATACACCGGAACTCCACGAAGAGATCAAAAAGTTACTCAAAGAAGAATAAAGTCTGTCTCGGTCTATTGCTCAAGATTAATCCAAGATTAGGGGTGCATGCCTTGAAGTAAGGAACGAGTACAATTCTCAGGCAAGCCCTTGAAGGCGAAGGAGGAAAGTGAGTGTCATACATGATCACTGACGAGTGTATAAGTTGTGGCGCATGCGAATCTGAATGCCCTAACGAGGCAATCAGTGAAGGGGATATCCAGTTCGTTATTGATCCCCAGAAGTGTACTGAGTGTATTGGAGCTTTTGATTCCTCTCAGTGTGCAGATGTGTGTCCGGTGGATGCCTGCATTCCCGATCCAAATCACCCTGAGACTAAAGAACAGCTCCTTAAAAAGTGGAACGAACTTCATCCCGGGAAGGCGCCTACCGCAGGAACACATTGATCAAAACGGACGAACGGGGAGAAACACAATGGTTAAGTTCAATGGGATAAACCATCTTGCCATGGCTACTGGAGATATGGATAAAACCATCCGTTTTTGGAGGGACTTGTTAGGTATGAGGCTGGTGGCGGGACTGGGTCAACCGGGCTATCGACACTATTTCTTCGAAATTTCCGAGAGCGACCTTATAGCCTTTTTCGAGTGGCAGGAGGTTGAACCTGTGGGGAATAAGGATCATGGTAGCCCGGTTCGGGGCCCGTTCATCTTCGACCATGTTTCCTTCGGAGTTGAAAAAGAGGATGATTTATGGGAATTGAAAGGAAAACTGGAGTCCGCAGGTTTTTATGTGTCAAGGGTTATCGATCATGGTTTCATTCATTCGTTATATGCCCATGATCCAAACGGTATCCCCATTGAGTTCTCGCATAATGTGGAAGGAATTGAGGTCCGAAAGGAACCTCAGATGCAGGATTCGGTTCCATCCGATACGGCTTTAGCGGGATCAGAACCAATAACAGATGTTTGGCCTCAGGCTAGTGTGCCCATTCCGGTGTCACAGCGAGTTGTATATCCGGGTGCCGGTAGCGAGTTGTTCCATGGAACTAGAAGCACTGAATAAAGGAGGATAACAATGATTGAAAATGTATCCCTCAAACAATGCATGGATTTTGCAGTGGCTACTGAGGATATTGGAGCGAAGTATTATGACCGGCTTTCTGACAAGTTTTCCGACAATCCGGAGATATCGGACCTATTTAGTCAACTTTGCAAAGATGAGCGGATTCATATTCAACAGTTCTCCGAACTCTTGAATAATCTGCCGCCTGAAACTGATTTGAGCAATTCTCCGGAAAAGGCTCAATATGTGAGAGCCATGTCTATTTCGGAATTTTTCTCTCATCATCAGGGTCCATTTCAGGATGACAAAGAAATCGAGAATCGTGATGATGCCTTGGAGAGGGCTTTTAACTTTGAGAAAGCGACCTTAGGATTTTACAAGGCCGTGGAGGAATCGCTTGGTCCAAATCCCACATTGACCAAAGTCATAGAGACGGAGAAGGGACATATTGTCAATCTGATGAAATCGATGCTAGTTGAAGGATCGAAATTCCGTAGTCTGCAAGACGTATGGACATAGTATGAATATGAGGACGACTATCGAAATGAAGAGACCAGTATGGCCTGCTTCCAGGGGGGGGGGCATGTGGCTAATATCACCAATAGAATGGTCGATAGATAGAAATACTTGTCACTAAATTATAGGAGGTTAGAAATGGCGGAAACCGCACCAAGTCCCATACCTGACGGAATGAGTACCTTAACTGCGTATTTATGGTTCAACGGAAACTGTAGAGAGGCCACCCAGTTTTATAAGACGGCATTTGGTGCAGAGGAGACTGGACCGCCTATTGAGTCCGAGGATGGCAATATTATTATGCATGTAATGCTAAAGATTGGTGATTCAAACATCATGATGGCTGATACCTTCCCCGGATCGTGGGAGCAAGGACCTCGTGACAGTGCTACGGCCAGCTTTTGGGTCTATGTCGAAGACTGCGATGCCTATTTTAATCGGGCTACCGAAGCAGGATGCGATATATTGATGCCCATAGCTGATGCGTTCTGGGGGGACCGATTCGGCAAGGTAAAAGATCCTTACGGGCATTGCTGGGCTATTGCATCATACAAATGGGTGCTCACTCCTGAGGAGATGCAGGAACGCCAAGGAGAATGGCTGGAATCACTTGCCAAATAGCAGTTCAACCTTAGTACTGGAGGTTACGATAACGCTTCATGCATGAGATTCGCTGGAACATGCAAAAAGGGGGGAGGAATGGAGTCATTAGAGATCGCGATAAAGATGGAAATGGAGGGTAAAGAGTTCTATGAGAATGCAAGCGAGAAGAGCAGCGATAACCTTGGAAAATCACTTTTCTTGCGTCTCTCCATGGAAGAGGATTCCCATGCCACTAAAGCTAGAGAGATCGCTAACTCTCTCAATCAAGGGGGGAAACCTCTGGCAATAGAAGAATCGTTTGATAGCGGAGAAAAGTTGAACTCAATTTTTGCCAAGGCTAAAGGTGAGATCGAGCCAAAACGTGAGGTAGCCTCAAACGAGTTCGATGTCATACAGATTGCTCTCGATATGGAGGAGAAGACTCAGAATTTTTACGAAAATCAAAGTGATACGGCGAAGACTGAGTTCGAAAGAAGGTTTTACACAGCGCTGAAACGGGAAGAAAGCGGGCATTATCTCGCCCTGGTTGACTATCGGGAGTATCTTATTGATCCAACTAGTTGGTTCACCAAGAGCGAACACATAAGTTTGGATGGGGGGTAAACAACTAAGAATTACTGATGTGTGATTACTCTTTTTTATGGAGTTTATTTCGAATGAGAGAGATAAGAACTGATATTAGGATAAATGCCACATCGAGCAAGGTTTGGTCTGTATTAGCCGACTTTGAAAAGTACCCATCATGGAATCCTTTCATAGTAGACGCAAAGGGTGTAATTGAGGAAGGAAAACGTTTGAAAGTTCGAATCTCACCGCCGGGCGGGAAACCTATGGCTTTCAAACCCATTGTACAGGGATTGCTTGGATTGAGAGGAGAGTGTTGAAATGGAGGATGAATTCAAGGAACTCCTAGACACTGCGATGTACAAGGAAATTGCATCACAGGCCGTTTACGAAGCTGCACAAAACCAGACCATCGATCCCGGAGCTAAGGTGCTTATGAAAGAACTGGCTGATGAAGAAGCTCATCATCTGCAAATTCTCAGGGATTTCAAGCAGAGTGACCTTGAATCGACTGAGTGGGACAAAGAAAAAATATCCAATCTGATGATCAGTGAATACTTGACGGGAGGAGATACTCTTGATGGAGCCAACATCCAGGAAACGCTTACTTTTGCGATGAAGCGGGAGCAGGAGGCAGTAGAATTCTATTCCCGAATGATAAGTGCTCTTCGATCGGAGTCAGCCAAACGTCTATGTAAGAACCTGGTTCAGGCAGAGCAGAAGCACAAATCAAAACTGGAGCTTCTCTACGATGACCTCTTCTATCAGGAAGATTAGATATTTGCTGTGGCTTGATCAAGAAAGGGGAAGGTAACCAGATGAATCTCAATATCATGGTTGGGGGCGAAGCCGGACAGGGAGTGCAATCTGTTGGTTTTCTTCTGGCGAAAGCTTTCGCACGAGGTGGATATCATGTTTTCGCCGATCAAGACTATGAATCCAGAGTACGCGGTGGGCACAATTTTTATCGCGTCAGGATCAGCGACAGCAAGGTAGGAGCAATTACCGAAACAGTGGACATCCTGCTTGCGCTTAATAATGAAAGTATTTCTCTTCATGCAGAGAAAATGACAGACAGTGGAGTGATCGTCTTCAACGGGGGAGAAGGTCAAGAAATACAAAACACTGGTAACCTTTTAAATGCTCCTTTAGAGGCATTATCCATTGAGCAGGCTGGAAGTAAGTTGATGGCCAACACCGTAGCTTTTGGTGTAGCGATGGGTTTGATTCACTACGAACAAAAGATCATCAAAGAAGTTCTGCAGGAACATTTCGGAACTGATGAAATCGGAGAAAAAAATGTAGTGGCAGCAATATCAGGATACGATTATGCGATCAGGAAATTCAATGGAGAATTCGGTAGCATTTTAAATTCCATTGGTGATGGAAATAAAATGCTCCTCAACGGCAACGAAGCAATAGCGTTGGGGGCTATCGCCGCCGGATGCACATTCATGGCCGCATATCCCATGACACCAGCCTCATCGATAATGGAGTATCTGGCCGGTAAATCGGAGGAACTTGGTCTGGTGGTGATCCAACCCGAAGACGAGATTTCCGCAATAAATATGGCTATCGGTGCGGCCTTCGCTGGGACGCGGGCGATGACCGCCACCTCTGGTGGAGGTTTCTGTCTAATGGTTGAAGGATTGGGATTAGCTGGTATGACTGAGACCCCATTAGTGGTGGTGGACGCCCAACGCCCAGGCCCCGCTATCGGTCTTGCCACCAGGACGGAACAAAGTGATCTCCAGTTTGCCATCCATGCTTCACATGGGGAGTTCCCGCGAGTGGTTCTGGCGCCAGCCAATGTTGAAGAGGCATTCTGGCTGAGCGTAAAGGCTTTCAACTTGGCTGATAAGTATCAACTGCCGGTCATATTGCTTACCGATCAGCACTTGGCCAGCTCTTATTCTACGGTTGACAAGTTCGACCTTTCACAAGTGAGCATTGATCGAGGGCTGCTTTATGAAGAGGATCAAGCCACCAGTATGGAGGTATACAATCAGCACAAGATCACTCATTCTGGCATATCTCCAAGGGCCTGGCCTCTGCCGGACCACGCTCTAGTGGTAACTGATTCCCATGAACATGATGAGGAGGGACACCTTACTGAGGACGCCAATACCCGGACCCGAATGATGCTAAAACGTCTGCGCAAAAGCGAGTCATTGCAGGAGGAGATCGCCTCACCGCACGTCTATGGCCCCGATAAAGCGGAGATAACTCTCATTGGTTGGGGCAGCACCTACGGAGCGCTCAGAGAGACAGTAGACATCCTTGGAGGCAGAGGAGTAGATATTAACCTTATACATTTCAGCGAAATCTGGCCATTCCCTATTCAAACGGTACCTGAACTTCTCAATAATACCAAACAAAGCTATGTTGTGGAGAACAATGCTACTGGACAACTAGCGCAACTCATACGATCAGAGACTGGAATTAAAATAACCAGTAGCATCCTAAAATTTGATGGGCGACCTTTTACACCGTCATACATTATTGAGAAACTGAAAGAGGAAGGTATCTGACATGATTCAATTGGCGGACTATACTGGAGCTACACCTGCCTGGTGTCCGGGGTGTGGCAACTTTGGGATTCTCACGGCACTTAATAATGCACTTGTTGCGCTTGAGATTGAACCTAACAAAGTACTAATGGTCTCGGGTATTGGTCAAGCTGCCAAGCTCCCACACTATACCAGGGGAAATATTCTCAATTCTCTCCACGGGCGAGCACTACCACCAGCCATTGGTGCTAAAATAGCCAACCCAGAGCTTACTGTCATCGCTGTTGGCGGCGACGGTGACGGCTATGGTGAGGGTGCTAATCACTTCATCAATGCTATACGCCGCAACCACGATATCACGTATCTCGTGCACAACAATCAGGTATACGGTCTAACCAAAGGACAAGCCTCCCCAACCAGCGACTTTGGATTCATAACAAAAACTACTCCTCATGGAGCAGATATCCCTCTTAATCCTATAGCACTGGCTGTGGCAGCTAATGGTACATTTGTCGCAAGAAGCTTTGCAGGAGATATTGACCATCTATCCCAACTCATAATCAAGGGTATCCAGCATCGAGGATTTGCCCTACTAGATATCCTGCAACCATGCGTGTCCTTCAACCATAAGAACACTTATTCATGGTACCGTGAGAGAGTATATGATCTGGACCTCAATGGTCATAATCCAGAGAATAAAGCGGATGCTTTTGCGAAGTCTCAGGAATGGGAAGAGAGTATCCCGATCGGACTCATCTATAGAGAGGACAGAGCTACTTATGAAGAGCGACTACCAGCTTTGAAACGGGGGGCCTTGGTTCAGAGGGAATTTGATCCAATGCATGCTGAGAAACTTTTGAATAGATTTCTATAAGGGATTGAAGGACTTCATTTACTCGTCAGATGAAAGGGGGTAATCGAAGTGTATCACAAGATACTAGTTCCTCTTGATGGATCAGAACTTGCAGAATGCGTTTTGCCTCATGTAGAAGCGATAGTTCAAGGTTCCGATTCGTGTGAAGTGATGCTGCTGCATGTGGTGGAGCCTCTTCACACAGGTGGATTCGATGATTTCATTGACGTTGATGCCATTAGAGACACGTTAGTTAGTAAAGCCGAAGAATATCTTCTTAAGACGCAATCTCAGTTGGCTAGACATGGATGGAGCATTCGAGCGGAAGTGCGAAAAGGTGGTAGGCCTGCCAGTATCATTGTTGACTTCGCTAAAGAGAACGAGGTTGATCTTATCGTAATCGCTACACATGGTCATTCAGGTATAAGCCGATGGGTTTATGGCAGCGTGGCAGATAAGGTGGTCCGTTCTGCATCTACTCCGGTGCTATTGATTAGGCCTACCGCATGTGAAGTGGGCATTTGACCATTTTTAGTAGATTCATCGAGTATTGTCAATCTAGAATGAAAGGAGGTGATCGAAGTGACAGAACAGCTTTGCCCAATCTGCGGTTGCACGATCCCCGAAGGATTGGGAGAGGAGCAGGCAGGTATCATATACTGCTGTAGACCCTGTGCTGAAGGCCATCCCAGTAACTGCGATTGCGGCTGTTGTCAACGTTTAGAAGAATTACCCATTGAGTGATATTAATGCTGTAATTTGTTGAAGTAATAAGACGACAAGGTGTAATTCATATACAGTCTTGAAGGGCAGTTAGATTATAAAAAGGAGGTCATAATCGATGACTACTGAAACAAAACATCTGCAGCAAGATGTGGTTGCTAACGTTCGGCATTGGCAAAGAGTAGAGAACGCTGCTATTGCATCAACTGGCCAAATCATCGAAAAGACGGAGAATCCTCTGATTCGCCTAGTGGCGGAAATCATACAACGAGATTCGCTAATGCATCATAGAGTACAGGAATTTATTGCCGATAGTCTCGACCAGAAGGCAGTGTCTCTCAGTCCCGATGAACTCGTTGAAGTATGGAGCCTGATTGAACATCATATTAAAATTGAACAACAGACAATTGAATTGGCTCAACAGGCACTAAATTCTACCAAGGGGCAGCAAGGCATGATTGTGCAGAATTATCTCATCAACTATTTAATGCAAGATGAGCAAAAGCACAATGACCTTCTGTCACGTTTGGATGATATCAAAAAAGGTATCTATCGGTCTGTTTAATAATACAGCTCGCATCGGATCGCCGTTGGTTTGACAGAGAACAGAATTGCTCAGAGCAGCATTTCTGATAGTTGCTGTTTGAAAGGAGGAGAATTCTATGTTGAGTGAGAAAATGGCTGAAGCGCTGAATATTCAGTTAAATAAGGAAATGTATTCAGCTTATCTTTATATGGCGATGTCCGCTTCCTGTACTTCCAAAGGATTCAAAGGGTTTGCCAACTGGTTCATGGTTCAGTATCAGGAAGAAATGGCCCACGCTATAAAGTTCTACGAATATGTTCACAGCCAGGGCAATCGGGTGAAGCTCATGGCGATTGATCAGCCTCAAATCGATTTTGATTCCCCGCTGGCCATGTTTGAAAAAACGCTCGCGCACGAAAAGTTCGTCACCGGACTTATCCACGGGCTTGTAGATCTTGCTGGCGAGGAAAACGATAGCACCACCAGGGACTTCTTGCAGTGGTTCGTCAAGGAACAGGTCGAAGAAGAAGGGACTGCGGGCAATCTTCTGGACAGGGTCAAGTCGACAGGTGACAGCGATCGGGCGTTAATGAACTTGGATACGGAGCTGGCAGGTCGAGTTTTTCATCCGCCAGCTTGATTTCTGTATTGGGAGGTAAGGATGAAGACAACTATCAAAGTAAGTGGAATGAGTTGCGCTAACTGTGTCCGGCACATGTCTGAAGCCCTTCAAGGTTTGGATGGTATAAAAGATGTTCAGATCGATTTGCCAACCGGGGAAGTAACCTTCGAAAAAGTCGATTCGGTAACCATGGATGAAGTTGCCACTGTTGTTCAAGAAGCCGGTTATCAAATGGTGAAGTAATTCGAATACGGGGTCCTAGAAAAGCAGAGATATGAATACTGTCACAGTGAAATCCGATACCAGCCTGGTTTTTGAGCAAGCTCAGGAACTGGCCAACACAGAAGCGCGCAAGTATCTGAAAGATCCCATGACCCTGAGCTGGCTGGATCGAATACTCGACAGGCATTTTCCTAATGTCGATTGCTGTCAGGAAGATGGTAAGGAAAGCTGGGAAATCTATGCAGAATCCAGGGGCGGCGACGTGCGGGTAGAAGTTGGCGAATGGTATGTCTTCATCTTTAGAGAAGGTTCGATAGCTAACTGATTTGATCAGGACTGTTGAAAATATAGGAATTGACCCGAATTCGGCAAAGAAAATGAATAACAAACTCGCTCATGAGAAAGCCCCTATCTCTTGCAGCATGCGGAGAATCCTGTCGACTGGTACCCGTGGTCCGATGAGGCTTTCGAAAGAGCCCGAGAAGAAGATAGGCCGGTTTTCCTTTCCATCGGTTATTCCACGTGCCACTGGTGCCACGTGATGGCCCATGAATCGTTTGAAGATGAGTTAGTCGCTCAACTGATGAATGATACCTTTGTTTCGATAAAAGTAGATTGCGAAGAACGCCCGGACATCGACGGTATCTATATGACCGTCTGCCAGATGATGACCAGTGGAGGGGGCTGGCCACTAACCATCATCATGACCCCGGAGAAGAAACCTTTTTTCGCTGCTACCTATATCCCAAAAGAAACCCGTTTCGGACGCATCGGCATACTGGACTTAATCCCCAAAATACAAGATGTCTGGACAAATCAGAAAACCGAGATAATCGAATCCGCCGAAAAGATCGCATCCACTGTGCGGCAGCACTTGCTAGGTACACCCGGTGAAGAATTACATGTGCGCTTTGAATTTTGCTATCGGTCCCTCGTATGAAGTTGTGATCGCAGGTCAGTCTGATGCGGAAGGTACGAAAACTATGCTAAAAGCACTTCGAACTCAATTCGTTCCTAATAAGATAGTTCTTTTAAACCCAATCGATGAGGATTCACCGGAAATCCATCGATTGGCGGAGTTCACCAAGGACCAATCGAGTATCGAAGGCCAAGCCACTGCCTATGTGTGTTTGAACCATAACTGCAAGCTTCCAACTATAGAAACGAGCCAAATGCTAGATATTCTAAGTAACTGATGTTGGGCACCTAATTCTTAAAATAAACAAGAAAGGAGTCAAACAATGGATGCTTCACAAGAAATCTCAGCAGACTTCCCATTCAAATCCAACTATGTCGAGGTGCATGGTTCTAAAATGCACTATGTCGATGAAGGATCGGGCGATCCAATATTATTTTTACATGGCAATCCTACATCTTCCTATCTGTGGAGGAATATCATTCCACATCTAACTTCCGTCTGCCGCTGCATCGCTCCAGACTTGATTGGTATGGGTAAGTCGGATAAACCAGATCTGGAGTATCGCTTTGTTGACCATTCCAAGTATGTGGAAGGCTTCATTGAGAAGCTAGGTTTGAAAAACATAACGCTTGTCATTCATGATTGGGGATCGGCTCTTGGTTTTCACTACGCCATGCGGCACGAGGATAACATCAAAGGTATTGCCTTTATGGAAGCAATAGTTAAACCTTCCACATGGGAGGAATTTCCCAAAGACTTCAAGATGGGTTTCAAGCTATTTAGAACTCCCCTTATCGGCTGGCTAATGATTGTAAGGATGAATATGTTCATAGAAAAAATACTGCCCAAGGCAATAGTTCGGAGTTTGACTGAAAAAGAAAAGGAGTATTATCGAGAACCATTCAAACGAACTAAGTATCGGAAACCACTCTGGCGATGGCCAAATGAAGTACCTATTGACGGTTACCCTGCCGACGTAACGGAAATCGTTCAGAATTACAGTGAGAGATTGCGGGAAACCGACCTTCCGAAGTTGCTTTTCCATGCTCATCCTGGAGGCATTATTAATGTGGCAATGGTTGAGTGGTGCGAACAGAACCTGAAAAACCTAAAGGTAGTGGACATCGGAGAGGGAATCCATTTTCTTCAGGAAGACAATCCACATATGATAGGTTCGGAATTGGCCAATTGGTACAGCTATATTGAACAAGATAGAGCGGTAAGCACCCTTAAGTGACATCAAGTTGTGACTGCAAAAATAAAAAAGGAGGCTTGTATCATGGATTCAAACCAGGAGAACCCGAAACCTCAGATTATCCCCACACCCAATGGCCCATATTTTCTGTTTGATGAATTCGCCCCTCGACCAGTTGGAAACCTGCAAAACTCCAAAGGAACCGGGTATTCCTCCGTTCGTGCTGTCGCGCTCTGTCGATGTGGGGGGTCAAAGAACAAACCTTTCTGCGATGGGACTCATATGACCAACGATTTCTCGGGTGAAAAAGAAGCTGATCGCCAAACGGACAGACGGGATAATTACGTTGGCAAGAAGATCATTATTCATGATAATCGCGGGATCTGTGCTCACTCAGGATTTTGTACAGACGGTCTTCCCTCTGTGTTTAGACTGAAGGCAGAGCCATGGATTGACCCGGTTGCTGCTGATATTGAAGCCATTATAGAGACTATCAAAAAGTGTCCTTCCGGGGCCTTGAGTTACTCGATTGAGAATGTGGAATATCATGATCAAGATAGAGAGCCGATGATCACAGTTACCAAGGATGGCCCATATGCAATGACGGGAAGAGTTGAATTAATTGGTCAAGCATGGGGTGAAGGAGCATCTACCGAGCATTACACGCTTTGCCGGTGTGGAGCCTCAAAAAACAAACCCTTCTGCAGCGGGCAACACTGGGATGTCAAGTTCGTGGATGACAAGAATTAGGCCGGTTTTGAACTGGTTTTGATCCTTCTGAAAGGGCGAAATAATGGCCGATTCCAATAGCAGAAGCAAAGAGGTCGATGAATGGATCGCCAAATTAAAACCTGATTTACAGAAGATAGCCAACGCACTCCGCGATGTGGTTTTCGAAGCTGAACCAGCGATCACGGAATCAATTAAGTGGAGTCGACCGGTATATTCCAAAAGAGGAAATATCTGTAGTATCGATCCAGCTAAAGATCATTTGAATCTTGGTTTTTTCAATGGAGTAAATTTGCAAGATACGGCTGGACTTTTGGAAGGAACCGGTAAGAAACTTCGCCATATCAAAGTGCGAAAACTGGAAGATGTAAGAAAAAACGAATTCAGAGAATTGGTGAAGTATTCTGCAATGCTTCATACTGCAGAAAAGTAAATGTGATGAGCGTCAATATTCGTATCTTTTCAGACTATATATGACCTTTCTGTTACATCGGCAAGGGACTTGTCGAAACGCTTCAGAAGGAATATGATGTTCTCACTGAATGGCTCAGTTACGAGATTCATCCGGAAACACCGCCACAAGGCGTACCAATCGCAAATCGTTTCTCGCAAGTTGATATGGATAGAATGGCACATCATCTAAAAAGTATGGGAGAGCCTTTTGGTATTACTTTTACCCAGATTACTCATCTGTCCAATTCACGAATGGTCTTAGAGTCCAGTGAATTCGCCAGAGAGAACGGTAAATTCGATGAGTTCCATGAAGAGGTCTTTCATTCATATTTCACTTTAGGGAAGGATATCGGTCAGATCGACGTGATCCTTGAAATGGGACGGACGGTTGGGCTTGATAGTGACCAACTCAAAACAGCATTAACGGAAGGACAATATTTGCCACGTTTGCAGGAATCCCAACTGGAAGCTGCAAAATGGGGTGTGACAGCGGCTCCAACGTTCATTATCGAAGGGAAAGATTACATCGTTGGTGCTCAACCAATTGAGGTTTTCAGGAATGCCCTCATATCTTACTAATCAATTGTTTCCCAATAAATGCATCAATTTGAAGAAAGGAGAATCATATGAGCGAACAAAAACAAGTAAAAATCTACTCTCTTTCCACCTGACCGACCTGCAAGAAAGCCAAGAGGTTCTTGGAGAAGAATGATATCCCTTACGAGAATCTAGACGTGGGTGAAAACGAGGAAGCGCGAGCGGAGATGGTGCATAAATCCGGTCAATTAGGCGTGCCAGTTATCGAAGTTGATGGCGAGATACTCCTCGACTTCAACGAGAAAGAACTCAAACAAAAATTGGGGATATAGCTCAGCTGAGTCATATTTGTGAAACGGAGGGTGATATGTACGAACTGATAATCCTCGGCGGTGGACCGGCGGGGATGACAGCAGCCGTTTATGCAGCGCGCAAACAGCTCAATGCACTTCTTCTAAGTAAAGATACCGGAGGTCAGGTGAACTGGACCCTCGGGGTTGAGAACTACATGGGATATCAGTTCATCGAAGGTTCCGAGTTGATGGAGAAATTCGAAGAACAGGTTGGGCAATTTCCTCTGGAGACGGAAATCGGTCCGGAAGCTAATCAGGTGCGGAAGATAGATGACGGATTTGAAGTAGAAACCAGTGATGGCACCAAATATCAGACAAAGGCGTTGATCGTTGCTACAGGAAAGCGGCCGCGACAGTTGAACGTTGCAGGCGAAGAAAAACTCAAAGGACGTGGGGTGACCTATTGTTCCATCTGCGATGGCCCGATGTTTACGGGGAAGAGGGTGGCTGTAATCGGTGGCTGTAATCGGTGGCGGTAATTCTGCCCTGGAAGCGGTGGATGATATGGCCAAGATTGCGGAGCATATCGATTTAGTATCAGTGACTCCGCTGACGGGCGATCAGGTTCTCATCGACAAAGTGACACCGCTTCCCAATCTGAGTATGTACCTGGAGCATGGAGTTGTGGAAATAGAAGGTGATACCTTCGTGGAAAGCCTCACTATCCGGGACATGAAATCAAAAGAAACCAAAAAACTGCCTTTGGCTGGAATATTTGTCGAAATAGGGCTACTACCGAATTCTAACGCAGTGAAGGATTTAGTGCATCTGAACAAGGTCGGTGAGATCGAAATCACTTGTTCCAGCGAAACAAGTGTGCCCGGTCTCTATGCGGCAGGCGATGTAACCAATGTCCCTGAAAAGCAAATTGTAATAGCAGTCGGTGAAGGTGCCAAAGCTGCACTTCAAGCACACCGGTACTTACGGCGTTTGTAGATCGGACTCGAATGATGAAATGCGGCGTATTGTTATCCGTGTTAGCCATGATTGGTCTGGTTCTCTGTGTTTCTTGTGGGGGATCAGATTCTGGCACAGGGTCAAGCACACTTCTACCATCACCAATTGATAACAATGATCAACTTCCTAATCCTTTTGTGTTGCCGCTAACTGATGGAGATTGGATTCCTTCGGAAACGCATCAGGCACGGAAGCCAATTGGAATGGATACAGTTGATATCAAAGGCATCGGAGAGTTCAGTTTTAGTTCAGTCGAAGTAACCACTGTTCGTCCAGACATTTTTCAACCGGGGCATTTCTCCGTATTTGATGTATTGGTTCAATTGCATAAGCAAGGTGATATCCAACTTGAATACCATTATGATGGGGCGATGGATACCCATATTATCGATGCTATTGATGGTCAGCCGCATTGGTGGTATGAGGTTCGGTATTCAGATGGCTGGTACGAAACCAATGTGTTTCGTATGGATATGTATCCCTACAAGGATGATACGGATATCCGCCTTTTCCGGGAAAATTCAGAATATATTGCCCGAATATGCCGAACCTTTGGTGAAGAAATTAGGCGGTTAATGCAAAATGATGGTCAGGTGATTATACCAGAAGTGGTCATTGATGGACCAAAAACAAACTTTAATTTCACAGATGTTGAGGTACGTGCACACGGTATGCGCAGTGATTTACTTCAACCAGGAGTGCTCACTGCACTCGATATTCTGTTAAGCCTGGGAGAACAGGGGGAATTATCGGATATCACGCTCACATGGTATGACCGTATAGGTGGAGCAGATCCGGTTGATTCATATTGGACAGAGCAGATCGATGAAGATGTAGCTTTCGGTGGCTGCGGTTTTGTGTATGAGACTGGTCCCAGGGAGTTTTCGGGTTTTTCCGGGAGCCACATTCATATTCCTTCAGATGTACGCACAATTGTATCACCCGAATATGCCCTCTGGTTCTGGATTTGTCTGTAGATAGTGAGAGGAAATGAAATTCACGACACATATCAATTATTTTCTCTTCTTTATACTGGTTGTGCTTGTTGTTTTGCTTGCGGTATCTGCCTATCTTTTATGGTTTGAATTCCCTCGGGGGTATCATGGCGATCGAGCAACCTGGATTGATATTCACAAATGGCTCGGATTTGGACTTTTTGTTGCGGTTGTTCTTCATGTGTTACTGCATATACGATGGTTATGGCGAATGACACGGTACTACGTTCGGTGGATAATCAGACTATCCGGTACTGATACCAAAATTAAATCAATCGATACGCAGAAAGGGGACTCATGAAATTGCGCATCGCTCTTGCGGCCGATCACGGGGGATATAATCTTAAGAACGAGTTAGTACTCCACCCGCAGCCAAAGGCCCGATCGTAGTAGGTTCCAAGATTGATACCGAAGGTGCGCTACTGGCTAGTATGATTATTTTAATGCTGGAAAATAATGGATTCGATGTAACCGACAAGTCGCAAACCGGCGCGACCGCGATCGTAAGAGGAGCGTTGGAAAGCGGTGAAATCGATATGTATCCGGAATACACTGGGAACGGAGCATTTTTCTTTGATGAAGCCGATTCAGATGTCTGGAAGGATGCGAAGGCGGGGTATGAAAGAGTGGCAGAGCTTGATAAAGAGAAATTCGATGTTGTATGGCTTGAGCCTGCACCCGCCAAAAATATTGGGCAATAGCAATACCTCAGGAACTGGCTGGGATAGAAAATCTGATGAGTCTGGAAGATTTCGCTGTATATGTGAATGGGGGCGGCTACGTCAAACTTATTGGTTCCGAAGAGTTTGTCACCAGTCCGGCAGCTTTACCGTCATTCCAGGAAGCTTATGGATTTTCCCTTTCCAGTAATCAACTGCTGACAGTCTCCGGTGGAAATACTGCCCTTACTGAAAAAGCTGCTGCGGAGGGAACTGACGGAGTAAATGCGGCCATGGCATACGGAACCGATGGTCAGGTAGCGGCATTGGGTCTGGTTGTATTGAGCGATCCTCTGGGTGCGCAACCAGTCTATGAACCAGCACCACGAGTTCGCGGGGAAGTTATAGCGGAATACCCTGAGATTGCCGACATTATCAACCCCGTCTTTGAATCCCTGGGACTCCAAACGCTCCAGACTTTGAATGCGAAGATCGCAGTAGAGGGCCAGATTGCCATGGATGTTGCTGAGGAATACCTAGTTTCGGCAGGTTTTTTAGCCGAATAATATTTTCTGATGATTAATCGGGAGATTGTGAGCCGGTGGTCGGCACGGCGTGATTGCGTCGCCATCACCGGCTCTGTCTTAGGACTAACCTCTCTCCTGTTCGCATGGCTGACCAGTTGTTCGCTAATATCGAATCGATGTTTGCCTATTCCCCCGGCAAACAATATCAGTCCTAATCATTCGAGCCTCAGACAAGACTCGAAAAATGTTATAGAGAATTAACATTTTCTTAACCGATGTTATGATTTTTTAACCCATCAGCCTGTAATATATAAGCTACGATTCCAATAGTATGTCCCGATCAGCTTAGTAACATGGGTATCCTATATCATTTCGAAGGAGGTTTTCGATGAGAAGACACGCAGTTCTGGTTTTGCTACCAATACTTTTGCTGATTCTGTTCATAGGATGTTCCTCGGATGATGGCGAGGCAACGCCAGTACAAACCCCAACTTCAGCCACTCCAGCCACGTATACAGATGTATCTCCAGCCGAAGCCAAGGAACTGATTGATACAGTTGCAAATCTTGTAGTTCTCGATGTCTCACCACTGTACACTCAAGGTCATTTACCCGGGGCTATCAATCACCCCATGTTCGATGGATCTTTAGCGGCGGCTATTCCATCCCTAAACAAGAATGTTCCCTATCTGGTTTATTGCCATTCAGACAGCGTTTCAATTGCAGCTGCGGAACTTATGGTCGAAGAGGGTTTTCAAGAAGTGTACCGTTTGGAAGGTAACTATGCTGCCTGGGTGGATGCGGGTTACGAAGTAGAGATTGGGGAAGAACCTACTCCGATGGCAGGGTGGATTGCAGATGGAATGATTTCAACTGAGGGAGAGTACTCCAATACAGCCAAGATTGGTGATGATTTTGAATTGAACTGGTCAACAGACAGTCAATATATCTATGTAGGAATGAAAGTCAAAACAGATGGCTGGGTTGCTATCGGCTTCGAACCTTCATCGAAAATGAAGAATGCTGACATGGTATTTGGATTCATCGAAGAGAACCAGGTTACTGTTGTAGACATGTATTCTACTGGCGAATTTGGCCCGCATCCTGAAGATACGGACAAGGGTGGCGCCAATGACATCCTTGAGTTCGGTGGCAGCGAAGACGATGAATACACGGTGATTGAATTTAAGCGAAATCTTGTTACTGGTGACGAGTATGATAACGATCTGGCCAGTGGAACAGTAAAGGTGATCTGGGCCTATGGATCGAGTGATAGCTTGTCGGCACCACACTCAGAGCGTGGCTATTCAGAGATCGAATTTTGAGAGGATTCTTGTTCTGAAGGAGGGTATATGGAGGAATTCTTCCATTCCGTCACCGCATGGAAAATACTGTTTGTCCTGGGTTTCGTCAATGGAGGCCTGGGTATCTTGCTGTTCTTCTCATGTAGATGCATACCGATGTCAGCCGCGATCGGAAGGCGTTTTATGAAGTATGGCTTCTATAAGCGATTCTACGGGCTTCACTGCTATCTGTGGCCAGTATTGATGCTGTCAGTGGTTGCCCATTCGGTTCTGGCTTACAAGTTTCTGGGAAATCCGTTCTGAGTATCTTGGCTATTTCCAATCATACAAAGAAGGAGGCAGCAATATGAGAGCGAAGATCGTGTTTTACAGTATGTATGGACATATCTACAAGATGGCAGAGGCTGTAGCTGAGGGAGCCAGGGAAATCGAAGGGGCATCAGTCGACCTACTTCAGGTTCCAGAATTGGTGCCAGATTCCGTTCTTGAGAAATCGGGGGCCAAACAAGCACGCGAAGCCTTTGCCCATATCCCCATAGCCAAACCGCAAGATTTGCTGGAGTCTGATGCTATTATATTTGGGACTCCAACTCGCTTCGGTAATATGTGTGGACAGATGCGCAATTTTCTGGATCAGACCGGTGGTTTATGGGCACAAAATGCGTTTATTGGCAAGGTAGGTAGTGTTTTCACATCAAGTGCTACACAGCATGGGGGACAGGAAACCACTATCATCAGTTTCCATTTCACACTACTCCATTTAGGTATGATCATTGTAGGTATGCCATATTGCGAGAAACGCCAGACAACACTTGAAGAGATCACGGGAGGTAGCCCATATGGAGCCAGCACTATTGCAGGTGGCGATGGCAGTCGTTGGCCAAGTGAAAACGAGTTGGCTATGGCCAGATTCCAGGGACGTCATGCAGCCAGGATTGCCAGAAGGTTGACAGGGGTACACGACGAGATTTGTAGATAAAATGAATACTGATTATGATTTGGTGATTGTTGGTGGAGGATCAGCCGGGATGACTGCTGCAGGATTCGCCATGCAGCTAGGAGCGCGTGTTGCTATTGTCGAGAAAAACAGGATGGGTGGGGACTGTACATGGTATGGTTGTGTCCCAAGTAAAACGCTTCTCAAGGTTGCCAAAGTGGTCCATACAATACGTTCAGCAGATCGCTTTGGATTGGAATCAATCGATCCGAATGTTGATATGAAGAAAGTGATGGGACACGTTCGGTCGGTAATCGACAATGTATACCAACATGAATCGCCGGATGCCCTGCGTGCAGATGGGATTGGAATTTTCATTGGGGATTGCCGGTTTCTCGATACTCACACTATTGCCGTTGATGATGTTTTCATTTCGTCGAAACGTTTCCTAATAGCTACAGGAGCCCATCCGTTTATTCCCCCAGTAGCTGGACTCGATACAGTTGAATATCTTACCTATGAGAGTATTTGGGATATTGAAAGGACAATTGAGCATTTGATAGTGGTGGGGGGAGGCCCAATCGGGTGTGAATTGGCTCAGGCGTTTCGGAGGTTAGGATCGAGAGTGTCTATTGTGGAGGGTGGTTCACGTCTATTGCCTCGAGATGATTCCTCGGCTTCATCTGTGATAGCGGAAGTTTTTCAGTCAGAAGGAATCACTTTGTATCTAAATGCCATGGCCGAACGCATCTGGCAATATCGAGATGGCACTCATCTCGTTGCTGGTGTAAATGAACTTATTGGTGATTCAATGCTAATTTCTATTGGACGACGTCCCAATGTGGATGGACTTGATTTAGAAAAAGCAGGTGTGAAATTCAGTGGTGCTGGGATCGAAGTAGATGATCACCTGCGTACCAGCCAAAGTCATATCTATGCTGCTGGCGATTGTATTGGAGGTTATCAGTTCACCCATTATGCAGGTTGGCAGGCATTCATGGCGGTGCGGAACGCTCTGCTTCCAGGGGCTACGAAAGGTATTAGTGAGCGTGTTCCATGGACAACGTTCACTGATCCCGAAGTGGCACATATCGGGTTGACTGAAGAACAGGCTCGAGATAAGTTTGGTGATGCGGTGATGACCTGTGATTGGCCTATGGAACGCGTAGATCGGGCTCGTGCTGAAGGGGACACCAGAGGATTTATAAAACTCGTTCACAAGAAGGATGGAACGGTGCTCGGTACGACTATAGTCGCAGGGCGGGCTGGGGAGATGATTCACGAATGGGTTTTAGCTTTGGAGTACGGGCTCAAAATTGGCGACATTGCCCAAGCCATTCACGTCTATCCAACGTATTCCACTGCTAGCATACAAGCGGCTGCTGACATTCGAGTTACACAACTCCTCAGTGGAACTTCCGGCCGAGTGATTCGAGGGCTATCGAGACTTATTCGATAATCAAGGAGACGAATGGTTGATATTAAAACGAGGCAACAAATCCGCGACCACATCTTCTGTGAGCTGACGCGTAGTATTTGCCCTGAATGTCGACGCGTAATTGATGCTCAAGTATTGTTACGTGATGGAGCAGTCTACTTGCGCAAGCGCTGTCCAGAGCATGGCTGGCATGAGGCATTGGTTTCGTCCGATGCGGAATGGTATATGGAATCACTCAAGTACAACAAACCGGGAGCCATCCCGTTCGACTTTGCCACGCACGTCGATCAGGGCTGCCCCTCTGACTGTGGCCTTTGCCCAGAACATCAACAACACACGTGTGTTGGGTTAATTGAAATAACTACCCGATGCAACCTTGCTTGTCCCACATGTTTCGCTGATGCCGGTGTGGGGTATGATCTGAGCCTGGCGCAGGTTGAATCTATGCTGGATCGATTCGTGGAGACTGAGGGGGATCCCGAAGTGATTCAAATTAGCGGTGGAGAACCGACACTTCATCCTCAACTCATGGAAATCCTTGCTGCGGCTAGGAATCGGGGCATCTATCATGTGATGCTCAACACTAACGGGTTGCGACTGGCTCAGGACGTGGACTTTGTTCGTGAACTAAGCCAGTACAAACCGATTATCTATCTTCAGTTTGACGGCCTGACGCCTGGAGTCTATCAGAATTTGCGAGGACGAGATCTTCGAGATATAAAAAGACAAGCACTCGAAAATGTTTCTACATCAGGTATGAATGTTCAATTAGTAGCTACGGTGGCCCAGGGTATCAATGATAACGAGGTTGGAGACATCCTGCGATTCGCTCTGGAACAGCCTGCCGTGCTTGGTGTCTGTTATCAACCGGTAACGTTTGCGGGTCGATGTCTGAATAATCACGATCCACTACATCGCATGACTCTGCCTGATGTACTCAATGCTCTGGAAGCGCAAACCGAAGGCTTGTTCCGGGTGAGTGACTTCCGGCCTGTCCCTTGTCCACATCCCACTTGTTTGGCTCGAACGTATGCTTTTGTGGATGGAGACGAGATAGTCCCCATCCCACGCATACTAAATGTTGATGACTATTTAGACTTCGTTACCAATCGTCTGGTGCCGGAGTACTCATTAGAGCTACATTCGCTGCTGGAGTCGCTGTGGAGCATGTCGGCCATCACAGGCATTGAAAAGACAACCGCAGACTTGAACCGCTGTTGCGATTTAAGTCTGCCAGCAGGGACAAATTCTGAACGGTTTGCTGGGAACTTCTTCATGATCCACGTCCATGGTTTTATGGACGAATACACACTTGATGTTAAACGGCTGATGAAATGTTGTGTTCATGAGCTTCTGCCTGATGGCCGCGCAATTCCATTTTGTGCCTATAACACTTTGGGATACAGAGAACACGCTAATCAACAACAAGGGGGGCAGGTTGTCAGATAGTGCTGTTGATCGAGAGATCAAGATCTGCTGCGCAACTTTTTATGAGAGCGAAGCTATTCGTATGTTGTTGGGAGAGAGCTTCCATCCCGGCGGTCTGGCCCTCACATACCATCTGGGAGAAGTGTTAGGATTGAACGAAGCCGATCATGTACTCGATGTTGCGTGTGGGCGAGGAGTATCGGCAGTTCATCTAGCAAAAAGCTTCAGTTGTCATATCACTGGCGCTGATTACAGCCATCAGAACATCGACGTTGCGAGGAATCACGCTGCTGAACAGGGAGTCTCTCATCTGGTTGGTTTTAGACAAGGCGATGCCGAAGGTTTGCCATTCCATGATCGCACCTTCGGTGCCGTGATATCTGAGTGCAGTTTTTGTACTTTTCCCAATAAAGAAATCGCTGCTGAGGAGATGGCACGTGTGGTCTGCAAAAACGGTCGCATAGGTTTCACGGATATGACTGTCAACGGTGCTTTGCCTGATGAGATCCGCTCAATGCTATCCTGGGTGGCTTGTGTGACAGGGGCTGGCACTCCAGAGAACTATACAAGAATCTTAGAGAAGGCTGGATTTACTGATTTTGTTGTGGAGAATCAGAAGGATTGGTTGCTGGAAATGGTTAGGGCGGTACGACGCAGGTTACTGGCCATCGAGTTGGCTGTCGGGCTGGGAAAGCTGGATCTTGGCGATTTGGATGTGAACGAAGGCAAGCGGCTGGCCCAGAATGCCGTCGAGTTGATATATGATGGAACATTGGGCTACACGCTCATCGCCGGAAGGAGGGCATGAGCCATGCGAGCCAACGCGATACTCAAAGTATTCCTGACCATCTTCCGAACACTGCTGTTTCCTGTTTGGGTAATTAACTGTGCCGTCGTGGGCGTGGCTTCTCGCATACCCGGCTGGCTGCGTGTCTATCAAGGATTGCTCACTCTAATGTGGATTCCGTTTCTGAGGCATATTGTGGCGACGAGCCGGATGTATCAGAACGTTGTCGTCACCCGACCGCTGCTGATAATGGTCTCAATTCCGGTCTTGGTGATCGCGGATATCTTTTTGACCATGCTGGTCGATATCGATTGTTCAGGCAAGCAGGACAAAGCCATGATCATCGATCGATGGCCATTCTCTTCCACAGAGGACGTATGCCAGATGCCATTCAACCGGAGTGGTCTGATTTTTCGATATTCTGTCCCGTAAGAAAGGCATCGCTTGCTATACTAGTCCTTTTGGAGCATAGGTATTTTGATAAAAAATCAAAGCTAAGCTACGGATTACCCTTTTGGAGCGACAGTTCATTTCTTTACGTGGCTTTGATCATCCATAATAGCAGTGATGTGACCCAATATTTTGGTAGCGATTGAATTGAGGACTATTCCCATAGAAACGATAGAGCAAAACTAGTGACTTCTTGCGTGAGATATCACCGATTCGATCGCATATTTTGTCTCTATTTGTAGTATTTACCATAATGCACGATGGTATATCACATCTCAGTTTTGGTCAATCCTCAGGTCTCCTTGACAACTTGGTGACGGTTATGTAATATATTGACACTCTATCGAATGGAAGGTCTTTGATGTTGAACGGCTCCACATTTGACAGGAGGTTGATATGTTCAAAAGGATTCTGGTATGCCTAGACGGGTCTTCACTGGCTGAGCAGATACTTCCCTATGTCACCGAACAAGCCAAACAGTTTAACAGTAAGGTCGTTCTATTACAAGTAATCACACGTTCAGACGCCATTATAGCATCTATGACCGCAACTGGTGATCCATTGATGATGTCGTCACAAGTATCGTTTGAGAAAATTGAGTCCGAATCAGAAGAAACAAAGGCCTATCTTTCCAGGATAGCAAAGCAAATGGAAGACGCTGGCCTGGACGTGGAACATGTTGCTATATTTGATCCGTTGCCCGGTCCAGCTATAGTAGATCATGCAAGTGAAAACAAGGTTGATCTCATAGCAATAGCTACACATGGGCGCAGTGGCCTCAGACGTGCAATTTCCGGTAGCGTGGCGGACCATGTAATTCGAGAGTCGCATCTGCCAATTCTGTTGATCAGGCCACGTGAATGATCGGGGCCGATGGCATCATTCATATTGGATTTGGATATTGGCTCTATACCATCAATCCTGACGGCTAAAGCAAATGGACCTTCAAGTAAATGTAGAACAAGTCTCGATGGCAATTTAAGAAATAGCCCGTCAACTCATTCAACAACGACTGCCATAGGTGGTATTAAAGTTTGCATAATATATGCAGTGCGACCGTCGTAGTCGGGGAATGAACAGCTATAGATAGGTTCAAGGTGGTACAATAGCTTGGGGCAGGTCATTGCCTGCGCTGCTCCGCGAAATTTTGTTAAGTTTTTAAATTTTTGTGCTGTAATATCAACGTCGGCGTCCCGAACACGGCGCGCTAACCAGGTTGCTCTACTCCGGGATGTTCCAGATTGCCATGTCTGCAGGAACACATTTTAACTTGTGGTAGAAAGATACCGGATCATTTACGGAATGAGCGGAGGAATCCTTGGCCAAAAGGCAAGCTAATATCGGGACAAAACAATTTGGGCGGCATTTGGGCGGCAATTATGGGCTTCAAGTAGCTTATTGAGGTATAATTTGAAGCTGAAAGCCAACGTAGCTCAGGGGTAGAGCAGCGGTTTCGTAAGTCGCCAGTCCACGATCCAGTACCTTCTTCCTATTCATAAACACCCGGTAAACACACTATAATCCCCATTGGCTAAGGGGATCATAGATCAATTGACACGTTATCACAAATACCATCCAAACCGCTATTTTAATCGTTATAAGTGGGGTAAAATGCTCTGGCAACAATTTGAAAGATCAAAACGAGCCGAAGGATTAAAAGACAAGACTCTACGCGAATACTACCGCGACTGTGAAGCCTTCGCAACATGGGCAGAACATACCTACGGCCAACGCTTCAAGGTGGACAAACCTATGCTTGACCATTACATGGCAAATCTATCAAAAACGGATCTATCCGCGCACCGACGCTACAACATCTTAACCGCACTAAAATCGTTCTATGATTGGTGTGAAAACGAAGGTATCCGAGACAATCCAGCCCGGAAGATAAAATACCCTAAATTGCCATCAAAGACCGTAGACACTTACCAGCAATCGGAAATTGACAGAGTATTGCCGCTACTAAACAACCGTGACGCCTTAATGGTCCGCCTTTTCTTAGGGACCGGGCTCAGAGCGATGGAAATGCAAGAACTCGAAGTTCGCGATATTCAATTAGATCAACGCCAAATCCATATCCGAAAAGCCAAGATGGATAAAGAAGGCTTCGTTCCTATCCCTGATGATTTAATGCACGACATAGCTCACCATATCGCCCGGAAAGCTCCCAAAGATAAACTAATCGGTGTTTGCAAGGATAGAATGTGGCATATATGGGATAATGCCTGCAAGAAAGCCGGAGTGATACCGAGAGGACTCCATGTTATGCGCCATACATGGGCATGTGACATGCTACTAGCAGGAATATCCGCGTATGACCTAATGCACCTGGGAAGGTGGACCGATATGAAAATGGTGGAAAGATATGCGGCAAACGTATCAAC
>JABMQN010000236.1 GCA_013203045.1 Chloroflexota bacterium
AAGTAATGCAACCTCTCCGATGGTGCAGGAGAAGGTCGTCACCCTGGCACGCGAGCGCTACCCGGGAGTCAACCACACGCACTTGACCGAGCTTCTGTCAGAGCGAGATGGTGTGGTGGTTTCTCGGTCCACCGTGCGGCGATTACTGGTAGAAGCCGGACTCCCCAGTCCACGCCATCGTCGATCACCACGCCATCGCTGCCGACGGATGCGCATGCCCCAGGAAGGAATGCTCCTGCAAATAGACGGCAGTTACCACCGTTGGCTGGGAGAGCAAGGCCCCTGGTTCACCTTGCTTTTGGCGGTGGTGCTATCTGCCTCGTACTGCAATGGATAATATCGCTAGTGCATCCTTTGCAGTGACTCTTCTATCCTGATCCATATCCAGAATCAGGTCTTCCTCCATCAGGTTTACGGACATCCTTAGTGCCGCCAGTGCATCGAGTTCAGTAATGACTCCGTCACCGTTACTATCTCCAATAATACGATCGCTATCGATGGTTACCGATCCATTGGTGGTTTGAAGCGTGACTGGATTTCCTGAAGAATCCGTTGCCTCCACTCCTGAAATGGTAAGAGGTGTGTAACTCCCATCACTTCCAACAGCATCACACACAATATATCCGACTGGTCCCGTTCCACTGACACCATCTATGGTGGCAAATCCAAAGCGAATGATACCAGTCTCATTTGGATTGACTACAAACGATATTCCGGAAAGAAGAGACCCCTTATCAACCCTGTCTATGTTGATCACACTGGAATCATAGGTAACATTGAAATTCAAGCTTCCTATATCCTCAACGTTTTCCAGTATGACAGGGACCGAAACCGTACCACCGGGAATAACGGTTCGTGATTCACCTACAAGTCCGGCTGCTCCCTCTGGCATCGTTGGGGACGGAGAGGGAGAGGTGATATCTGTTACAGGTTTTAAAAGTGTTGGTTGAATCTCTGAGCCATTAGGTAAAATTAATGGTGCATTGGGATTTTCTGGATCAATGGAAATAGTGACTATTTCGCCCTTCTTTATTGATTGTTCTCCATAGTACATTATTTCTTTATCTTCTGAACTTACCCATAAAAGTTCGAAAGGTCCATCATCTATTCCCGTCAACTCAAAATTGTAGGGGTCGAGTGTGTTGGAATTAAGTTCGAAATACCAGTAATTCTCAGTTTCACCTGCAGGGGTATTCCAAATATATGAGAGTGGGATCTCATATGCCATTGATCCATCTGCCAGCATACCCAACCTTCTTCCTTCACTATCTGTGATCTGAAGATCTAAAGGACATAGCACTAATCCCACAATAGTGTCTGCGAATTTCCAAGTGAGTTCCATGGCTTCCATTTGGACATCATCCATCCTATTACACAGTTCAGCCATTGAAGTAGAAATTGAATCAGAATCTATGGGGTATGTAGGGTATTCTCGGAAAGTTTGTTGGCTTTCTCCTGCTACAGGAGCATACCCCCATTTAGAGATAGGCACATATTCCGGCGATTGTGAGGGCCATGGGTCAAGAACAGTACCTTCGGTTTTCCAATCAGTTCCTTTGGGGTAAATAACAACAGCATGATGTCTTCCACAACGTCCTTCAATGGGGCCAAAATCGTAATTATTCAATAATGTACATTCATCAGGGTTGGATTGGATATTATTTAAGAACTCCAAAACTTTGGCCTGATATGATCCGCAAGCCCAATCATCATATATTTTATACCCTGCAAGAGACAGCATATTATTATAAAATCCAGCATCAGGGGGATCGTCTAACCTGTTATCCAGAAAGTGCGCATAATATCTAGCATAGGCATTATCATAATAGCTATTCACCAAGGTATCGAAATCACGCCAAAGTTGTCCTTTGGGTATTCTATTCTTGTAAAGCCTTAAAATTTCATTTAAGTCGCCTTCCACATCTTCGCCGCATTTTACAGTTACATAGGCTTTAACTCTTGTACCATCAATTTCAGCAGTAACAATGCAGGTCCCAATATTTTTACTGGTAAACTCCCCGTTACCATCGATTGCACCTATCTCTGCTACTTTTCCAGGAATTCTTGGGTTGATTGATTTTTGATAAGTGACATCCCACTTAATATTATCACTACTAATTGTTGTGTATCTTCCAAATTCCTTTTTTTTCAGAGAAAATTCAGTTTTCCCCCCTACAGTTATCTCTTTAACGCCAGGATCAATATAATATTCTTCAGTTCCAGGTTCCTTTTTTATACAGGTTCCGAAGGATGTTATATAGTCTTCTTCGCAGTAGCAGTCACGATTAAGTTTTCTGTCGTCTGATGGTAAACTCGATCCAGTAAGATCAGAAACATTTTGAGAGTTCTCCGGGCATTCCACCTTATTACATATTTTATTACCAGAATCATCCCAATCAGATTCATAACCGTTTTCACACTTGCAGAAACACATATTGGTATAGCTTTCTTCAGGATCGTAAACATAATGGCTGCCTTCTTTTTGACAAATATCCTCACACGAGACACATCCCTGCTCTTCCATCGTCCAATCTTTCTCACACTCCTCGCATACACAATCAGGGTAATCACCCTCCACAATTACGTGTTCAGCATTTTCCCCTATAGTGGTCTTACAATAATTATCGCAATTTTCTTCTTCAGGTTCGTCAGTCATTTTCTTACAATAAGTAACATATCTCATTCCCGTGAAATCTTTTTCAAAATGCACTTTATAACCGTCCTCACATTTACATTCACAATTATTAGCTGAGCTTTCAGCTGGGTCGTAAACATAGTGCTCATTAATTCTTGTTTTACAAATATCATCACATGGTACGCATTTCTCCCCTCTCGTCTCCCAACCCTTTTCACAGGTAGCGTTGTCAGCAGAAACCGGATCCACCGTCAACAGCGTACTGGCTATAATACAGACAATTAAAAACAGCAGCAAAATGTATATTTTCACGAATAGACCTCCCGTCAAATACTATGGTAGGGCTCGCTTATAAACTTTCAACCACCTAATATTGTCCTTTTATTTTAGTGATTGAATTATAACTTGTTGACCGTGGATTGCAATAGAGCAAGAAAGTTGTTAATGGTTGTAGCTGGACTAGAGTAGTAAGGGCAACCGTTACATTTGTATGCAAAACTCTATATGAGATATTTCAAGTTTTGCCAATTCTGAAGCATTATTTTGCAGTTCACATTAACTGCAAAATAGTTGACGTCAAACCGGATATGTTCATATGAACAAGTCAAGCGTTTTTCGGGACTATAAGGTATATAATATATTATTACTTTATAGGGCTTGCAATTGAATCAATTGGCAAGTATAACGTTGTCAATGGTTGCAAAATGTTCAAATATGTGTTAATATGTCATTGTAATTTAATAATCTAATACATTGTCCGAAGAAAACGGACCGATGTTCCGGCAGGCCCCATCGCAAAAATACCTGCCAGAATCGGTCCGTTTTTTATTTGGAGGGAAAAAGTGATTAAAACAGGCAGGCGACGCATCATTCGTCATGGTGGCAGCTATGGGATAACTATCCCACGTAAATTTCTGGAGCTAAGCGGGTTGAAGGTGGGGGATAGGGTAGGCATTGTCTATAATCGAGTGCTTTTGGTGATAAACCCGAATCCAGAACTGGAAGAAAGTAAGGATATAAAGAAGAAAGATAGGGACAATTGCAGTGAATAAAAAAGAAGGGGAAAAACAAAATGCTTACATTGGAGGAATTGATCTTAACTACGGATACCGCAGATGTGCTTCACCAGGTCGAGGCAAAAATGAGAGAACACTTCGTAATTGATGATTGGGAGGGAGTCAGAATCATTCTGGGCATTGCGGTTGCCCACTATGCCCCAGGGGAGATGTTATGGGTTAGGCTACCAGGCGCTAGTCGATCTGGTAAGACCGAAATACTGCGTCCTTTATCAAATCATCAAGATGGTGCCAAGATGGAAGCTATAACCCCAGCCGCAATAAGAGGCGGATTAGTAAATGGGGCGCGAATACTCGATCGGATTGACGGTAAGCTGGTCATCACGAAAGACATCAGCGCGCTTTTAACCACCCGCAGGGATGCCAGGAACGAAATATTTGGTTTGTTGCGGTCGGTAAAGGACGGTGAACTCGTTGCTGATTTTGGTATTGAGAACGGCCACGTTCACCAACGGGCTAGGTTTGACTGGATATGTGCGACTACGCCTGTCTTTGAGCAATATCGCCAAATGGAATCATTACTTGGCGAGCGCTTCATTGATATACGTTGGAGAGCGGGGGATAGACAGGAAATGGCCTTTCGGGCCGGTCTCAACAATGCCCAACTTACGTGTATTCGGTCTGAGGTGGAGGCCGAGGTTCATTTGCTGATGGATACTGCTAAACTCGAAATCCACAATATCACCCTGAATGAACGTGACGTCAGGATCATCAGCCAGTATGCGGATAAAACAGCTACGTTGAGAACTCCGGTACAGCGAGATCGACAAAGGAATTTGATTGCCCCTCCACATCCTGAGATCGGGACAGATTTAACGCAGGGACTATGCCGGATTGTTACAGGATTAAAACTCCTCTGCGTTAATTGGGAACCATATATGAACAGGTTTGTTTGGGATGGGATGCCTGAGACTAGGGCTAAAATAATGGAATGTCTGGTAGAAGGAATAACGAACACTTCTGATATTGCTTTTCAGGCTAATATTTCGACTACAACAGTCGATATTATCATTCAAGATCTCAAACTGCTGGGAGTAATCGATAACAATAGGCAACTCACCATGCAATTGCACAACAGATGGTGATCAACCATGCAATTGTACATGACGAATATGACTCTAATGTATATTTGTATGGTCAATGTTGAAATGCATGGTTAAAGAATGGTGGAAGGAAAAAATTTGATGGAGGCGAGAATGAAGAAAAGCATTTGGAAATGTGAGATTTGCCAAAAGGAAGCGTATTACCGTTATCCGTACCACTGGATTGATATGAGAGTCATTAGGCCGGGGAAATTTTTATACGTGACGTTCTGTTCCTATGCCTGCCTAAACATATGGACACAACAGCAAATTGGTGTGTTGGAAGAAGACCCTATCCAGACCATAACCTGATTCATCAACAGCCTACTAGTAGGAATCACTATCGAATCTAATGAAAGGAGGGAAACGATGCCAACATTACGGCACCTACTCGAAGAGCTCGGCATTCTCAAGCTCGAACCGGAAAAAGTGCGCATTTCTGGTGAAGCTTATGACAAAATCATGGCTGAAGCTGAGCCCGAGGACGAAGAAGACGAGGAGTAACTCGAAATAATTGGACTCCTGACCCGGTATGAGCCTTGCTAGCGGGCTCTACTGGGTAAAATGTAGCTTAAATGCACAAAATTTGAATGTGGTTCACAATTTATTGTAAGGATGTTTCATGCCAAATTCATTCGGTATATATGGAGCAGATGACACTACTAAGCTTAAATTTCGGGTTCTATGCATAGCGAAGGGTTTGACAGCTCGTGAGCTATTCAAAAATATTGTAGATGAAGCGTGGGAAAATAATGACACTGTTCCCGATGAGCAGCAAACCAAGCTTGTAAAACGATTGATAAAAAGATCAATTAATCGTCTAGGCTGATTGTGAATCTATCAAGATCTGCCTTTACGGGCAGTCTTCAATGAAATTTACGCCATTTCGATTAAGTCTCTCAGGTTTATAAGGCACTTGCTTCAGTCCCTTCATGTGAACGTTATATCGCTGGATACCTGCTCCCGCTTTATCCCCCGTAAGAAATTCCAATTCAACCAGAATGCCTTCTGCACGTTGCTTCCAAGGTTTATCAAGCACTATGACAGTGCATCCCGGTTGTGCTTTAGGTGCAATTTTACTGTTTATGGCATATCGATTCCCCTTTTGGTCTGCAACCGTTTTTTTGAATGACGTCTTACCTGGTTTGTTGCTAGGTGCATGAATGACTAAGCATGGCATATTTCAGTTCCTCCTTTTATTATAAAATAAGAGAAAGTGGCCTTTGAGTTGCCCACCAAAAACATTCGTCTACTATCCTGACCTTGGTTTTTCCATAACGGGTTGCCATAGTGGAAATGACTTCATTGTATCTAACAATAACGTCGAGCACCTGCTCCGTGAATCTGTAGTAATCATCAGCTGAGAAATCTACAATAGAGCGATCACTTGTTGATCTTTCTTTTCTAGCCGCTACCGCAATCTTCGTATCCCATAGAGGAAAGAAAGCTGGGCAAATTAAATGGAGAACTTTTGCTGCCCCGATTGGTCCCAATGACTGTGAAAATGATGTGTAAAGTGTTTCAATATTCGGCTTACAGAAACTCAGTTCGGTCTCCGATAGGGTTTTCTTCCTGTAATCTTCAAGTAACTGGGAATTCGAGATGATTCCTACCATTAAGTCCTCTCTCCAGTTTATATACTTTACACGTCCAAGAACACGCCCCATTCGTCCCCATTCGTAAAGATAAGGTTCTATGACACTTTTAATTTCATTTTTCGTAACGCTTATCAAACAAAAATGTCCCGCTTTTTCAATCGATGTGCGATACATGCTACTACTGCTGGATTGCTGGTTAAGGCGATTGACATATTCTACTACAATCTCGGTGCCTGAAAGCATGGTTGCCCTCCTTGGAAAGGTTACTCAACGATTCAATAGCTAGCCTAACGAGTGAATTAATATTGAGGTGACCACTGGTGTTCTATTGAAATGAGTTCTGCTTCGATCTCTGTTGCTGTGCATGAGGTGAAAAAGTCTGGGCCTCCTCTTGTGTTGCCAATATCCAAGTGAATGAGCCATTCTTTTGTAGATGTACGATAGTAATCATCAATATGTTCATTGTCCACGGCAGCATCAGGGCCTACATAACCATTACCAGCCCAGAACATCTCGTGACAAACAACCACCGTTGGGTCCATCGGAGAAATACTACATGATGGCTGCCTAAGTTCAAATTGTCCATGGACATTGAGGACAAGGTAATTGTCTAAGGAATCATCTCCAGCAGCAATAATTTGTTTCAGTTGGTCCTTACTGGGAATAGGTGGAAAAGTCTGACGAAATGTTGAGAATTCATAAAATGCTATGTTTTTCTCGGATAGGTTAAAACTCTGCGGATCAATCCTGTAGACAATGCCTTCGAGTTCAATCGAGGATTTACCTTGGGTATTTTCGATTACTGTTGACGGATTGCCTGAGCGGAAGTCCGTTGATTGCAAGTTCCAATCTGTCCCCAGTCTGCGCCATGTCTCGTCTTGCTGAAGCCTGAATCGAGTTTCATCCCATGTTTCGAGTTCAATCGTAAATACCATTTCCTCCTCCATAGCTCAGTCGAGCCCAAGCTTAAAAAAGCCGCCCTTTGAGATCGGAATAGCTATTGAATTTTCGCACTCTTTTCGAGATTATGACGAGCGCATAGCAATTGAATATTTTCGGATTTAAACGACGTGCCACCCTTTGAGAATGGTACTATATGATCAAAATGAAGCTCGTCAGTTGCTCCACAGATTATGCACTTACCGTTGTCTCGGCCCCACACTTCTAGCTTCACCTCTGCAGGAATAATACGGCTGCGCTGTGCCTCGGTGAAGCGAAGATCCTCAGATATATCGTCACTTTCAACATCCTCAACAGCTACCAACTGGAACTTAAATACGTGACGGTTGCCATCGTTCTCCTGCCAGGAGTCAACGAGATGAAAGTAACCATTATCTGCCCAAATACCCTTCTTGATCTTTTCGTAAACGCGTACAACGTCCGCTCCCTTTCTTCCTGCCTTGAATTCCTGCGCTGCTCTATGGAACTTGCCGTTCTCAGTAAGTCCTCCTGAAGGTAAAAACTGTGGCTGGTCAACACGTTTCGGTTCTGGATTATCAGTGGTTTTTGGAGTATCGTGCCCCTCGTAGATAAGAACGGAACCGTCTTCCTCTATTCGATCACGATATGGAGCGTTAGGTTGAACGGACATGAGGATAACGGAATGCCGCCCTCGCAACCGGAAATTCATTCCACGTTGAAGGCTAGCGCCTTCTCGCTGACACATATCAAAGTACGAAAGAATGTTGTCACGCATAAGAAAACTCGATTGTCAGCCGTATTTTAGTGACTAAATCTAACAGGAAGCGGTGGTAAAAAGCAAGTCTCTCAGTTTCATCGTGAGGATCAGCAGGGCTAGGTGTTATTCACTCCCATATCATGTGTATCATATCGAGGCTGGGACCATGGTTCCTGCTCAATTTATAAGGGATTATTAAGGTGGTTTGAAAATTAGTTAAATCACATTCTGCACGGACAGTGGTTCGTGCCCAAGGCAAGGAACGTGGCAAGGGGTTGTTATGTATATTGGTTCCGTTTTACTTTCCCAGTTTCAATATCCGATATGCTCCTTGAATCACCAGAACAAATACAATTGCTCCTATTATCAAGTCGGGTTTGTTTGAATCTAGTAGATGTACAAGTACCCCTGCGGTGATGACGCCAATATTAATGATCACGTCATTACTGGTGAATATCATGCTCGCTTTCATATGTGCTTCCTGACTCCTTGATCTCTGTAATAAATACAAACATATACTATTACCAACCAGTGCAAGTGCGGAAACAATGATCATTGTCTCAAAGTCAGGTAATGTTTCCATTCCTAGAAATCTTCGGATTACTTCAATGAAACCCAGAACTGCTAAGAATATCTGAAAGTATCCACTCGCTTTAGCAATTCGCTTTTTTAAAGCAATCGTACCTCCAACCACAAAGAGACTTAATCCATAAACAATTGAATCAGCCAACATATCAAGACTATCTGCAACTAAACCCATTGACCTTGATACAAAACCTGTTGTGATTTCAATGACAAAGAAACCAAAATTGATCAATAAGACAGTCCATAATAGTCTTCGCTGGTTTGAACTTTCGGACGAAACCATTTGGTCTGTTTGCCCTGTTTCCATAAGTTTTGAATTAAGATTAAGCTGATGTATTGCTGTCTCAATCTCGTTCAGTTGCCCAACATGGTATACAGTTAATTTTCGGTTTCCGAGATCAAAATCAAGGTTTTGAATTGACTCTATATCGCTGAGCTTCATCCGAATTAAATTCTCTTCGGAAGGACAGTCCATTTTGGTGATTTCAAAAACAGTTTTATCCATTGTTGCTATTGGAAAAGTTGGGGAATTGGGGGGCTACCCTTCCTCAGCCATTTCGTCCACTACACGGCGAACATCAGCTATACATCAGGTACCTTTGGGATTCTTTACATCACACTGACAAGTATCATTTTTCCGTGCTTCAATAATCCTCTCAAGAAGGAGAGACTTGCCATTATTCTGCAACATCTCATCCTTGATGTCTGATTCTGTGTATTCAAAACAGTAGCATATTAGCTTATTCATAACAATTTGACCGCATTATACGCTCTTGAGGTGAGGGGAGGCAAGGGAGGGAATGATGTGGATATTACCGCAAAGGAATAGGACTGCTTGGTTTTCTCCACTTACGAATCAGCTTTGTACGGACAGGGATTCGTGCCCGAGGGGATAGAAGACTTTTAGTGATAACTTGTAATGTGTCGTTAACCTGACGGATTTCTCTCAAGCTGTTTTTGTATTAATTCCTGAAGCCGAATAAAGAACTCACTTCGTATCTTTTCTATTTGCAATGCTTCCCAGTAATCGAGGATGGCTTTGTCCTTATCTTTGAACCTGTCTGGTTCCACTTGCAATGCATAAGAATTGACTTGCCTGTTCCAGAACCATTCTGCACAACAAAACTGTATGTTTTCCGGATTGATAGTTGTGATTCCTTTGAGGGCCTCGAATAACTCTCTTCCTGAATCACTGTTCTCAATACAGAACCCAATGTAAGCTATTCGGTACTCCACACTGTCAATGTCGTCTGTTATCGGCAAGGGTTCAAGATTATGACTATCTTTCTGTCTATTATGAACGAAATGTCCATAGCAGCTCTGCAGAGTAAAGCAATGAGGTAATCTGTTAAAGCCATTAATCAGCTTAACTATAGGTGCGTCAATCATGCTATCACTGAGTCCGCTCAAACTCTGCTGCCTCTGCTCTTGATAGCGTGGATTATCGACCAATTCTTTTGGTTCTGTGAAGGTTTCCAATCTTGCTGAACCTATCCATGAGATGATTAGGTCTATTTGTCTGACCAACGTTTTGAGAAACCTGCTCTTTGGGGTCGGAGTTCAACTGGCGAAAAATTAAAATTGCTGTACTAAGCGTCCCACTTTACTCCTATTTCGGTTCCTAGCTCATGAAGGTAATACAATCAAATTGGCACAACGTTGTTTGCACACGGACCCTTCTGGCCCTCTCCTACTTCATATTCTATTTTCTGGCCCTCATTGAGCACCGCATGTTCCGATGTCTTGACCTCAGAACGATGTACGAACAGATCTTTTCCTCCATCGTCTGGACAGATGAAACCGAAACCTTTGTCTGAACTAAACCACTTTACTGTACCTTTACTCATAACGCGCTTCTCCTTGTTTGGTTGCTATTAATTTTATCGCAGTATTCTGCTTTTCTGAAAGGTTTTGTGAACATAACAATTAAGATATGGATGCGTGTTTCATCCCAGATTGGTTTCCACTATCCTACCCAACCCGTTACCTATAGTCAACCCACTCCCAGTTGCACACGTGAACTCAGAGACCTATAATGGTTGGAAATGCGAGGGAGCTATGAAGCAAATATCGATAATAATAGTTATCTGTTTATCCATCATTACTATCGCAACCATGCTGAGTTGTAGTGATGGTAGTAA
>JABMQN010000237.1 GCA_013203045.1 Chloroflexota bacterium
AATGATATTTGATTCACAAACTTTAATATCATTTTTAAGTATCCAATGATAATGTAAATTACCGGAAGAAGTAGCTATGCATTCAAGTTTTACGGTGTCTCTAACAGATATTGTAGTCTTATCACAGTTTATTTGTGATACATTTACTGTTTTAATTGGATTGGGTTGATCTACATTTTCTTTATCTTCTGATTCGGTAGGGATTTTCTTATTACAAGAAAATAATAAAAAGGCAAACAAAATCATAAACATCCAATATTTCATATTTAACATTTTTTCACATCCATTTTTAATAATGAAAATTTAATAGCGGCTAACACCAAAATAAGCCGCTGGAACATACGGCGCACTGAATTTCAATATTTTAAAAAACGTATTGCGAGCACTGAAAAATCAAATTCGCCAATCGCTGTTCCAGTCGGCTTGATTTTTTTGTTATACAGAACTATTTGTTTTCCAATACTTTTCGAATTGCCTTAAGTTCTTCTAATATTTGTTGCAGTTTATCATCACTTGATAATTTGGGAACACTCTCTGCAACTGCTGTTGCTTCAGCAATGGGATGTAGGAGTTTTAATTTACTGCGTAGTTGTTGATGTAAGTCATCCCACTGTACTAAACCAGATAATTGGCCTTCATAGCCTGTAGCAGTTTGTGACTGCCCTGCTGTTTGAATGCGAATCGCTCCAATACCTAAAAATCGAGCATAAAGAGAACGATGTAATATGAAATCGGTAATAGCACGATAGGGAATGTTTTGCTGTTGTTTTGTCAGGATTCCTTTAAAGATGGTGATCCTATCGTCTTCGATGTAATATGTCAAATTCTTAATCCATAGTGTTATGATTGGAGCAGAAATGGCCCACAATAGTAGAATGATCCCGATTGTAATAGGCCAAAGAATTATTGAAACTTGGCTTGATGTAACACGCTCATCAAGTGGTATTAAAAACTGTAAAGCAATTGCTATAAATACAAGGAATACAGAGATAGTTAGTAGAACGAGCCATTGTTTTGTTAGTAATTTTTTATCAGGTTTGATTTCCATTTCAGACTCCTAAATTTTTGTTTATATAATTTTACTGTATAACGGTGTGGGATGAGCCGCGAGCGATGCGGGTCGGCTCGATCCCTTTGTTAGCGGGCTCTGTGTTACCTGGAGCGACGCGGGTCTTCCGATATTCGATATGTTTCATCACGGCTCACGAATGCTGGACGTGTACCCTCTAGCACGTTAAGAACGTGCTGGTTCATAATTGGACTCTCCAGTGCACCAGCTTCGTATGACAATCGATAGCCACCGTGTTTATCCATTTCGCAGAACACGACCTGTTCGGCACCAGCAACTACCGCAATGTTCGGATTGTGAGTAATCAGGAAAACTTGGCGCCGCTTTCGAGCTTCCTTTATAAATGGCACCAATACAGTGAATACGCTCTGGTTGTCGAGGTTCTCTTCAGGCTGATCAATTAGCAGGGGACAGTCGCTCCTATCAACTAAGAGGTAGAACACAAGGAGCAGAGCACCTTTCTCACCGGGTGATAATTCGCTGAGCACTCTACCGCCCATGGTCAAGTGATGCCTGTATTGAATGTAGCCAAGCTGATAGACGAAATCATACAACTCAGCAGCTGATCTTCCTGGCCTAACTTGTTCGGACAATTGCCTTGCCGTTCTACACTCGGTTGGCCGCAAATCGTGGTGTAGGGCGTAATGTAGGTTGTCCAGAAAACTTGCGACCGATTCCCAATTGCCGAAGTCCTTATCTTTCAGCAGGTCGACTACTAGATCAGAAGCTTGCTCTGCTCCGTAGAACGAACCACGTTTATTGTTCGCTACATGAGAAAATAGGCCATCTGCAAAACCTACGGCCTCAAGAGACGCGGTGAATTCGACTTTGAATGCCTCATCGGTGGGGGGATGTGAATCGATAAACTTCTGCACTGGGGCATAAAGCTCATTTAACAAATTGATATGATCGGATAGTCTATCGAAAAGAGTCTTAGTTCTGGTGATTCTCTCAGATTCTAGAGTGGAAAGTTCTTTTGGAGCATCGTGGTCCAGTCTCTCAATCTGGGCCTTCAGGTACCGAATGGTGTCCTGAGAATCATAAGAGCCAATAACCTCACGAACTGACTGCTGGAACTCAGCGTGGGCTTGCTTGGCCGCTTGATAAACCTGCATAGGTGCCGAAAGTTCCTCCTCAGCAGCCTTCAGCTTGGCTTTTGATTGAGCGAGTTTCGCTGCAAGGCTATCCTTCTGATCTCCGTCTAGTTCAATCCGCAGCTTAGTGAGCTCTTGTACCATTTCGCGTTCCTTGTCCCGAACAATATCTCGTTTGATGTCGAGGAATACAATCTGTTTGAACTGTATGCCCAGCTTCGCAAAGTCATCAGAGTGGTCGGCTGATAGTTTCGAGATATCTCTTTCGATCTTGTCCAGAAGGGCTAATACTCGACGCGCAGATTCCACTTGTGCGCGTACAGTCACAGCTCGACCTTCGAACTCTAACTTTTTAGTAGACAGTCGCTCGACTTCCTCTCGTAATTCGCGGATTCGGGAATCCAGCTCTGGATCAGACGATTTTGGCAAAGGAGGAAGAGAGGGCCTTCTACTCCACATTCCAGAAAGCTCGTCGATCTTCTGCTCGAGAAGACTCGTCAACTGTAAGCGGTGTGTCGGTGATAGCTCCAATTCAAGGTTAGCGATACGAGAATTGAGCGCAGTGATTTCAGTCCGGAGATCATAAGCTTGGCGCTCAGTTGCTTCCATCCTGAATTTGATGAGATCAGAGAGTGAATCAAGCCCGAGTCGTTCCTCCTCGGGGACGTGAGAGAACACAACACGCTCTATTTCGGTCACGAATTGGTCATGCTCCTCATTGCAGATTTGGTCGATGAAGTGCTGTGGTAGATGTCGAACCCTTGATGGTAAATACTTGTCATATGAGGAACTCAGAGAAACAGGATTTTCCGGTCCAGGTGCATACCATTTGAGTGTAACCTCGAAATTGTCTGCCAAATTACCGCGCGCTGCCTGAAACGGCTTAAGAAACGACATCTCACTAGAGGGCCTGGGTGCATTTCCAGCAAGTGCGATCGAGTCAAGGAGAGCGCTTTTGCCCATACCGCGGTTGCCAATGACAGCAACAAGCTCAGGATTGAGCGGAATGTCCACATTCTCGAACCACTTACCCTGAGGAGAGGAACCCTTACGCTTGTCGATGAAAACTCGACGGATATAATTGGCAGGCTTGCGATCTATCTCCCCTATTATTGATGGGCGCGGACCGACATATACCCGTTCTTGGTAGTCCTTAACAGCAAGGATCAGGCCGTCAAGTGTTGTATCGCCTTTTACCCAAGTCATGCAATTACCAATGCGGTCTTTATCCTCGGATTTGGAATATGCATGTGCATCGCTGCAGTCAAAGAGCTTAGTATTGACTCGTTCTTTCGCCAGACGTTCACGTCCTCGTTCGAATGTGACCAAATCGGGAGCCGCAGTGAACACGATGTCTACTGAGTTGATGAAGTTCTTCTTGTCTGCAATAGAGTGATCCGTCCAGCGATACTGGTCCCATTCAGCCTTTCCTATGGCAGTGACATAACGACCGCGGAGGTATGAGTTTTCAAGTAGCTCAATGAGTTTCTTTTCATCAAAGTTCAAGTTATTAAAGCCCAAAACGAAGTCTGACTCACAAATATCGTCAACTCGATCGGGGGGCATGTCTTCACGAATAAGCCGGCCAAGATCTTCTAGGCTAGTCTTTGATACCGTAGCATTCCACTGTTTCGCAACCGTTGCACATTCCGCAGAGACGTTCAGACCTGATCGGAGCTGTAAGAGGAACTGCTCTTCGATGACATTCGGGTCAAGATCTTCAGCAAAAATAATGTGATAGTTAAGCCTCAGCATCCTGTCGTGACCTGCGAACTTGGAAAGCCGAAACTCGATCACTGGAAGGAGCGTTTCGATGTTTGCGAGTCGGCCTTCCAACTTCATCTTGTGGAGTCTGCGATATCCATCGATGAACAAGTAGTCGTTAATTCCCAGGACCGCGAATTCGTGTGGCAAAGCCTCAAGATCATCAACGAATCGATCCCACACATCACCAGAGTCACCACCATAGTCTTGCACCACTGAGGCAGGTGTGTGTACATGAAGATCCCACTTGTGCCAAATTGAACCGATCTGATGATTCGCCATTATATTTCCTTATTGTGTCCCGCTAACATATGTTTATACTGCATATTTACGCTCAAAAAAGGTTTCTCTAT
>JABMQN010000238.1 GCA_013203045.1 Chloroflexota bacterium
CAGGAATTCGCAGGGTGGGCCGAGAACATCAATGTGAAAATAACAATACATGGCCCGAAGGGTGAATTGGACAACCTTGAAATTGTACATGAGTTGGAAAAAAAGCATGATATTCGCGTTAATGTTACGGCTATGATGAGTGCGCAACAGTGTCTGCTGGCAGCGATGGCAGGCGCCACTTATGTATCGCTATTTGGTGGACGGGTGAATAACATGGGTTACAACTCATGTGAAGAAATCAGAAAGCTTCGCACGGTCCTTGATGATTTCTCATTGGATGCCAGCATTATTATCGGCTCCACCCGAGAGGTACTAAACATCATCGAGTGGCTTGAAGCTGGTGCACATTTGGTAACTGTGGTCCCGAAATTGCTGGAAGGAATGATCGTTCATCCTTACAGCAAAGAGACAGTACAGATGTTCCTGGATGACGCTGCAAAATCAGAGGCCATCGGTTAATGATCAATAGGCATAGGATTCAGGTTGTCCAAAAAGAGATGCAGGATTCTTCCTGCCGGGGGTTACCGGGGGTGTCCCCCGGTGCTTACACTCCCCCAAGTGGGGGATACAGGGGGGGGTCCGAACCGGGTTGAAAAGGACTTCTTGGACAGCCTTTTAAGGATATAGATGAACAAAGCCATCTTTCTTGATAGAGATGGGGTAATAAACGAGCTCGTTTATTACCCCGATCATGGAATCGTTGATTCCCCTTTCAGTGTAGATCACCTGCGTATCTACCCATGGGCCAGCGAAGCTATTTGCAAGTTGCGTGAGATGGGTTTTAAGGTTATACTCGTTTCAAATCAACCAGGAGTAGCTAAAGGTTTTTTCCCATACGGAACGTTCGAAGAAATACGAAAGACAATCATTGATAGGCTCACTCAAGATGGGGCAACACTCGATGGGGAATATTACTGTATGCACCATCCAAACGCCACTGTCGATGAACTTCGGATCAATTGCAGTTGTCGTAAACCTGAACCAGGTTTACTCCTTCAGGCAGCAGAAGATATGAACATAGACCTGGCTTCCTCATGGATGATCGGTGATGGACTGACAGATGTCAAAGCGGGGAAAACTGCTGGGTGCAAGACAATTCTTATCGGCAAGATGAAGTGTGAGCTCTGTAATCTAATGGATGAAATGGACGCAAGATCCGATATAATTGCCTCCAATCTTCTGGGAGCAACAGAACTCATTCAGTACCATGAGTAGTAGTGTTACACACGCCAAGTACGATTGCTGTAATCGGTTGCCATATTACATACATTTGAGCTTTGCTTTCTTCATGGGTTTTCAGAATTCCCTCACATTTTCAATGCACCAGAAGATACATTTTCCCCTATAAAAAGAACCGAGGCTAGATAAGTTTTGCAGATCAATATTAAAAACGAACTTCTCATAATAAATATCCTTTCAATAATATTGATCCTTATTGTCTCGTTTTTCCCGGATATTCGTTCGCTACGTTTGATACTTGGACTCCCCCTAATATTTTTCTTTCCGGGTTATACGTTAACCACAGCCTTTTACCCCAGAGTAAGTGATCTCAACACCATCGAAAGGATATCACTCTCTTTTGGCCTTTCAATAGCTGTAGTTGCACTAATCGGTCTCATTCTCAATTATGCATGGGAAATTAGTCTTTATCCAATACTCACTTCGCTCGTCATCCTTACCGCAGTTATGTCTGCCTTCTCTTGGTACAAAAGGCGTGGACTTATACATGAAGAAAAACTATGTCTTTCAATTGACCTCTCATTCCTAAAACTGGATAATTCCAACAAGCTCGATAGAGTGCTTTTTTCTATCATGATAATTGCCATCATTGGAGCCATTTGCACTTTGGGCTACTATATCGCAAATCCAAAGGTTGATGATGCGTTTACAGAATTTTATATCCTCGGGCCTGATGGTATGGCCGAGGATTATCCCAATGAGATAGCTCTTGGAGAAGAAGGAGAGGTGATCCTCGGTATAACTAATCACGAGCGCGAGACAATGGGTTACAATGTTGAAATCCTAGTTGAAGGGGCATTAGTAAACAAAATCGGCCCAATAGAGCTTGATCATGGTAAGAACTGGGAAGAAATGATCGGATTTGCACCTCAACAGCTGGGCAAATTGCAAAAAACAGAATTTAGGCTGTATAAAATCCATAAATTGGGAAACCAAACAGAAGGTCATACTCAACTTTCCCTTTGGATCGGAAGTGAAACTTTGATTGCCAAAATAGTAAACCAAGGACAAGAAGAGGTAAGCTATCAAATAAACGTAACTGATAATCGTGATCAGGCAACAGGGACCCAAGAAGCTGGCCCAGTGACACTTGTTTCAGGCAAGGAATGGACTCAGGAATTTGAGTTTGCCACTTTTGAAATTGTGCCACTACAGCTACAATTCTCATTGTACAAGGGTGAAACAATCATTTATGAAGAGAATATAGCAGGTGACTATTCGAAGCTACACCTATGGATAGATGTAAAGAAAAGTTAATACCAGAAGTTCTGTTTCCTTGTGTAGCGGTGCAAGGCGAATTACCGACTATCTATCACCCTCATCTGACTAATAACTTGGGGGTGGTAAGGACATTCATAATTTTGAATACAGTATATTAATCCTTGACCAGCGTAATCTAATGAGCTTTAATAATATCATTGACAAGGAAAGGAGGATTATGAAAACAGCTTTAGTATGTGGTGCAGGCGGCTTTATAGGAAGCCACTTGGCAAAGAGGCTGAAAGGCGAAGGTTATTGGGTACGTGGTATTGATTTGAAATACCCCGAATTTGCAGAAACAGCGGCTGATGATTTTGTAATAGGTGATCTTAGAGATCCAAGGGTTTGCGAATCAGTCGTAGATCAACCGTTTGATGATATTTACCAGCTCGCGGCCGATATGGGTGGAGCTGGTTTTGTTTTCACTGGTGAAAATGACGCTGACATTATGCATAATTCTGGTTTAATAAATTTGAATATGGTTGCATCTTCCTGTACAGCAGGTGTCAAGAAGATATTCTACTCTTCTTCAGCATGCATGTATCCGGAATACAATCAGACCGATCCCGATAATCCGAAATGCTCAGAAGATTCGGCCTACCCTGCGTCTCCAGATAGTGAATACGGTTGGGAAAAACTTTTCAGCGAACGACTGTACCTGGCATTCGCCAGAAACCATGGGCTTAACGTACGAATTGCACGTTTTCACAATATATTCGGCCCCTATGGATCATGGAAAGATGGTCGTGAGAAAGCACCAGCGGCATTGTGCCGCAAAGTTGCACAAGCATCTGATGGCGGAGAGATCGAGATGTGGGGTGATGGATTACAAACCCGTTCCTTTCTCTACATTGATGAGTGCCTGGAATCTGTTCGAAGGTTGATGGAATCGGATTTCATTGGCCCCGTAAATATCGGCTCAGAAGAGATGGTAACAATTAACCAACTAGCCGAGATGATCATGGATAGCGCCGGCAAAAAGCTATCAATCAAACATATACCTGGGCCTCTTGGGGTTCGTGGTCGCAACTCTGATAACCGTTTGCTTAAAGAAAAACTGGGATGGAGCCCATCAGAACCTCTTAGAGAAGGATTGAACAAAACATATCCATGGATTCATGAGATGGTTGAGAAAGACAATCCCTTGAGTCCTTGTAAGTAGCGACATGGTATCTGACTCAATACCCCATTCCTTTAATGATTATAGTCTGTGTGTCGGATTCAAGCGCGGAAGATACTTTTTCATAGCTGGCAAATAGGCTGGTGTTAAACCGTAATGAGTGACTCCGGTAACTTCGCTATCCAGACAGAATAATCAAGGGGGTAGAATGATATCTAAGAAAGGTGGGAAGGAATAAAGAGTGTGAAGTATGTGAAAGAAAGCTCTTATCACCGGTCAGATGGCTCATACCTCGCAGAGTTCTCATTGTCTAAGGGATATGAGGCTCATGGTCTTATTCGAAAATCAAGCACATTTAACACCTTCCGCATAGATCATTTGTCCGTTGACCCTCATGAACAAGTAGTAAAATTATGTCTTCATTATGCAGACATTTCAGATGATTCCCGGTTGACTAATCTAATATATGACATCCACCCGGATGGGTTTAAAACGTTGCTCTCTTATACACTTGAATTTGAGAAGGATTTGATCATGCAAAAGATGATCTAAAACTGACTTATAACTCTTGGCTCAGGGCTTTCCGCTAAATGCTCTCGACTCAAAACTGTCGTAACCGGTGGGTCTTCATAGCCGGCTTCTGAGCGGTAAATGGAACGAAAACTATACTAGGAGATATAGCCCGATGTTCTTTGGTCATGAATGTTATGGATGCCCAGAAGTCCTGCTACAGATGCTGGGAGAGAACAAGGTTCAAGCAAAGGCAAGCCCCAGGTGGCTTCAGCCTCTCCTGAGATCTTACATCCGTCTATTCGGCCTGCCTGACATAAGCACCCAACTACGAGCGCAATACTTCCGCCGCTTCACCAGGCGACTCAAGTTCAATAGGGTCCTGGATGCCGGGTGTGGCTTGGGCCTGTATGCTTTCTACATGGCTAGGAAACATCCATCAGCCACGATAGACGCCTGTGACTACGATCCTAGTTTAGTGAAAGCCGCCAGAGCTATGTTGCCCCGGTTACGCCTGAGCAATGTAAATATCTTTGAGGCCGACTTATCACATTTCTCCGAGTTTGACAAGTATGATCTTATTGTCTCTCAGGATGTTATCGATCAGATAGAGGACGATGGGCAGCTTATCAGAAGCTTTCACAGAGCACTCACAGATGGTGGCATCCTGTATATGGCTATTCCGCACAAGAGACACACAAGAAGGTTATTTACTAGGTTTGAATGGGTGAGTGACAAAAGGCATGTGAGAGAAGGTTATACAGAGGATGAACTGACCCGGCTCCTGACGGATAACGGCTTCAAGGTGAAGTCCCTGAGGAATGTCTGGGGGATCTTCGGCGAAGGTTGCATGGAGCTCTACGTGCTGGCTCTATTACACCTGCCACTTCCTCTGACCGCACTTCTCTTCCCAATACTGTCAGCTATTTCATCACTGGACATGCTGATGAGAAACAGAAAGGGATACGGAATGATAGTTGTCGCCGAGAAGAGCTTTCTGGAGGCATAGCGACCAATGGCGAAGCTGTGGTGGACCAACAATGAGAAATGACTGTCAATCCTGCTAACCACAATAGCAGTTCTCCTGTATGCCTACAGCCTCACCCAGGCTAGGTTTGAGATAGGGCACTTTGGCTCTATCCACAGCCTACCGGTGATCTTCTTCGTGGCTCTCTCCCTTTTCACCATAGCCTCGGCCATCCTGTGGGTATCACCCCGGCCCTACGGCAAGCTGTTAGGGCTGCAATTGGGCCTGTTCATAATAGCGCTACATGCGTCTATGTTAGCAATAGGCGGGATAGGAGCCGCACAAACAGGTGCTCAAGCCCTTTACTCAGAATTTGGTCTGGGGGAATTTGTATTCCGGACCGGGCACTTCGACCCTGCCCCTCCTGAACTCTGGCGTCTGAATTGGCCGGGTGCTATGGTACTAAACGCTGTAATTATGTTGCTGTTTGACAATAATGATGCGAGCTTTGTACTAACCATAAACCTTATCATCTGGATTCCGCTCATGACTTTACTGGGTTATCTATTCATGAGAAGCACTATCGGTAAAGATAACGTGAATCACTGTATGGCCGGTACCTGGATATTCTTCATAGCTAACTGGGTCTTATACTATATTATGCCTTCAGTGCTTGGCTATCTATTGCTTCTTACTATTCTGGGCCTGCTGGCAATATTAGTGCTGCAACGGCGTAATTCATTTGCTCACAGATTAAACCTCGTACTACTTCTACTGGTACTACCGGCCATTCATCTTTTGACGGCTATCGTTACCTCAACCGTCCTACTAGCCCTCTATATCACAAGGAGAACCACGATTTCAGGTCTAGCTATGACCATTCTGGTTACTAGCACTTTAATATGGACATATTATATAACCAACGAATTTTTTGAGTGGAGGTTACCCGTTTTTATGGAACAAATAGAGGCAGCCTTCCGCCTAGACATACTCTGGAATCTTGGTGTGACCGAGCGAATGGTGGGTAGCGAGGCTCATCATACTGTTAACCAGCTCAGGGTAGTATCTTCAGTCATTTTCATCTTCATTGGTCTTGCAGGGAGTATGATAATGCTCAAAGGTAAGAAGATCACCATTAACGACAAGTTTGTTGTGACTATTGCAATAGGTATTCTCGTCGCATCATTCATAATAAGTGGATCCTACAAGTGGGAACTGATTCAACGTACCTATATCTTTATGGTACCAGCGATAGCTTATTTTGGAGTAAAGCTACTGAAGTACAAGATTACGGCCATTGTTCTTACCATCCTGCTGATAGTTGGCATACCTTTACACTTTGTAACGCAGTATGGCAACGCACTGGTAGATAATGTATCACCAGCGGAGAGTAGGGGGACATATTTTTTTCATGAGCATACTACTCAAGGTTTTCTTACCGGGGCAATCGTTCACTTTCCTATAGGTACGATGGTGCATAGAGAGAGCTACTACTGGGTTTTCATAGAGCAAATCCGACTGGAGGACAATATGCTGAAACATCCAATCGGTGCTCCCGACTACACCAACCATTACGTTTATCTTAGACCGGATGACCAGGCAATATACGAATTCCTCGGTGCCGGTGAGGATGAGCACATAAATGATTACTCAAAATATATGTTAGGTGAGGTAATACAACATATAGATAGTAGCACAAATTTCAATTTAATTTGTATCAATCCTGAACTATCCTTGTATTCAGGCAGAAGTACTCTATATGATTCGAATTGAGATTATAATAGTGAGTGAACTAGAAGAAAATTAGAATTGAGATTATAATAAGGAGGTTTTAGCAGTGAAAAAAGCGTCTCTCGTGCTGACGACAATCAATGTCCCTGACTTACTCTACGGTTATGCGGACAATTTTGAGAAGTACGGGCACAAAGATGAAGTGGAGTTCATCGTGGTCGGCGACCGAAAAACCCCAGAGGAGGCAAAAGAGCCAATACGGGCGCTTCGAGCCAGAGGTTTTCAAGCAGAGTTACTTGATATCACAATGCAGGAGCAATGGTTAAAGAGATTCCCTGACTTGAACGAGATAATACCTTATAACTCGGACAATAGGAGAAACATCGGTTACCTAATTGCGGTAGAACGAGGTGCTGAGATTGTTATCAGCATTGATGATGACAATTACGCAATGGATGATGATTTTCTTGAAGGACATAAGATTGTTGGCTCCGTTAAAGAGTTAAAGACAGCACACTCATCAAACAACTGGTTCAATATCTGTACAGCACTTGAAACTGATCCTCAGAGGACAATTTATCCTCGAGGTTTCCCTTACTCGAAACGGTGGTCTGATGATGCTCATTTTACGGTTTCGTCAGGCAGGATCATGATGAATGCCGGATTATGGTTGAATGACCCTGATGTAGACGCTGTAACAAGATTGAATGAACCTCTTAGGGTAGTTGGGGTAAATCAGGATAGATTCATGTTGGCCCCAGGAGTATACTCCCCAATAAACTCGCAAAACACTGCATTCCATAGAGATACCCTACCATGTTATTATTTTATTACAATGGATGCAGTAATAAACGGCAGCAGAATTGATAGATATGGTGATATCTGGTCAGGTTTCTTTGCAGTTAAGGTGATACAGAGTATGAACGATTGTGTATCTGTTGGTCCCCCTACAGCAAACCATGTAAGAAACAAACATGATTTATTAGATGACCTCCAGATCGAGTTGGGTGGTATGATTTTAACTGAAGAATTGGTCCCAATTATCGAGGCCGCTGAAATTTCGGCAGATACTTATGCCAAGACATATTTGAATTTAGCCAAGGAAATTGAAGAAAAAGTATCTTCTGATGGGAACTTCACTCCGGACGCTAGAAAATATTTCTATCAAATAACAGCTGCAATGAAAATCTGGGTTGATGTTTGTAAGGAAATAATGCGTTAGACACCGATTATATTGGATTAAGAAGGAGAACCATTCATGAGCACTTCAATAGTCATACCAACTAAAAACAATATTGACACGATTGATAAATGCCTTTCGTCTGTAATGCCGTACTACGAAGATGGACTTATCAATGAAATAGTTGTAGTAGACGGGCATAGTACAGATGGAACCCTCGATGTGGTCAATAGTTATCCTGTGAAGTTGGTTTTTGATGAAGGGAAAGGCAATCCTGGCCTTGCTTACGACATTGGTTGGCGCAATGCGCAAGGGGAATTAATATTATTCCTCGATTCGGATGTTTACATTGAGCAAGGCTTCTTTCCTAGGGCACACGAATTGATCTCCGAAGATAGAGTGGGGTGGATAAGCTGCCGGCAAAAGGCGGTTGTTAGCAACAATTTGACCAGGGCTCAGGATGAAGACTGGGCTTGGGGTTCTAATATTCTTAGCAAACCTTCCTCTTGGATACAGAAACTATACAATATTGCTCTTGCCGGGAAGAAAGAAGCCTCCTGTGGCGGCCCCTGTGTTATCGTACGCAGGGCTTGTCTTGAGGAGATTGACGGGCATCATGGTATAGATGAGGAAGTCATCAAGTGGTGCAGTGATATTTCCTATTCGCAGAGAATTGCCAACTGCGGTTGGATTACAAAATGGTGGACGGAAGCCCCGATTTACCATCACCCTCGCTCTACATTTAAGGGGTATTGCAAGCAGATGTATGCCTATGGTAAATCAATCGCCTTCATGCACCTGGAGAAAGAATTCAAAAAGAGCTATCCCTGGTATAACAAGGTTTTCAGCATGTTGGCCCGCCTGGCATCTCCGGTGATTGGCCTCTACCTGGCTATTCGCTTCCGAAATCCACGGCAACTCATCGTTTATCCCATACCCCGCTATGCCGTGGTCGCCGGCTATGTAGCCGGCTGGATTAGAGCTAAAATATCAAGCTAACCAGTCTATTCCAATCTTGGTATTCCCCAGACTAAATAACTATGCTACATCCTTACATTCTTTCCCATAGGGAGGGAGGCTCTAAGCCGACGCAACTTTTCTCTAAACTGCAGGTCGCCTCAGAAGAAAGCTAATGACAATCGCCACAGCAACCACTCCCTGGCTCCCGAGCCAAGCATATCCCACCCCGTTGATGCCTATCCGAGGAAGAAGAATATAACTCACAACTAAAGTAGCGATAGCAACAAATGCACTAAAAACCATCAATTCCGCCATCTTTTTCTGTACTCTTCTCAGATTTATATAGATGTAATTTATCGCAATAGGCAATGCAGAAAGCGAGAGAATTCTAAGTAGCGTTGTCCCCTCTTCAGAATAGGAATCCCCAAAAACGAGAAGCAACTTATCCGCAGCGATGGCTATTATGATAACCGCTGGCAGAAGTATGAGAAAGGTTAGCTTCATAGAGCGCCAAACATTAGTGCCCAAACTTTTTTCATCTGTGGAACCTTCGGCAAAAAGAGACATAGAGATAGATAGAGGAATGGTTGTTAGCACACTGCCTACTATCCAGGCAATGTAGAAATAGGCACTAATCTCAGAGCCAAGCCTGTTTAGCACCATTATTGAAAGAATGAGACCTGGGGTCATCCACAGAAGATTAGCTAAATAATTGACTAAGGAAAAGTGCGCTATTTCGCTTATTATACTACGTTTAATTATAGGAAACGGACGGTAACCCGTTTGAACTCGTGGCAGAAATACCAATACACTTACTATGAGCGCTATTACCCAGGAAATCCCCCACGAGGCAAAGATACCAAAGGAATGGAAGAATTCTGCTAGAACAATGGGTAGTGGAAGTCGCAGAGTTGCAAGTATAACTGAATGTGATAGAGAGAAACCGGACTGGCGTCTAGCAACAAATACGTTAACAACTATCATAGATAGAGTATAGGTAGTAGTAAATATGATAAAAGCGGCCAGATAAACTGGTTCATGACGCAGAAAGAGAAGCTTTGGAGACCAAATGCCAAGACCAACAATGAAGATACCACATACAACAAGCGATGAGAGACCAGCCACGGTGAAATAGGAATTGATCATGAGGTTAGTGTTTTCCGATCGCGGGATAAACCTAATCACCACAAACTCAAGGCCCAGTGTAGAAAGTGTAGCCAATAGGGTCATGGCAGCAATAGCAGCTGAAGCTATTCCCACTTCTTCTTCCGAATACAACCTGGCGGCTATTACCCAGAAGATGAAACCAGTAAAAGGGACTACTATATTGGCTACTATCAGATACAGAGCATTACGGTACAGAGAAATTCCTAAAAGCTGCTTCAGCCTTTCTTTAGACGTTACTATTCCCAAAACCTCAGTAATAAAACCTACAAGGTGTGAGTATAGCAGCTTCAACATCGGTAACAACTGTACCAGCTCATGACTATTTTGTTTCTTGAGTTACACGATACATCATTTGTGAGATGATTCATATATGGTATAAGCTAGCTTCAACGCCTGTAATCCGTCATAGCCGTTTCCCAATGGTTCGCGGTTCTCATTGATGGCAGTGACAAACTCATTCCATTCCTTGTCCCAAGAACGGTCCTCGCCCCTGAATTCGATAGTCTCCTCTTGGAACGGCTTCAAGAAAATCCTTTTCCCCAGTGTCACTTTCTCAGTACCATAGCTACCCCCAAGACCGTCAACCATGACATAACCATCATTGCCATATACTTCAAATGAAAAAAGATTCTTCCATTGTGTCCAGCTTGCGTGAATGGATGAAACTTGACCTTTATCTGTGCGGAGTAATGCGAAAGCATTGTCCTCCAATGGGGCAACGTCCCAAAAACTGGTACTCAGGAATCCAATGGCTTCATTGAACTCGCCCATAAACCAGCGTGAAAGGTCTAATGCATGCATACCCTGGTCCATTAACTGACCTCCACCAGCGATCTCAGGATCAGCTCTCCACTCTTTGTCATATCCAGGTCTACCGCCGATACCATAGCGGCACCGGATGAAGTTTAACTCCCCAATTACTCCTTGCTCGACCCATTCTCGGGCCTGTTTTATACCAGGATGATGCCGAAGATTGAACCCGCATTTGAGCTTCATTCCATTGTCCTGGGCTGCGGCTACCATCTCGGCTGCCTCTTCTGGGTTTCGAGCCAGTGGCTTTTCACATAGCACATGCTTGCCATTTTCAATTGCAGCAAGACTAACTGGTATATGTAATTGTGGGGGGGTGCATACTAATACAGCATTTATCTCTTCCCGCTTAACTACCTCCTCCCAATCGGTAGTTGCTTCACACCCCATCTTATCAGCAAGTAGCCTGGCAGCTTTAATATCGTTATCAGCAACGAGCACCAATAATGAGTCATCATGCTCTTTCAACACTGCAGCTCGCCGATGACCTTGGCGTCCGGCACCTACAATACCAACTTTGATATTCTTCGCTGTATCTACCATTTAAACCCTCTATCCTCCGGGACTGTTCGGCGCAGTGTAAGAACGTCAGATGAATTGATGTCATTCAAGTGGAGAGGGAATTCTCTCCATTTGTCCCACAGGAGGCTTATCAATTTACCCGTTATACCATCGGATTCGTGTGAAGCCAGAAACACAGCGAGCTCTGCCACTTGTTGTGGCGGTGTACCGCCATCCTCCTTTTGTTTTTTAGACTTCGCCAGAAATTCCTTACCCGCTGCCTCCCCTGCTGCTAAGACTTGATCTAGCAATCTGGTATTTACCGCACCTGGGGCAATAGCATTAACATCAATGTGATATTCCATAACCTCTTGGGCAATGTTCTCTGTTAACCTTACTACCGCCATCTTTGAAGTGCTGTACGCGCTGAATCTCGGTAAAGGGCCAGCGCCTCCACCTGAAAAGTTTACGATTTTGCCCTTTTTGTGCTTTATCATGGTAGGCAGAACCCCCCTGATGCATAAAAACGTTCCAATAAGATTGATATTTATGGTCTCTACCCATTTTTCCACATCAATGTCAGTCGCAAGCCCAATAGGACCATATATCCCAGCGCAGTTTACCAGAATATCTACTGTGCCTAACTTTGATAAAGTAAAATCCACCAATGCTTTGGCCTCTTCAGGATTAGAAACGTTTGCCGGATACGCTTCAACTCTGTTATTTGCGAATTCTCCAATCTCCTGGCATGTCGCTTCCAGGTCTGACTCAGTCCTGGAATTCAAAACCAATTGGGCACCCTCTTTAGCGAACGCACCAGCAATCGCCTTGCCTATACCGCTGCTCCCTCCCGTTATAATCGCTGTTTTGTTCTCTAAGATCATTAATGAACTCCTTCGTTCAATTTCCCTCCTCTACCCACTCCGAAGTAGAGGAACCCCTTTTCTCTCATCTGTTCTTCATCCAGCATGTTCTGTGTATCGATGAGGACAGGTCTCTTCATTGACTGCTTTATACTATTAAAATCCAGGTTCTTGAACTCGGGCCACTCGGTAATCATTATTAAAGCATCACAACCATCGGCAACCATTTGTGGATCAGAGCAGAACTGAAATTCCTTATGCTCCCTCACCTCACCGAGATCAGCCTTTGGGTCGTAAGCCTTTACTGTTACTCCTTCTCTTACTAAATCATGGATTATCTGCAGGGCAGCGGATCGACGCAATGTACTAGTCCCTGGTTTATAAGTCAATCCAAATACACCAACGGATAACTTTTCTAGTGAGTCATATACTTTTAGAAGTTTTCGGATCACCAGGCGGTTTTGCGTTTCATTCACTTTTAGCGTGGCATTAACCAGATGCGTCTCACGGTCGACTTTAGTGCCTAGCTCTTGAAGAATTTTCAGGTCTCTGGCAAGTGTACCACCGGCAAAACCCAAACCGGGATTTAAGGGAGCTGTCTGGCCTATTCTTTCATCCGATCGCAATCCTGATGCTACCTGTAAAGCATCTGCACCCAACTCATCACAGATATTTGCGATCTCATTTATAAAGCTGATGGACATACCCAAGAAGGCATTAATAGCATGTTTCGTCATCTCTGCCGACCTTAGATTCATTCTAATAATTGGCGCATTTACTACACTGAATAGCTCTTCCACTTTATCCAACGTGTCATCTCTGTTTGCACCAATCACTATCCTACCCGGAATTTTAAACCTCTGTATTGCGTTCCCCAGCCGCAGGTTCTCCGGGCTATATGCAATATCAAAAATGATGGAAGGGTTGTTCGTGGTGATAAGCCCCCTGACTTGGTCACATGTACCGACTGGCACTTGACTACTGACTACTACCACAGAGTCATTCTCCAAGTACATGGATAGACCTATCGCTACATCGAATAATTCTGATAGGTCTATCTCATCCTTTTCATTTACAGGTGTATCAAGAGTGATTAGTACAAATTTTGAACCTTTTACAGCACCACCCAAATCCGTAGTATATCTCAGTCTTCCCAATTTGATATTGCTACTAATAAGTTCTGTTAATCCAGGTTCAAATAAGGGAGGGGTACCATTATTTAGACTTTCTACCTTTTTTTCGTCTCTATCAACTCCAACCACAGAATAACCCAAATCGGCCAGACAAGCGGAAACCACTGAACCAAGATGCCATATCCCAACAACGCAAACTTTCTCACCTGTCATATTGTTCACCCTTACGTCAACTGTGATATCAGTCGTTTGGCTGCCTCACGTACCGCCTCCTCTGAAGTTTTACTTGCTTTCCAGCCAAGCTTTAACATCTTGCTTGTATCAAAGTGAACAACCGGCACATCCCCTGGCCAGCCTCTGGCCCCACCTGTGTACTTGAACCTCACTCCTTCAAGCCCCATCTCCTCCGCAACTACCTCAGCAATGCGGGTCACCGTAACAGAAGCTTCACAACCCAGATTGTAGACATCACAGGCACTATCTGACTTATGAAAAGCACATAGCATACCATCGATGCAATCCTCGATCATGAAGTAGTTCTTCTCCTGTTTGCCATTTCCCAGTACCTCCATCTCCTTGGAATTCTGCCTCAGTTTTTGAATGAAGTCATATATGACTCCATGCCACATTTTACCCCCAACTACATTGCCGAACCTGAATATCCAAGCTTTAATACCAAACAAATGGCTATAGGAGCTTATCAAGCCTTCACATGCGAGCTTACCTGCACCATATAGGGATATCGGCAGGAGAGGCCCATATGTTTCTGAAAGGTGTATTGGGGGCGCATCTCCATAAACCGTGGCACTGGAAGCAAATAGAATCTTATCTATGTTATTCTGCCTCATAGCCTCCAGTATATTATAGGTTCCTATGGTACAGTTTTTAAGGTCATAGTCTGTAATGTTGTTCCCCATGACAATATCGGTATTAGCCCCTAAATGCCAGACGATCTCATGCCCCGCCATAACTTCTTTCAATGCATCGAAGTGCAACAGATCATCTTCGATAAACTTGAAATCCTTTTTCTCCAGGTGATGTTCAATCCATTTCTTCTTTCCTGTGACCAAGTTATCGTAGACTGTAATTTGGTGACCCTCATTCATGAGTCTGTCAACCACATGACCACCAATGAATCCTGAGCCGCCGGTAATGAAAAATTTAGCCATTTACACACTTCCTATCATTTTGTTTTTGTTCTATTGATTCTATAAGCTTTATAGCATCCGGTATGTTATCCAATTGCACCACAAGTGATGAGATATTTAACCGTCTCAAGTATTCCAAGTCATCTTCGCTTGGTATTGCTGATGGAGTTACCTCAGTTGCCACCACAACTCTATTGGTATTTAAGATCAATTTCTCACATCTTTGCTGATCTGGTTTCATGTGATACCCTTGCCTGTTTACCGGCCCCACAACGTGCGTGACGTCAATATCCCAATCTTCCAGCTTCTCCAACAAGAATCCTAAGTTATTGGTAATCAGTCCAGCCTCAGCTCGATATTTGCCCCGCACAAAATTGGCAAACAACTTGAAAAAATCCTTATTCCCATTAGCAAGGGCAAGATCAGTTATTTGGGGGTGAAGAAATACAACTCGAGGATGGAACATCTTAAATTTGGCAATTTCCATAGCAGCTAGCAACATGCTGGCGTATCTAAAATCCCTCATCAGAATCGGCCGTGGATGCCTTATGCCTATTGTTATTATTCCAAGGAGATTTTTAATACCCAACTGCCTGAATTGCTTCCAGGCAAATCTGACCATACCGAGCTGTTGCATATCCCTACTATAGTTTGACGCGTTAAGCAGTACAGGATATATCTCATATTCCGCGGCATGACGATGTTCTTCGAATATACTTATTCCGTTTGCATGTCCCGGACATAAGAAGGCTTTTAACCCCACTCCCTGCAACTGCGTTGCTAGAACTTTCGCCTTAAGCTCCTCCTGAGTTACGCGCCCATCACGCCAAGCCCGGTTATTAGAATCATGGCTCATCGCCATCATGGACTCAGCGTTCACAATGACTCTCATCGTTCACCAATCCCAACTGCAACCCGTTGCCGTGCCTCAGCAGACCTGTATATTGCATCCAACACCTTTTGAACCTGATAACCATCTCTCCAAGTGACTTCTGGTTCAATATCAGTCCCTATGCAGGAAACGAAGTCCTCGTCTTCCAAACAATATCCTTCCCCACCAAGATAGAAACTTGCTTTATCAGGTAACTCACTGACATGTACTCTGTTAACACTCCCATCACTGCGATGAACTTGGACAATACTATTATCTACTGTCAATTCACCCTCCGATCCTAGTGCACGAATCTCAAGTAGCATGTTCTCGTATCCATGAATACACCATGAGACATCCATGGTAGCCATGATTCCACTTTCAAGTTCCAGCTTCGCGTTACCCCCATCCTCCACCTCATTGCCAGATGTGTAGAATATATTGGAATCCCAGACATGTCTGACTGGAGAAAATAACCAATGTAACAAGAATATCAAGTATGAACCAAGTGAAATTATGGCACCACCACCTGATTTTTCCTTATTGCAAAACCACATACGTTGTTTTGAAAACACCGCGCTCAGGTATACCTTGGCCTCCACCTGCTGCAATTGACCAATAGCACCTTCAACTAGCATCGCTTTGGCCCGGCGGAAAGTAGGAATTTGGGCTACCATAAATCCGATAGAATGTTTTATTTCTGTACCTTCAACTAGTTCCAACATTTTCGTAGCATTAGGCAGATCAATAGCCAACGGTTTTTCGACAAATATGCTGACGCCTTTGGCAACACAAAGCTTGGCAATGCCATAGTTGGCAGAGGTTGGGGTACAAATATAAACTCCATCAGGATTTTCTTTCACAAGCATTTCTTCGATCGATTGATAAAAAGGTGACTGTATCCCCATGCTGTAAATTTGGCGATGCAAACCTTTGTTCGTATCAGTTACCGCCACTAGATCCACATCGGGCAAGGCATTTAAAATAGAGGCATGGACAATCCCCATCTTTCCCATTCCAATAACACCAACCCGTTTCATTCTCCACCTCTGCCATTTGCGAAGGTCAATCGCAATCCTTTTTCCAAGGAGACCGGCCTGAAATCAAGGTCCCTTTCGGCATCATTCGAATCATACACCTTTGGATTCACTAAACCTCTCAGTGTATCTGCCGTGATAGGGAAACCTTTATAAATCCTGCATACGATAGCAACTCCAGCGAAAACTATCCAGTAAGGGATATGGATTTTACGTGTTTTCAGCCCCATAGCATTGCCAATAAAATCAAGAAAATTTTTATAGTAAATCTCTTCGGGGCCAGAGATAAAATATTCTGTCTTGAGGTTATCCCTCTTTAAGCAGCTTGACGTTACATTTGCTACATCTCCTACGTATATGGGTTTCATAGGATATTTCCCTGAACCGACTATGGGGATTACTGGCATTTTCTCTATGAAACTTACCATGTCTCCAAATAATCCCTGGCCACCAGGCCCATATATCAAAGATGGTTTAAGCGTGATGACCTCCAATCCTGAATCTTGCAGTAGCTTCTCTGCCTGCCTCTTGGTGGTTGCATAGGCACCTGGATTATCAGATTGTGTTCCCATGTAGATGATTTTCCTAATTCCATTTACCTTACAGGCATCTATTACATTTTGAGTCCCAACCACATTTACCATAAAGCTCGTTTCATAGTCTGCACCTTTGGATGATGTACTTGCTGCTAAGTGAACAACAGTACCTATCCCTTTGCACGCTTCAATAAGAGAGCGGAGATTTGTTATATCACCATAACGAATCTCCGCTCCCATTCGTCGTAATGATTCCACACTGCTTTTCTGCCTTGCCAGCACCACAATATTGAAATTATCTGCAATAAGGTCTGCCACCAACTTGTGGCCTGCAAAACCTGTGCCTCCAGTAACTAAAATATCATTTGTCATCGTCTGTGTGATTCCCTATTTCGATTCTTCCAGAAGTCACGAACCAACACTTGAATCCCCTTCCAAATACGATCTCTCTTTAGGCACGTTCAAACATATTGTTATATTCGTTTTCTAGGAGCTAAATCGCTTCTTAGTAAATCCAGTTAACCATGGGCAAGTAACTGCTGTGTATCCAAGAGCTACATAGAACAAGACTGTTGTGCTAAGAGTGAACTTTTTCAACGCAAGTTTGGGTCTGCTGAAAAACTGTAAGGCAATATGAGGTGCCATCCTAAACAGTATTCGTTGTAAAAGATCACGCTCTCTGACCAGTGCCCGAGTATCCGAGTCTTGTTTGTACTTCTTTCGGAGCAAAGCCTTAGTATAACCCTGCCAATAACACTGTCCGCGTATGAATTTTTTGCTGAGTCTATAGTTGTACACCCTATGTTGCACACGTACTTTCGGATTGTATATTATTGATTTTCCTGTTTTAAGGCGCAGGTTTATGGAAAACTCGGCATCATCCACAGGTCCCGCTTTCCAAGCCTCCTTATGCCCGGTAGTCTGCCCAAAATCTGAAGAGAAACGGCAATATTCGAAAGCTTCCTTCCGAAAAGACATGTTCATTCCCCATGCACTCCTCACTGGCCTTTTCTCATCCCATTTGACAAACGCCGTGCAACTCACTATCCAATAAAACTCTTCCGGAAGCCAGTTTAACGATTCATCCTCCCACAGTGGTAAACCGGGACCTGTAACTCCAATAATAGAATCATCGACATAGGAGTCAACCATTTCTTGCGCCCAATCTGGGAACAAAACAACATCATCATCAACAAAAGCAATGATACCTCCTTTTGCTGATTCCATACCCAGGTTTCTAGCTGCTGATAAACCAAGTTTTTTTTCGCTATACAACAGATTTATCCGGTAATTACCGCATTTTTCGGTATAGTCCTTTAAACCTTCAAGAAGTTCCGTTGACCGTTCGATGACAAAAACTACTTCGATGTCATGGTATGTTTGCGCTTTTATGCTGTCAAATAGGGTAAAGATATCTGTCAGTCTTTCAACAGTATGTGAGGTAACTACTATGGATAGAGGAATTTTTTCAGCCAAAGAAACGTTCCTTCCAGATGGCCTTAAACGCTCCCCAGCCTTGCCCCCAATTGGGGAGTTTGCTTTTACCACTTATCCTTCCGTTATCATGGTGGGAAACTTCGATTATCCTTAACCCAGCCCTTTTGGCTCTCAATATAATCAAAGGTTCATAGCCAAAATCATCAGGAAAATCGATCTCTTTCCAAGCAGTATTCCAGAAAGCATTGTAGCCAGAGCAAACATCGGTGAATTTTGTGCGAAATAGAAGATTGGTTTCAGTGACCAAGACCCAGTTCCCAAAATGTCGATACCATGGTAGTTTCTGAGGCCTTGTATTCAAGAACCGGGATCCTTTAACAAAATCGTAACCCTCAAAAAGAGGTTTAATAAACTTGTCCATTTCGGTTGGATCAGTCGCTCCATCAGCATCGAGCATCACTATAATATCACCGGTAACTAGCCCCATGTCGTACTTTAGAGCATCATCCTTGCCCGTTTTTGGCTGTTGCACAATCATTATATCGGGGCGAATGTTTTTTGCTATTTGTACAGTTTCATCAGTGGAATGTCCATCAATAAGCAATACCTCATCCACCCAATCTGGAATCCTGTTCAGAACAAAGGGGAGATTGTTTGCTTCATTATAAGCACAAATAAGACCAGTTATTTTATGTTTATCTATGCATTCAATGTTTCTTACAACCATCTTGACTCCCGCCTGAATCTTACATTCCTAATTGTAATCACTAAACACTTTAACAAAGCTTTCACTCGAGTGTCAACGTTAGTATGATATTCTTTCATCCAACCTAATTCAGTTTATTTTGTCGTGACAATGTATATATTTGGCCGGACTTCTATCAACTCGTTGTTCTCAACATCCGTAAATCCAGATGTGTATAGTACTGAAGTGTTGAAATCGCTAATCCATTCAACATCAACATCCCCAGTAACTAGCATTTCATGGACTTTGTCCGCCCAAGCTGATCGCCAAGGATAAGCAATTGCCCCCGCTACTCTATTGAGTGGTCCAGCTATGGGTGGGTACGCCAGAGCCAAACTTGGCTCCATCACGACCACTTTGTGACCATCAATGGTATTTTGCCCGAGCCATTTAAAATCGTTATATACGCGCTCATCTATCATCTTATAGTAACCTGAATAGTTGTCACGCTCTTGACTTACCAAACCTGTGAAAATAGTAACTGTAAGCATTCCAACACCTGCAGCACTGACAACAACAAACACTATACCACTTCGAAGTCGTATTGACTCTACTTTGTTGACAATAAACGGCAAGATCAAGTAAAACCAGCATGCTACCGCGTAGCCCGCCAAGATAGCCATGAGGAGTCCTAACAAAGGCCACCCACGTTCATAAAGAACACTAGGACCAAGATCATGCCGTGGGTAAAGAACATACAAAAATAAGAGAAGAAATACAGCAAAACAAGGTACAACATAGCTGCTCAAACCATATGGACGCTTTAACGCATATAAGAATGTACCCAACACAAACAAACCAGTTCCAACTCCACCAAATGCTTGAATGAACCCATGATGAAGTCCTAGGTACTGGCTTATACCACTATCCCCAGTTATTGATAGTTCCATCGTATCCCTTAAAAGGACTGGTTGCCATCGATCAACAAGCATCAGTAGTACCGCCATTAAAACTCCGAGAGATACCAGCACTGCTATTGCCATCCCAAAGCGCCTTCCTAAAAACTGTTTCACCACAAATACCGCAAAATACGCCATAACCATTGCAATTATTAAAAATCCGGTAGGAGCATGAACAGTGACTGCGGCAATAACAACAATCACAACCAACACAAAGAATTCCCAGACATTTTTGTTTTCCAGTTTGTGTAGTAGAAGGAGTACAACTGGTATAAATAATATTGCGACAGCTACTGGTACCAAGAATGCAGGACCCAGTGTTCTTATTGATGTAGGAATAAGAGGCACACACAGTGCCGCGGACCATCCGTATCCTTTTTCTCGTCCAAGCGCGTATACCAACAGAGCCAGAAGTGTAAATATTATACCAGGGGCCACTCTGTATAGCTCCATCAAAGAGGTTTCGGTAGAAATCGCCAACGATCCCAATAGCAAGTGAAAACCCATCTCATGGTACTTTGTAATCTCTCCCCCACTATAAGGATCCGCGTATGTCAGTGAACCCTCATGAAGCATGGCATCTGAATAGCCAATATGGAACCACTCATCCACATGCAAAGGATACTCATAGTCCCAGTGAGGATCCATCCCAACCCAGAAAGCAAACAACAATATACCAATTATGCCAGCAAGCTTCAATAAAGCGGAATTGCGTTGCCACACTTCTTTCATCATGTATTGTCTCTTGTACTAATCAGACTTGCAGTGAGTCTTTCTCCCCAATACGTTCCATTGTATACCTCGTTCCCCGTCCATTGGTGCCTTTTCCACTAAGCGATACATCGGTAAATCGCTGATTGCCAGCCCACAGGGTATATTTGGCCATTCGCACGGCTTCCTCATCGTGGTTCATGGCAGAAAGAAACACAACCGTTGGCAACCTGCTGGTCTTACCTAATGCCTTTCCAAAAGCTATGGTGGCAGGATTAGAGACCACCGAATCGCGCAGGGCTTGAAACTCCATGTCCAGCAAATCGATGATCTTTTTCACTGAATCCGAATCTATCATATTAAGTCTACGTATGTTCGTCCTGAGTTTCAGTGGATCAGCAGACTGGAAATACTTCCGGGCACGCTCTACTATCACAATATCCCGCGAGAGTTCCAGAGCCCTCAGTACTAACTCACGAGGTTCAAGACTCCCCGTTACCGTTTGTACACTTTCCTGATTATATGCTGCCAATGAAGTGGGTATACCCTCGTCCGCCAGTGTAAGGGCAGTTGTCACCAGAGCATATACCAGTCGATCTGCCTCATCAGCATCCCCGGCTACCAGGTTCACCAGCAAAACCGCTGTTGAGGCCTGCTGGTCATCAAATTCTTTCACTACGATTTCCTGCAATTTTGACGAGTGTTTCCAATCGATATTTTTCAGGCTATCTCCCGGCTGGTAGAGCCTGTTGCCAATGTATTCAAAGCCACTCCTTGATTCAGAACCCAGCTTCGCCGCTGCCTTGACCGATACCATTGGAGTAACGCCTCCGGCTCCACTGGTGGCCAGATACCTTTCTGCCAGCCAGAGAGCATACTTGGCCCGGGGTACCACCAGCAGATCAGCCAGCTCAAGGTCTACACTTCGTTGCAATAGCCCATGCCGATCCAGTATAAACCCTGTCACACACACCGAGGACGGACCAGATAGATACGGTTTGATGGTGATGTCTAACTCAAAATCATTATTGTCGATGAACACTTTTTCAGGTTCTACTTTCGCCCATTCGGTTTCCTGCGAAATGTATAGGTATTTTGCAAGTTTCGACTTTCTCTCCAGCCTTACTCTGAAACTTAATTCGCTATCAGCCAGGATTCTATGCTTCTCCTTAATTACTTCCAACGGTGTCTGCGGCATCTTTATGATCACGCGAGCACAGAGAAAGGCAACATAGCCCATCAGAGACGCTACCGCAATGGCTGCATTCCACTTCCCCAGCAATAAAGAGACACCCAATGAAACTAATAACAACACGACCAAAGTTACTAAAAGCCTGCTGGGATGCCATCCTTGTCTTGAATCCTTGAATTCATGATCGGCTGCTGTCCGTTCCATGTCTTTCCCTAGCAACACCAGGAGCGGTAACGCGAATATCCATGAGACCCATTGATTCACCACCAGTTCATAAATCAGAGGTAGTGAGAGAAATACGTACAGATCGACTGACAAATTAGCTACTGGTTTGGAACGCCAGAACGTGAAGAACAGGAATACACCGAGGTACAGCACCGGGATTATAGATAATTCAAACGGGGAAAGTACCGCTGCTGCACCCAGTGCGAGTACAGCGTATAGTCTAATCAGTATTTGGAGGTTGAATTTCTTTAATGGGTTTGTCATTTTTGTTTTTTATCATTCCGGTCGATCCGGTATTCACTAATCCCCCTTTGAAGGGGGACACAGGGGGATGTTATTCCCCATTTTGCTCCGGCATTACTGCTCCCACCCATCCTTCGTTGATGGCTCCGGCTGGCGCATCCATCATATACCCCTGCGGCCGCCGAAGCTCAAAAGGCGAAGGAGGCCTCTGGATTCCCGATCGGAGCCGCGCCTGCCATAGTACTATGTACGGCTGTCAGGTCAGGAACGACATGACTACTTTGCTCACGTCTGCATTTATCCTGCAATTCTGTTATACTGTCAACACTTCGAATACGGTGGGTCGAACCCACCCTACGATCTTAGCCTGTTTCTAAATTCCCGCACGGCAATGTCGCGCTCACGGGCACGTCCTCCTCGAATCGCGTCAACCAGAGCAAGTAATTCGTATAGTTTTGAATCGATGGTCGCTGCTTTCGGCACAGACCTGAACAACGGGGAGAATGCGAAACCCATGACTTCCCCCTCGGCGAACGGCCAAACCGGAGGATCTTCAGATGGTTGAGCGATAATACCATTCAAAGGTGGTGCCGCATAGCTCGTCGGGATACCCCTCGTGAGTCCTCCCAGATCAGGTGTATACGCATATCTCACTCCATGCACAATGAACTCTTCCAACGCTTTCTTGTTGGGTGCTTTTCGGGTTTTATCATAAAGCCTGGCTGCCGTTGCACGCTTGATACCAGCATGGACCTCCGAAGGACTCATGATTAATTCGCGTGCAAGAGATGAGTATGACCACTCACTTCTACCCTGAGCCACTAGCTTCATTAGAATAAAAATATCCTGTGGTTTTAAAATCATAGCTATATTCTATTCGCGAATCGCGAATAATGCAAATACCCTGATTGCGATAAGATTTTTCGTCTTTCCGGTATTGGAAGGACGATCCGGAATCTACCTCCCTCCACACCCTGAATAATCATGCTTTCTCTTTCCCACCCATCCTTCGCTTGATAGCTCCGGCTGGCGCAGCCTGCCCACCGCCCGCATTTATCCTGCAATCCTGTTATCCTGTCAACACTTCGAATATGGTGGGTCGAACCCACCCTACGATCTACGATCCTCTGGGGGGTGTAGGGGCAGTTCATGAACTACCCCTACTCACGCTTCAATCTTGGGAACCGGTACCTGCTGTACCACTCTTTCCAATACATCAGCCGGACTTACGCCATCCATTTCTGCCTCTACCTTGATTTTTATCCGATGTTGCAAGGCAGGTTTTACCAACTCCTTGATATCGTCTGGGATAACGAAATCGCGCCCTTCCAGCAGAGCCAACGCCCGGGAACATTTGAATATCGCAATCCCCCCCCTGATGCTCGGCCCTGAAAGTACATCCGGATCACGGCGAAGGCTATTCACTAAAGAAACAATATACGCTACATTCTCTGTTGAAACATATACTTCCTTAGCCTGTTGTTGCAGCTTGATGATATCTTCCCCGCTGGTCACTGTTTCAATATCCGGCTCATCCAGATAATCAATGTTTGAAAGTATCTGTATCTCCTCCTCAACCGTGGCATAATCGGTACTGGCTCTCAGCATGAAACGGTCGATTTGCACATCAGCCAGTGGATACGTTCCTTCCGCACCGGTAGCCACCTGTGTACCAATCACTATGAACGGCTTTGGTAGCGCATAGGTGGTCCCTTCCACCGTAACCTGCCGCTCCTGCATCGCTTCCAATAATGCAGCTTGAGTACGAGATGTGGTCCGGTTCAACTCATCCGCCAAGACTACACTGGCAAATATGGGCCCTTCCATAAATCGGTGATCGTTGTTGGGCGAATACAAATAGAAACCCGTCACATCGGCCGGCATCATGTCAGGAGTAAATTGAATTCGTTTGAAATCACACCCGATAATACGTGCCAGACTTCGAGCTATCTTTGTCTTAGCTGTTCCGGGCAAGCCTTCGATTAGCACATGCCCCCCGGCAATTAGCGTTACAATGAGGATTCTCTTGACATCATCCTTACCGATCACTATCCCTGAGAGTTGCTCAAGGACTTTCTGAGGTATCTGGGTAAGATCGTTTTCTGCGTTCAAATCGCCTCCTTCTTCTGCCATGGTCTGAACACCACCAGCACCACTCCCCCTAAAATAGCTGCCACCGAGTAGGGATGCGTGATCCTTTCCCTTACTCGTTCAAGCTCCACCTTCCCTTGATCCAGAGGTGCTTTTGGCAACCGTGACGTATCCATCGCTATCTCCCGGTTGGCGCCGTAGGTTTCCATCAGATATGCCATGAATGCTCTATTGTCATCTATATTCATGCTATTAATAAATATGCTGGGATCTGAAAGGAGTATCACCGTACCAGAACCTACCGGCACAACAGTTGCTACTGCATAGGCTCGATTTGGCTCATCTTCATCGTCCGATTCATTTTCATTCGCATCAATGTAGCTCTCCGCAGATGACCGGGCAAGAACCGATTGAGACTCCACATTCAACAGCGCGGTACCGTGGTTCAATACAATTGCCTCAATCCCTGCTTCCAATAGACCTTCATCACAATCGGTTACTCTGGGTAACTTCTGGTTCTTATGACAAAACAACGGATCAAGTAATGGCTGTCCACTAAATCTTGCCTTGAGCCCTAGCTTCTCAGCCACTCTGTTAGCATATCCATAGTCATCCGTCAGTATCAAGACACCACCACCAAGAACAAATTCTTCAATGCGGGCCAGGTCATTTTCGCTATACTCAGCATATGCAATCTCAACCAGTATGGTGTTTCCCGGATCGTCAGTTGCCTCTGAAAGCGATTCCGTACTCGATACATCCATCTCCCCGGTAAAATCACTCAGTCCATTCCAAAAGGGATTATTCCTCGTATAGTCCTGGATGGAGGGCCAGAACCATATGGTCAGCATCGATGCCACTACTATAACAGCCAGTGCCATTACCCCTACACTACGAACGTTCATATGTTTTTACCCATATAGGATTTATTACGGTTCCCTGACTCCTTATTCATGTCATGTTCCGGACCGCGATCCGGTCGAAGATCCGCCTCGGGCGGTAATACTCCTTCCTCCACACCCTGTACAATCATGCTTTCTCTTTCCCACCACCCGCCCATTGGTTTTACTGGGGGGCACCCCCAGTTACCCCCGCCAGAGTGAGCGCCCTCTGGACTCTCCTTTCTTATTTTTCCGGATATCATCGGTTATGTCATCCTGAGTATCAACGAAGGATCTCCGTGTTATAGCGGTGAGATTCTTCATTCCGTTTCACTCCATTCAAGAATGACACATTTATGGTTTTTCATCTGTTATGCGGTTGACCATCTGAACCTGCAACCGCTCCTTCAATCATTTGATTTAGTTCACGCCCTTCATCCACATCCGACGGTTCAAGGGTATGTTTCGAATACAGCAACCTCTCCACCAGCCGAGTAAATCGATCCAAATAACTATAGGCCGGTCCAAGCATTGTGGCAGATTGACGAGTAAACTCCCTCAAGGTTGTCTGCGGCTTCATTGCCGTTCCCGTTAATCCCTGTATCAGTTTGAGAACCTTAGTGTACAGGGTTAAAATGATTCGTCTATCATCGTTTTCTTCCTGTTCCACCAGTTCATCGATACTATGACTTCCAACATCTACACCCTTTCCGGCAAGACCCACCGTTCCCATAGCGGGTTTCGGTACCAATACCCCTGGTTGAATACCACGCTTTCTTCGACTTACCCTGATACGTTTGATCGAAATCACCAAAACGAATGCTAGAACCACCAGCACTAATCCAATCAGAATCGGATTCAACGTAACCATTTTCCAGGTATTACTACTCCTCGAAATCCAGGGACGCTCCGAATAGGCTTCAACCTCCAGTTTCTTGGAGCCGACCAGGCTGATATCCAGCGATGCTGTTGCCATCTTCATCGAAAACGACCCGTCTTCTGATGTTACAGCCGTTTCCTCGTGACCACTGAACTTTGCCCGTACAGTAATTCCCCCGAGCGGCTCATCCTCTGAATGTACCCGGCCTGATACTTTCATCTCGAAGGGCATGATGGCCATACTTGGGGGAGATAGGTCGATCACCGGTACGATCTTCACCACTTCCAGAACGGTCTCAGCCATCACCGGGGCATACCTCTCTTTAGCTGGTGAAATCGCCATCAAGCGATGTTCGCCCAGCACCATATCTGGATCGATCGTGATAGTTATCTCAAAGCTATCATCAGCACTTATCCTGGTTATCAGTCTCCCATCCAGATATACCTCAACTTCCCGTTTTTCCAGCACCGGGTCTTCACCGTAATCGAAACGCCCGACTATTACATTTGCCAATCCCGGATATACCTTACCTTCAACCTCCAATTCTAGAGATGCACTATAGAAAAGCACTTCCACTTCAACTGATTCACTTTTCGAAGCCAGATATGTTCCCACATCATCATCTCGTGGATAATATAAGGCCTGCACGGTCATCTGGGGAACATACTCATATGGTAACTGTATCGCGCCTTTATATTTGCCATCCAAACTCGTTTGCATCTCCGCATACGGAACGCCATCGAGCAATATCACAATTTGCCGATTTGGCAATTCAATCCGTTCTGTCTCCAGGCTCCCTGCCACCTGAATCCGTTCCCCCACAAAAGCTGTTTGAGGTTCCACTTCCAAGCTTATCTCAGTTGGATTTAACAAAGCCAGTATCTCTTCAATGGTCATACCAGGCATACCAGGCATACCAGGCGCCGTATTCATCATCTCTTGCAGTAGTTCAAGTAGGTTGCTCAGATCTGCAATTCTATTATGTAATTCCTGATACATCCTAACCAATTGCTGACTGCTGTCTTTTTCAAATATATTTAACCAATACTCGATAGGAATAACTGACGTTTCTAGCGTCGATAATTCTACGTACGCATCAATCAACCTTTCCTGCACTTCATCAGCCAACACCAGCAATTCTTCAAACCTCGAATGAATAGCTAACTCGTTCATTTCATCAAGATTCGCTTCTATATCCACAATAAGTGTTGATATTTCTACACTTGCTTCCCCGAAATCCCTAAGCGAATCCCTGAGACCATCCGGCACATTGGTAAATGGACCCTTCTCATGCAATACTTCAACTTCATCAGGAGCCCTCCTTAAAACATGATCCAGCAGTTGAGTATAGTAGCCCAAAATGGCGATCCCATCATAGTAGACCTCTGCATCATCCGGGTTTTCATGCGGGGTTGAATCCTCTCCGGCAGCCATAACTATACCACCAGGCATACACAGCGCGGAGACCAATACCAGAGCAATCAGCCATATCAATGGGCTTGATACTAAGGAGAACAAAAAAGAGGATGCAGAATTCTCCCCTCTTGAGAGGGGATTAAGGGGTGTGTTTACCCCCCATCCTTTCATCGCCCCAAGATTGGGGGACAGGGGATTGCCCAACCAATTTCTTCGGAATAATAAGCTCAACAACTGCTTCTGATACATCACGTTCCTGTGAGGACATCTCTGGCTCTCAAAACCACGATCACCAGAAATCCAATAAAGAAGGCGAAAGTGAGGGCGTTTAGCGTTTTCCTCGCTTTCGGGCTAAAGTAGGCAAACAGCAATGTAACCACCAGAGAGGCGATCACCAGTACGGTAAAGTGTGCATCGAGGCTGCTCCCTCCCCC
>JABMQN010000239.1 GCA_013203045.1 Chloroflexota bacterium
CCAATTCCGACACTCCCCCGCGATTAAGAACCTCTGATATTCTACCATAACCAGCTCAGAAAATTTATAGGTTATCCCATGACCAGCGAAGGCATCAACAGATTCCTCTCACACCTCAGGATCAAGCAGATGTGATATCGATTCTGTAGTTCATAGCCCAACCAACGCCCAGTTGCACACGTGAACCCTGAAGACTGCAATGTTAGTTGGGGTGTCACTTATTTTGAGACGTCTTATACTGATTCTTGACCGTCCGGGAATACTTGGTAACAGTTTATTTACTTTTACGTTAACCCCGGTTAGCTAAACTTACATTGCATGAAGCAAGCCCTAGTGATCCTGGCACAGAGAAAAGGGATGTTGGTTTCGTGCCTTCAGTGTAACGGAGGTGTAGATTGAGAAAACTTATGTTTGTGGCAGTATTGATAGCCATGGTGGGTGCACTGGTTATGCCTTCGGCGGTCCTGGCAGGGCCAACCCCTCCCCCCGAATGCGGCAGTACGGTCACCGTTGCACATGTACCGGACAGTGACACGTGGACCTACACAGTCACAGTACCAACTGGCAGCTTGAAGGAGTTCAAGCTCAAAGGCCTTAAAGGTGTCGTCATGACCGGTTCTACCACATCAGATGATGACTGCGTCGATACAACAGAATCAGGCCCTGATCATATGAAGTGGAAATTGGAATCGGACTGCACCTCTTCTATGTCTTTTACCATTTATGTGGCTGACGCCGAACCCGGCACGATAGAGTACGAGGTCAAAGGCAGTGGGTGTAAGGATAAAGATGAGATAGCAGGCCCTGTCCCAATCGGATGTGGAAGTACGGTCACCGTTGTACAGGACAGTGACACGCAGTGGACCTACACAGTAAACCCAACTGACAACCTGACAGAATTCAAACTCAAAGGTGTTAAGGGTGTCGTGACCGATTGGACCCCAAAAACAGGTGATTCCTGCGTCACAGAAGCAACCTTGGGAAATGATATGAAGTGGAAATTGTCGGGCTGCACCTCTCCTATGTCTTTTACCATTTATGTGGCTGAGGGGAATGTCAAATCCGGCACGATAAAGTACGACATCAAAGGCAAAGTGTGTAATAGTCCGTGTGATAATTGTGAGGATAAAGATATTGAGATAGCAGGTCCTGTCCCATGCGCGTGTCCGAAAGGGGCCAAAGTAAGCTATTTGAAGCTTCACTATATCGGGGGGGACCCTATTCCTAGTTCCGTGACCGCCAAAAACGGAAAGGGTGTTGACAGCACCCCTGTCAGCTGGAATCCAGCAACAGGGGTGCTGGAAATCGGTGACAGCATTTCTCAGATTGGAGAGGATAACGATTGCAAAATCTATGTTGGTACCCAACTTAATGCTCTGATCCATACCAGCTGTTCAAAGCCTGTTTACCCGGGAATGTCAGGAGATTACAGTGACAATCACTATTTCGGAGATTTCGAGGTATGGGACTACGGCGACACATTCGGAGACGGACCATGTGCCCCCATCCCTGAAGCATCCACCGTATTCTTGCTGATGGCAGGCCTGGCCGGATTGATGGGCTTCTTCGTATGGAGACAGAAACGCCGGCAGGGAGTTGCGGTAGTTTAATTCTCGAGTAACCTTTAAAATTACTCTGGAAAGGGCACGGCGTTTTTTCCGTGCCCTTTTGTCATTAACGGATGTAGCGATGGTCCCGTCCAATCCTTTTCCTGGCGTGTACGCAGTCAATACGATCACCACAGCAAACTAGCATTATTTCTTAAATTTCACGTAACGAGAGGGTGAGGTCAATTGGCTTCGCCCTTTTCCGTATCTTCCCCCAGTTGCACACCTGACTCATCATGCCTATAATGGTGGCAAATGCGAGGGAGCAAGAGATGAAGAGATTGCTATTGATTTTGGTTGTAGTTGGGCTGTTTGTTGTTGGGTGTGACAGTGGTGGAAACAGCGATAATGAACAACTCCCAACCTACACCAGCCCCTCAGGTATTACAATGGTCTCAATCCCCAGTGGCACCTTCAATATGGGCACCGATGACAGTTGGGACAATGAGCGTCCCGTTCATTCCGTGACCCTGTCACCATTCAATATATCGGCATATGAGATAACCTATGCCCAATGGATGGAAGTGAAGACTTGGGCCGAAGCCAACGGGTACACCTTCAATATGCCGGGGGCTATGGGAGGAAGTGAAGATTATGACGTAAGCCATGGAATGGAAGATGAAACTCACCCGGTAACGACTATTGAGTGGTATGATACCGTCCTTTGGTGTAATGCCCTCAGCGAGATGGAGGGACGCACACCATGCTATTACACTTCAGAGACTCAATCAACGGTATACCGATCTGGCAGAGTAGATATACAAAACGAGTGGGTTGAATGGAATGCGAATGGCTACCGCCTGCCCACTGAGGCAGAGTGGGAATACTCCTACCGGGCAAATACAACCACAAAGTACAGTTTTGATTACAGCATTAACTCAAACGATGCAAACTACCTTGGTAATGAGAATGGGACAACACCGGTTGGGAGTTATTGCCCAAACTACTGGGGATTATATGACATGGCTGGCAATGTCTGGGAATGGTGCTGGGACTGGTACGATTCAGGGTATTACAACAATAGTCCGTCGAAGAACCCAGTTGGGCCTTCTGTGGGCTCGGACCGCGTGGGGCGCGGCGGTAGTTGGTACCCCTACGCGGTGTTCTTGAGGTCTGATCTTAGCCGCATCTACGACCCGGACAGCAATGTCTACTACTTAGGCTTCCGTCCTGTCAGCTCCCAGTGAGTCGCGGGGGTAATGGCTATAGGTAGCGCAGTTTATGTAATAGTTAGACAGTAATACTTCACATTATGATTCTTCAAGCTTAGCTAAGCGGTTTTCTCGTATCACTCGCATCACATAGTAAATCCAGATAGGAACAACTACAATTGCCATAGCTATTTGAAGTGACGGGTCATCACGATATCGGGATTCCTCAATGTAGTACTGAACAGTATCATTTATTGATAACGGTAGCATGATAAGCCCGACTATGCTGAAGAGCGCCAACATGAAGAACAAGTATACCCGACGTATCGTTGCTGTAGCTGTTTCTTCAATTCTCTGGACTTCCCGCCTACCATATGTGTGTAAAGCACAGACTAGCAACCCAGTCCCCATTAACGTAAAGCCCGTGGCTAAGGCATTTGCAATCTCTCCTTCGTCACCATAGGCTTGGTCTAAAATGATAAAAGCAAGATAGCTTATACCTATTGTAATAGTGATAATGCTTGCACCTGTTATTGTATAGAAGTAAGTTATAAGCGATTGATATGCGGTGATACCTTTCTTGTTGTCACGGTGTCGTCGGACTATCAGATATACGATAGTTCCAATTATCAACATTGGCATGATACCTGATAGTATTAATGTTAAACTTGATGCTACTAATAATCCTTCCATATCTTCTCCTCCTTCGCCCAAAGCAACTCGCTGGTGTGATTACATCACTATACAGCGTTTGGTAATTAGACGATTATTTACTCCACAAAGTTCCCAAAAGATACTTAAGCTACCTTTACTAGCATATGTAGTGTCAGCCAGTTCATATCCCAACCGCACCAACATCATAAGGTTTGGCCTGCTTCATCTTCTCCCGTAAGTCAGTAACAGCTATCATTGACCTCCCTTGTGGAAGAGGGTAGTATGGATGAAACACCGATACAAGACGACTGGGTTATACTTTCCGGGGAAAGTCTGACATCATGAAAACAGCATTACGTACCATTGCAGTCATCGTCATATCCGTTGGACTACTCATGGTGTGTCTGTCTTGCAAGGAGTCTGAATCGACGCTCCCCTTTGAGCCAAACCCGGAAACAACTATACCCGATCACTTTGTTACACACGTCAGTGACGACTTGTTCAGCATTTCATATCCCTCAGATTGGGAAATAGATACATCATTTATCAAACAGGCCAAGACATTTGCGGAACAATGGACCGAAACCAATAACATGGACATACCTGTTGAGCATGTCAACATCTTACTAATAGCAGGAAAACCATTCAGCCCAGGTTACCACCCCAACGTGACCATCGTGTCCGAACCGCTTACAGAGGATATAGAGACGATGGAAGATCTGGCGAAAGCCGAAGCACAAAGCATTGAAGCCGTCTGTGACGAATATGAAGAGCTTTCCCGAGTAAAAACAACTATAAACGGCCAAGAAGCTACGATCATTGAATATGAATGTGTTTTACCCGGAATCGGGCCGATCCACAATCTATCGATGTTTACCATTGACGATGACACCATTTGGGGTGCATGCTGTACTCTGTCAACATCATTGGCTGATTTCTCAGATTATGAAGACGATTTCTACAGCATCATCAGGAGTTTTCAAATACTGGAGTGACGTTCTTGGAATATCCGGTCTCTGCAATCATTTCACTCTCACTAAGGAGGATTCGCCATGAAAGTTGTTAGTTTGGAAAAAGTCGAAAAATTTAAGGTGGATATGGAAGGTGCCAAAGGCGCATCTAAACAGATTCCCATATCCGCAAGCGATGGAACCCCTGCTCTTTCTGTTCGCGTATTTACAATCGAGCCGGGCGGCCATACCCCATATCATCAACATCCTTTTGAGCATTTGAACTATGCCATTGAAGGGCAAGGGGTTGTAGTTACCGAAAATAAGGGAGAGCTTCAGTTCAACAAAGGGGACTTTGCACTGGTCCTGCCAAACGAGATGCACCAATACAGAAACACTTCCGAGCATGAACCACTGGTAGTAATTTGCGCAGTGCCCAAAGAGTACGAATAGAAGGTATCTACTCTGAGGCCAAACCAATAATATACGAACCGGTACCAACTGCTACGAGCTTATCTTCTTCGTTGTGCAATTCCATTCGAGCAACTGCTACTTTCCTTCCCGTGCGCAGCAGATAACCCGTAGCAACAAAGGAATTACCCACACCTGGCCGGAGATAATCAATACGCAGATCAATGGTATTTATTCTGGTAATTCTTTTGATCCTCTCCTGAAGTGTTTGCTTTTTCGATTTGAAAACCAGATTAGAAAATACCGCCAGACTCCCGGTGATATCCATCACAGAAGCAATGACTCCACCGTGAAGATTCTGGGTTCTTTCGCTCCCGGTTAGATCATCCCCATTAGTGAATTTCATGCTGGCATTTTCCTGCCCCATAGATTCAACCGTAAGGCCCAGCCCTTTGGTGAAAAGAGACGTTTCAACAAAAAGATGATTCGATATTGAGACAAGCTCATCGCAGTCAATCTTGTCAGCCACTGTCACTTCCAATATAACTGTATTGATACTGCACTGACTCGTATTCTGCCTTCATATTCCAGGTTTGTCAATTCAGGGACACTAGTGTGCTGTCAGCTATCAGATGTCGGCTGTCAGCCCTCCCAACCCTCCACATTTTGCTGGCATTCCCGCGCAGCAGTCTGTGTCACAATCCGTAATACCAATTGAGTGCGCCATGTCATTGCTTCGTCCTTCCGCGGAAGGACGAAGCAATCTCCTCGGATGCGGTGAGATCGCCGCGTCGTCTGCGACTCCTCGCGATGACATTATGACATATCTAAGTACCAGGATACTAACATCATACACTCAGGAACTATAAACAAAACGAGGAAACCAGGTAAATATGCACTATTTTAAAAACTTACTGAGAATGAAGCTCACAACACTGATAAGCAGAGCACCGAGGAATGCAGATTGGAAATTATCGATGTCAAAACTCAAGTCCAGCGAATCAGCGAACCAATGAGTTACGTACAACATTAAAGCGTTTATGATCAGTGTGAACAAGCCAAAAGTAAGAAGCTGGAAGAAACAGGAAACGAGCCACAGCACAGGTTTGATGAATGCGTTCACCAACCCGAAAATCACCGCAACAACTATGATCGATTTCAAGCCCTCAAGGTGGATACCAGATATCACTTGAGCCGCCAGGAACAAAGCAGCTGCGTTGACAACCAAACGGATGAGCAACCGATGAATACAACCGGGGCGTCTCGATAGGTCTACAATCTTCACTTTTACGTGATCGTCACGATCGCTCATAATTTACACCAGCAGAATCAATTGTGGACACTATACGTAAAGGGATACGGTTTGTCAAGACTAATCTAACAGCCCAGATAACTGATCTATCGGACCAGAATCTTGCCTGGCACGTCAGGAATTACGCTACCTACAACAGCAGCTTGTGTATAACCGGCACCATACAAGCCATCAAGGAGATTCTCCACTTTCTGCGGAGATACTGAAATCAGCAACCCCCCGGAGGTTTGAGGATCAAAAAAGACATCCGAAATCCAGTCAGGTATCCCTGCTGCAAATTCGATCATTGAGGTCCGGAAATCCCGGTTCCGATAAGTTCCCGCAGGGATGAGACCCATTTGTGCAAACTCGGGCGCTTTCTCAAGAATGGGAACCGTTGAGTGATCGATCTCTAAACCTACCTCACCATTTTGAATCATCTCGCAGGCATGGCCCAGAAATCCAAAACCGGTCACATCGGTGCAGGCATTGACCCCGGTCTGCTGCATCAATTCAGAGGCTGTCTTGTTCAGTCTAACCATTTCCTGTGTGACTGCAACAATCGTATTTTCGCCTGCCATGTTTGCTTTGATGGCTGTATTTATAATACCTGTGCCGAGAGGTTTGGTTAGTATTAAGTTGTCACCGGGTTTTGCTCCGGAATTGAGCACCACTTTCTCAGGATGAATCACACCGGTTACCGAGAGGCCATACTTTAATTCCGGATCATCGACGCTATGCCCACCCACCAGAGTCACTTCCGCCTCCATCAACTTGTCCAGTCCACCCCGCAGGATATCTCTCAGAATAGAAATATCCATGGTTTTGATTGGGAAACAGACGATGTTCATGGCTGTGACTGGCTTGCCACCCATGGCATAGACATCGCTCAGGGCATTGGCAACGGCGATCTGCCCAAAGGCATACGGATCATCGACAATCGGGGTGAAGTAATCCACGGTCTGGACAATAGCCAGATCGTCAGTGAGTTTATATATACCGGCATCCTCGAATCCCTCCAGACCCACAATCAGGTTTGGATCGGATGGGATCTCCAGTCCACATAATGCCTTGTCCAGGTCCCCTGGACCGAGTTTTGAGGCTCAGCCCGATCCCTGAACCGACTCGGTTAAGCGAGGATTTTGCTGTTCCATTTTTCCATTTATGGGCTAATGATTTTCCCTGCTCCGAAAAGTGCTGAGGCGATATCATACATGTTCGATATCTGCCCCACACCAATCTTTTCCTTGAGATCATAATATCCCAGGCAGGCACCGCAGGCAAGCAAAGTGGCCCCTTCCTTTTCTAATTCCTTCAGGTCCTCGATCACTTTCGATCCTCCCACTACCAGTTTAACCCCGCTATTCATGAATATGATAGTGTCTGGTTTTGGGGTTATCTCGTGGAGGACATGAACGAAGGCAGTCATAAGTTGCTGCCCCAGTTCCTCGCTGCCGCGCCCGACAATATCAGAGGCAATGAGAAGCACCATGGGGCCGCTGCCGGGCGAATTGCACGTTGTATCGGGTTCCGGTCCTTCACGTTTAAGATGTAAATGAAAATCGCCATCCTTCTGTTCAACTTCCACGGCAAATCCTTTGCTCTTGGCTAATCGCGTAACATTCTCTTTGGCGACTTCGTTATCGACGATGGTAGTTAATTGGGTGGATTCATCGAAGGCATTATTTGTCAAAACGACTGGTTGCGGGCAATCCAGTCCCCGAGCGTCAACGATCATTCCCATAATTATCCTCCCTCAGTAATCACGACATTACCACAGATCGTTTAACCATTTCCACGAATGTTTCAATCCGAGTCTTTAACTGGCCAGTATCTTCCTGGCTATAATCTGTTTCCAATCGCATCACCGGGATGTTCTCCTCTCGAAGTTTCTGTTCAATTGAATATGATTCGATCATATATGGCTGGCAAAATTGGAGGGAATAGTGAATCACACCATCGGCATTGTAGTCTTTGGCCATGCTTTCGATGTGCTGGAGCCGATCTGGGTTTGGTGTGTATACTGCACAGTCGATCTGAAAATATCGATCAACGATCGTATCCATCAATGCGTCCAGTGTATCACCAGATTCATCTACCAGGTTTCTTTCACCTCGCTCACCCACACAGGACTCTTCCCCAACAATGATACCACCGGAGGATTCAATAATGGCCGGAAGTTTCCAGTTTGGCACAGCCATAGGACAGCCGGATATCAGCATGCGTGGCGTGCCTTTGGGAGCTACACCTTCACCATTCTTGATCCTGACTTCCAGTTCATCACAGATTTTATTGACGGCCTCAGTAAAGCGTGGTGGATCATCGTAAAAAGCCACTTGATTAATGAGGAGCGCGTCCAATCCTGAAATGGGTGCGGGATCCGCGGCTCTAAGTGCGGCCAGACGGTGCAAAGCTTCACGTTTGTTATTGACAATTTCAATACCTTTTCTGAGTCGATCGACATTGATGGTTATTCCGGTCAGTTTTTCCAGTTCGTCTTTGAATCGTAAGTACTCGGTTTTCAGTATTTCTCTATCCTGTGGATTCTTCATCTGGGGAAGCTCGAGGACATAGAGATTTGGCTGAAGTTCTTTAAAGATTTCATAGGCTTTCTTTTTGCCATCACAAGTTGTCTCCCCCACCACCATGTCCGATAATTCGATGTAAGGGCATACCTTCCCCAGTTTGAACCCGAAGAATGACTTGATCAGCGCACAGGTGCTGCGCGGCAAGTATTTCTCTGATTCGTCAGTAGCAAAATCGGCTCCGGCACACAGTCCAACTTGAATACCATCGACTGCCAGAGTTAATTCCTCCGGAACAAAGACACAAAAGCTACCGATAACCTTTCGCCCCTCTGCTTTGGCATCGAGCAATTCCTTGATTCGCAATCCGTGAATTTCGCTCATCACGAAATCGAAATAGCCCATTCCCTCAGGTCGATTTTTCTGGGAAACATAGATATCCCCGTACACACTTCCCAGCATATTTAGCAGGGCATCATGCGCTTCGAGGTCAAGTCCAAGATCTGCCCACATTTGTGTATAATCGGTCATTTTTCTCCTTTTTATCTGTCAATATTTTGATCTGGAGGGGGGAGTCGAACCATCATGACATAGCGAAGGCTTTTCACCATCGGTTTTGCAGACCGCGGCGCGATCATAACGCATTCTCCCCCATTTGTGTTTGGTTAAATAAGAAATCTGGGATTGTTACCCCCTACGATCTAAGAAAAAGTCTAGCATAGAGATAGCCTATCAGTCCAATAGAATAATTAGATACTATTAGTCTGTTCCATAAAGCAGATCAATATCACGTGAGTTTCTACTGCAAATGCTGGCGTGAAGGAGTATAATCGGTGAGTCAGCAGAATACGGAGGTGCCCATGAGCAACAGCATTGAAAAACAGGATGTGCAGGCACTGATAGAACATTTTAATGTGATAAGGCCTTTCAATAAAGTGTTGGGCCTCAGCGCCGATTCGATGGATATCGAAAATGCATGTGTCTATTTCAATATGCGTGAAGAGCTGTTGGGTAACTCGGTTTATGGTACGCTCCATGGAGGAGTCATCTCTGCTATCCTGGATATCACAGGCGGTTTTGTGGTCTTCCTTGATTTGTTTAAGACATCAAAAGGGACGTCCCGAGAAAAGCTGATGGAGCGGCTTACAAAAGTGGCTACCATTGATATGCGAGTGGATTACCTGCGGCCGGGAATTGGAGAGGAATTCACAGCTTCTGGATACATTTTGCGGACCGGTAGTAAAGTGGCAGTGGTTAGAATGGAATTGCACAATGAAGAAAATGCCCTTATAGCAGTTGGAACGGCCTCGTATATCGTTGGCTAGTAGATCCCCACAATTGCTCTTCAATTGACAAAACATCCATATGACAGCAGAATACAAGTTAGGTTCATGACTTTACAGGCGTTAGGAAGTTTTGCTAGAGAGATGTACGTATGATTGATGAGCATGAACGTCAAGAACTTCGGGCAATAGCAGACTATTACATTGAATCAAGCCCTTTTGGCAAATTACTGGGTATTGATAAAGACTCCGTAGACCTGGATAATGACACAATTACTGTGACTATGCGAAACGATTTAATAGGTAATGCTTTCCAGGGCATCCTGCATGGCGGAGCCATTTCCGGAATGCTCGATAGCATGGGAGGTCATCTCATGTTCATTACCGGGCTCAAGAAAACAGCGGGATTACCTCGAGAAGAGCGAATAAAGAAAGCTCCTTTAGTAAGCACTATCGACTTGCGTATTGATTATCTACGCCCAGGAAGAGGCAATGTGTTTACGACGACCGGTGCTATTTTACGTCAGGGCAACAAGGTAGCAGTTACACGGATGGAACTGCACAATGAAAAAGGAGACCTCATAGCTGTTGGTACCGGGACCTATCTCGTTTCCCCAATGCCACCAAATACCTCTTTTGATAAAGTAACTTTAACCGAAAAACCTGGTGATAAAACCATCCATTTCGATAAACAATAGACGATAAGCAGGAGAGTGCAAATGCCTAAAAAAGATCAATCTGAACGACAGCCTGAATTTTCTGATCACGTGCCGGATATCATGAATGATAAAGAGCTGATGGAAATCGCCAATTATTTCTTTATTCAGAATACTCCGTTCAATCGGGTATTGGGAATGGAAGTCGAATGGGTAAAAGATGATAGCCTCTGTGTCAAATTTGCTATGCGAGAGGAATTAATAGGTAATGCCTATCGAGGTTTACTACACGGGGGAGTTACCGCTTCTATTCTTGATGTAGTAGGTGGGATGGCAAGTTTCTTCAATCTTCGCAGCAAAATGAAAGGGCAGTCTATAGAGAAGGCAGCAGAACGATTCATCAGGCTGGGAACCATCGATTTACGTATCGATTATCTTCGTCCCGGAAAGGGTAAGGAATTCACAGGTGTAGCTACCATTTTGCGCTCCGGTAGCAAGATAGCGGTTGCTCGTATGGAACTTCATAACGAAGAAGGCCGCCTACTTGCAGTTGGTACCGGATCATACATGGTTGGATAGACTTCAAGTTGGAGTTACTCAAATGATTGATGACCTTATAAAAAGCACACGGAGCTTTCGCCGATTCGATGAAAGCGTTACCGTTGACCGGAAAACATTGGAAGACCTTGTTGATCTTGCCCGTCATTCAGCATCTGCGATGAACCAACAACCACTCAAGTACATCCTTTCGCATACAAGAGATACAAACGTAAAGGTATTCTCTACCCTTACCTTCGCGAAGTCACTCAAAGATTGGGATGGCCCGGCTGAAGGGGAGAGACCGTCAGCCTACATAATTGTACTCAGCGATACTGAAATCTCAACCAATATCTGGTGTGATCATGGAATAGCCAGCCAGAGCATCATGCTGGGCGTCAGGGACAGGGGATTGGGTGGATGCATGATCGGCTCGATAAATCATCAGAAGCTACGCGAACTGCTTAGCATCCCGGACCAATATGAGATACTGCTGGTACTGGCAATTGGGAAACCTGCTGAAACAGTAGTCATCGAACCAATGCCTTCAGATGGGAATGTCAACTACTGGCGTGATGATCAGAGTGTTCATCACGTACCCAAACGGTCGCTAGAGGAAATCATTCTGGATTTGGGTTAAGCCGTATTTTAGTTTGCGGTCAGTTATTGAGGCTCACTTTGCAATGAGCGCCATCCTGTGCATCACGTGGTGCTTCGGAACCGGGCGCTCTCACAAGTAGAAGGGGGACAGTACCGGCCCGTAACACCTTTTCCGCAACACTGCCAAACACCAGCCTGTCTACACCAGAACGCCCATGAGTAGACATGGCAACCACCGCAGACTGGCTTCTCTCCGCCAATTCAATTATCTGTTGTGCCGGTTTGTCCCCAAACACCACTTCAGTTTTCGCCACGACTCCCTTGTATATCAAGTTGGCCTCGACTTTCCGCAAATATATCTTGGCATCACGGTCCGCCTGATGCCGTAATTCTCCCCAATTGACGTCTTCATGACTATCATCTTTGGGTACTGTCTGAAATAAAAGAACCTCTGTTCCCATCTCTTTTGCCAGAACTTCGACATATGGCAACGCAGCTTCGCCCGTCTTGGAACCATCAAGAGGAGTGAAAATCCTACTCACCAAACAATCTGGACGAACCTCGGTTTGACATCCCTTAGCTCTTATGAGACATACAGGTTTCGACAATCCTCTGGCTACCTTATCAGCCACACTTCCCATCGCCCACCGACTAAAACCGGAACGCCCATGAGTCGCCATTATGGTCAGGTCAATCTGGTTTTCTTCCGCATAGTCTACGATCTCATCAGATGGGTGACCTCCAATCACAACAGTTTCTGGTTGAGGTTCAGCAATTATCTTCTCCGGGCATTTCTCCTGATATTTTTGGGCACGTTGTTTTATCATTTCTTCGATGCTATCAAGATACTCTCGACGCTCGGGTTTGTCAGCGGAATCGCTGATGCATATCAATACCAGATCAGAGTTGAGTCTCCTCCTAAGTTCTTCCGCATACGGAAGTGCCACTTCGGCCAGTTCTGATCCATCCAGTGGAACCAATATCTTCTCAAACATTCTTTTAATATCCCTCTGGTAGTACACCATCATATGCACTTAGAGATAACAAAACAAGAGGGCAGACCCGTATTTTTCAGTATCGGGGAAACCAGAAGCATTGAGGCAAGACAACCAAATTACCGTTTAAACGCTTGAGAGAGGCGGCCTCAGTCCAGTACTACCTGTGTGTATCGACTTGAAAGATGAAAAACGTTATCTTCGCCAACGTTAAGCCCATGGTTGGTGAAAAATTCGATAGTGGAAGCTTCGGGATCGAGAGGCACAGCAACTGTCCAAGCCAATCCACCAGGATCGAAAGTCATTTCAAGAGTCTGCTCCTCGGGAATCATTTCCCACAAATATGGAGCTGACCCGCCCGGATATCGATCATGAATCCAGAAGATTCTCCCTGTTTCAGGCTGCGGACCGTTTTCGAACCTCACTGTTACATGTAATTCATCACCGATTATTTCCCAACTCGATGCCGGTGGTTCAAGCAGAGGCGGCCCACCAAAGAAATGATTCATGAAGAAAGCTTCTCTGGTCTGATCGATCATCGGTGACTGGGAATGCGGTATCTGACTGTGTCCGCCATTGGGTTCGTAAAGGATAGGAACTTCGGGATGGTTTTGAGCACCCCACAGGATATCATATAATACCCAATCATGAGTTCCCGCAATATACAAAACTTTGGCATTGCGTGCCATTATCTGGTCCCAGTTTTCTGAGACTATTACTTCACCCCACATTTCTTTGGCCGCCCAGAGGATTTCTGCATCGGACCAACCTGCCTGCCTTGCCAAATCATCTAAATCCGCACCGGTAGTCCCATAAACATTCCAGGAATACCAGTTACTGGAGTGTTCACCCGGATCAATCTCACCTGACTCCAGCGCTCCGAAAAACCATTCGTTTGCCGACTTTATAGCAGCAACTGCCTCAGGCTCAAATACGCGAAGTGGGGACACATAGGCAGGTGCATTCTCAGCCAGAATCGCACTCACGCGATCATCCTGAATCAATGCCACCGCTGGAGCAAAGCCATTTTTCGAGTACCCAAACGCTCCAATCTTACCCGGCGAAAAGTGTTCGGTTTCTTCAAGCACAGCCGTGATCGCTCGCATCTCGATCATCCCCCAAATCCATGCGGGAGTATAGCGCATATCACCAGCTTCCAGAAAATACCCGAACATCTCGGCCTCAAGGTTCGGCCTGTATTCGTTCAGAGACTGAACCTGAGTATATACCACCCCCACTGCGTTCCCAAGCAACGCCTGCTCAAGTTCACCAGGGACTTGATCTCCATCGACATCGATCGTTCCACCAGTGATAACAAAGCCCGTGGCCCCATCGGCAGGTGAAACCATCCGTACGGGAACACGAAAAATCTCCCCCGTCCACCATTCCGTCACTGTGATCTCGATCAGCTTCTGATAGGTCTGGCCGCCAAAGCTATCTAAATGCCAGTCCTCTATGACATCGATATCAAGCGTGCTGGCATCACGAATCTCCTCGATAACAAAAGAATCTACTACTATTTCAGTTGGAGTATCATTCGGGCTTTTGGTTGTGTCTTTACCACAATCACATGCCATAACGAAGCAGATCAGCAAGAGACTGATAACCCCAATGACTTTTATTTGAGTTAACACCTTAGTTCTCCCATTTCAATTCAACGCTCACGCTTCGGATGCCCTAATGAAATTGCGGTATCTTGGCACCGATAATATCGGGAAGTGCGACGATAGTCAAACAATTGAAACCTATCCCTGCGCTTGCTTGCCTGTGCTGAAGCGCAAGCGTATAATGCTCTCACAGTACCCGTGATGTAACTGCATGTAAAACAACCGTTTGCATATGCTTTAAAACCGCGTGGGTGGAGGGCAGTTGCCATGAGAGATGAGGTCAAGACCAAAAGTCAACTTATTGACGAACTCAACCAAATGCGCCAGAGGGTTGCCATATTGGAACCGGCCGTGGCGGTGTACACACTATCGAGAGACCAGTTAAACAATATCCTGGATTCTATGGAGGATGGGGTGTACATCGTTGATCCAGAATACAACCTTCAATACACGAATCCCTACTTAATGAGGTTATTTGGCACAATTGGTAGCAAAAAGTGTTATGAATACTTCCACAATCTAAATCAAGCCTGTTCATGGTGTAAAAATACCGATGTTTTTGCCGGCAATCCTGTCCATTGGGAATGGTCTTCACAGAAAAACCGAAGGACATATGACTTGCTCGATACACCCTTGAATAATGCAGACGGTACAATATCCAAACTGGCAATACTAAGGGATATCACCGAACGCAAAAGAACTGAAGAAGAACTGGAAAAACATCAAAAACACCTCGAGGAACTCGTTCAGGAGAGAACTGCCAAACTGGTCACCACCAACGAGCAACTTCGAGCAGAAATCAGCGAACGCAGAGAGGCCGAGGAATTATTTACTACCCTGGCTTTCAATTCTCAAATTGGCACCTATATTGTTCAGGCTGGGAAATTTCAATTCACCAATCCAGCGCTCCAGAGAGATCTCGGCTTCAGCGAAGAAGAGTTACTAGATGTATCATCTTTGAGTATTGTTCACCCTGAAGATAGGAAGAGGGTAAGAGATAATGCCGTGAAGATGCTTAAAGGTGAAAAGTCCTCCGGTTACGAATTCAGGATCATGGCCAAAGATGGCAGCACTCGATGGGCTTATGAGAAAATCAGCAGTATCGAATACAAGGGGAAACAGGCAACACTTGCAAGCTATATGGATACCACAGATTTTTTAAAAGCTCAAGAAGCGCTACAGGAAAGTGAGAGGAGATACCGCCTGCTCGCTGATAATGTAATCGATGTTATCTGGGTCAGAGATATGCACTTACAGTTGACCTACATCAGTCCGTCTATATTGAAACAGACCGGCTTCACCGTTGCCGAGTCGATGAACCGCAGCCTGGAAGATAGTTTGACTCCCGATTCATTCGATCAAGTGACTGAAATACTTGCAGAAGAGCTTGCTATAGAAAGCAAAGCCGAAAAGGATCTTACAAGGTCACGCACAATAATAGGAGAAACCATCTGTAAAAACGGTTCGACTATAGCGATCGAAACCAAGGTGAGTTTCCTGCGTGATCCAGACGGACAGCCCATCGGTATCATAGGAGTCACCCGAGATATCACCGAGCGCATAAAAGCTGAAGAGGCATTGCGCGAGAGCGAAGAGCGATTTAGAACAATATTCGAAAGCGCTAATGATGAAATAATCTATGTGGATAAGTCCGGTACAGTTATTGACCGAAACAGAAAGGGAGAAAATATTCTCGGCTATACGCTGGAAGAGGTAATTGGGAAGAACATCAATGAACTGGGTTCCACATTGTCGAAAGAACAGATGTCCACCATGCTAAAGCTTTTCAGTGACGCAATGCAAGGTACTGGCGGTTGGGGCTTGACTGAACTTGAGATGATACACAAGAACGGAAGCCGTGTTTTTGTCCAGGCAAGTGTCAGTCCTCTCAAAAAAAAGGGGGGAACGGAAGGCGTGCTCATCATTCTCAGGGACATCACCAAGCGCAAACAGGCTGAGGAGGCACTGCGCGAAAGCGAGGGCAAATTAAGGGAGATATTCGAAAACGTTAATGATGAAATCGTCTATCTGGATCAAAGCGGTACGATCGTTGATTTGAACAATAGAATAGAGGATATGTTTGGATATACTCGAAATGAACTGGTGGGCAAAAACCTCGGCGAACTCGAATTGTTTTCTTCCGAAGATTTGGTAGAGTTTGCCACTAGCTTTGACAACTTGATAGCAGAGTCAGTTCCAGGTGAATCCAGATTTTTAAAAGAATTTGAAGCCAAGCGTAAAGACGGCAGTACGGTTTTTGTTGAATCAAGTGCCAGACTTATAGAAAGAGATGGCAAACCGGCAGGTCTCCTCTCTGTTATTAGAGACATCACTGAACGCAAACAAGCAGAAGAGGAAATTCTGCAGCGAAACCGGGAACTCGCTGCCTTAAATGCAGTTGCACAAACTGCCAGCCAGTCGCTCAATCTGGATAAGACCCTGACCAATGCCGTAGATAAAATACTTGAGGTGTTAAACACCAGACATGGCGGTATTTACCTTCTGGACCAAGAGGAGAAAAAACTGACCCTCAAAGTTCATCGGGGAATAAGCGATAGTCAAGCAAATGAAGCTTCAGTACTCGGAATAGGGGAAGGTAATGTAGGGCGTGTTTTGGAATCTAAGGAACCTCTATTTATTGAATCGCTTTCTAATTCCTCTGAATTTGCAGCCAAGGAATCATTGAGCATTGTGGCCAGCGAGAAACTCCAATCAGTCGTCTTGTTGCCTCTTCAGGCTAGAGGGAAAACATTGGGGGTTATGTTTGCCGCAACTGAGCATGACCGCATATTCACCGCTGAAGAAAGGGATATTTTAGTCACCATTGGACATCAGATTAGTACAGCTATTGAGAATGCCTTGTTATATGAAGAACTGCAACGCAAGGAAGAGATTCGTGGTGAAGTTTTACAACAAACTATCCTGGCGCAAGAGGAAGAACGCAGAAGAATCGCCCGCGAACTGCATGATCAGACAAGCCAGGTCCTTACCGGAGCATCAGCTATGATAGAGGCATCTGTAGCCGCATTACCATGGGGTACAGATGAAATCAAAGAAAGACTGCGAGAAACGCGTGTTTCTTTAACCAATATGCTTGTTGATGTGCGCAATATCATCTACGAATTACGCCCAACTATGTTGGATGATCTGGGGTTGGTAGCAGCCGCGAGATGGCACGCCGAAGACTATCTCGAGAGAGCAGGCATCAAGGCACATTTTGAGACTGCAGGCAGAAAAAGAAAACTTCCTGCCAAAGTAGAGACAGCCGTCTTCAGGATTATTCAGGAAGCCACCACCAACATTGTCAAACACGCTCGGGCCAAAAATGCTAGAATTAAACTTGAATTCCACAAAGATTCTCTCATTCTCAACATTGAAGATGATGGTAGAGGATTTGAGCTTCAAAAAGCAATGAATCCAACGAATAAAAAGCGCGGAATGGGTCTTTTGAATATCAAAGAGAGAGTAGAGATATTAGATGGTGACTTCAGGATAGAATCACAACGCGGCCGCGGAACTCAGATCACGGTCGTTATTCCAGATTAATAAGGATTCTGTTATGGCAAGGATAAGGGTGTTGGTAGTAGACGACCATTCAATTGTACGTCAGGGGATTCGCGCACTTCTTACCATGGGCACCGATATCAAAGTCGTGGGAGAGGCAACGAACGGGAGGGAGGCCATCGAAATGGCTCTCCAGCTTTTGCCTGACGTCGTGGTCATGGATATCGCCATGCCACAAATGGATGGTCTGGAAGCTACTCGCCGCCTCCATAAACAGAACCCTGATATCAAGGTTGTCATACTCACCCAGTATGATAACCGAGAGTATATCCTATCTAGTATTAAAGTCGGTGCGGCCGGGTGTATACCCAAACATGCACTGGCCACAGATCTTATAGCAGCAGTTCACACGGTATACAAAGGCGATTCATTCTTATACCCATCGATGGCCACGATGGTGGTGGAGGACCTTCGTGATAAGGCAACGGATGTAGATGATAGTTACAATAGCTTAACCGATAGAGAACGAGAAATACTCAAACTGATAGCGGAAGATTATACCAATGAAGAAATCGCAGAGATGCTGGTTATCAGCGCGAAGACTGTCCGAAACCACAGGTCAAGTATTACGGAAAAACTACATGTCCACGGACATAGCGGTCTGGTGAAATTTGCTATTCGCAAAGGATTGACGAATTTGGAAACATAATATGCATTTGAACTAACCTTTCCCTCCAAGAAAGTAGAAGGCTCTGGCAAATTTGTCAGGGCCTTTTTTTATTTGTCTGGAACAGTTGTAATCTTCGGCCATGAAGAAAACATGGGCTTTTCTGCCCCCCAAAATGGGCATATGCCTATTCTAAGCCCCTTCATTATCATGGTACTTTAGTACTATAAGGTTGCCCAAAGAATACAATTTTGTTATTGATGGATTCTTTCAAGGCTACAAAGCTCAAATGACCTCGGTCGGGAGGTATATAAATGCCAGTATACGTAATTTTTGCTACGTTCATCGGAAGTGAAAGTCAGACAATAATGGAGAATCCTCCAAACCACGCAACGGTTAGCAATAAGCTACAAGACATGGGAGCTACAATACTAAACCAATACGGACCCATGAGTTCTTACGATATCGTGAATGTAATCGAAGTCCCGGATAACGAAACTGCAATTAAAATTGAAAAAGAACTGAATGCATCTGATGCAGGGATAAATTCACGGTTCATGGGACCATACCCTTCGACATAACACAGTAACTTCTGGTTGTACCAGATTAACTCGAAACAACGAATTCTTTAATGGATAATTAACTTTCCGGTAAGCACTTAGGAGAGATTCAAATATGCCTACATATGTCATGCTCACCAATCTCACAGACGAGGGACGAAAAACTCTGAAAGAGTGCCCCGAGAGAATAAAAGATGTCAATATTAAAGTGGAAGACATGGGCGCAAATTTGCTTCACCAGTATGCACTCATGGGACCATACGATTTTTTGAATATTCTCGAAGCCCCTGACAATGAAACGATGGCAAGGATTGCCGTAGAACTAGGCTCTCGCGGTACATTACAAGCAATGACGCTTTCAGCAATCCCGATTGATGATTTCATCAGAGGACTGGAAAAAGAGTGACATACGTTGTCATGAATCCCAACTGATAACTTGAGCAATACATGAATAGCGATAAGGAGGAGGTAAGAAATGTACATGACAATTGAGGTGCACCATACGGTCACACAGGGAATGGAAGAAGAAGCTCTGCAAGTCTTAAAAGAGTTGTATAACAGAGGATTGGATTATCCCGGAGAGAATGCAACAAGCAGGGGACTACTGGTTGATGACGCCATTAATGGACTGGATGTTGCAGATGGCTACCACAATCACTTGGGAAAAGTTTTCTCCCAGGTTAGACAAGTTGCAGGTGAGCAAGCGAGAATCAAGGTTCGCCTTACGAGCTAGGCCGGGTAAAAGGCCACGATCAACCAGTGAGGAGTAAAGATGGCTAAAGTAGAGCAAGTTATGTCAAGCACCATCACTTCAGTATCCCCGGCATCTCCCATCATTGAGGTAGCCTAGAAAATGAGGGACTTCGGCATATCAACCATGCCAGTTTGTGAAAAAGGGAAATTCCGCGGAATCATCACCGATAGTAGCATAGTCTCTAAAGTGGTGGCCTCTGCTCATAACCCAAAACGAGAACATGCCAGATCTGTAATGACTAATGGCATGCCCAAAGTGTCAGTTGGTTGTGACATCGCGGAAGCGGCAAAGATCATGGCAAGCCATCAAGTCCACTATCTACCCGTAGTACATAATGGCGGGAAATTCGTAGGGCTACTGACACTGGATGACCTGGTTAAAGAAAGTCTCGCTCTGGCCAGTATGGTATTAGCCAAGACTGATAAGAAAACGTCGTCTAGCGAATCTAAGAAATAGTCGATTGAAAAGGTGGGACAATGGCAACGATCTACTTTGTGGGCACCTACAAACCGATAAAATGTGGAATAGCTGACTATACCGCCTTTATCACTCGTGAAAGTTACAATGAAAAATGGGCAGTGCTATCCTTCGGTCTGGAGAAGTTCGGTGCACTACTTGTAGGTGATATTACCCCCAAACCAGATCATGTGTGGTACGGCATGCCCAACCCTACCGAAATCTCTGCCCCGGTAATAGAGAGGGGGCTCAAAGAACTTGGTGCCAGGAACAGTGATGATGTCTTGTGGTTTCAACATGAAACAGGTATCTGGCATGATACCGATAAATTTGTTACTATGCTCAAGCACCTTGAAATACCTAAAGTGATTACCTTTCATACTCTCCATTTCCAAAGTCATGAAACCCCATCAGGATTGCGGAAATATCAGTACGAGTTGCTTAGAGATTTATTCCCTTATGTAGAAGCCATTACGGTTTTCAGTCAGGGAGTTTTCGATGCAGTTACCTCAGTATTTCCAGAACACTTTTCAAAGGTACTCCTTATTAAACACGGTATACATTCGTACCCCGAAGTGGCTTGTTTGAGCCGTTCCGAAGCCAGGGAAAAACTCAATGACTTCCTACTTTATGAATCGGACCTGGACCAAACAACCAAAGAGAACATACACAAACAGCGAATATTCATCGAAAGAGACGCTATCATTGTGGGACAAACAGGATTTCTATGTCCGTTCAAACACTCCGAATCGCTTTTTGACGTCAGAAATCGTTTGCAGGAAATGCTCCCTCAAAAGCGAATCATTGCCCTGAGGATCGGAAGCCCGAGAGACGGTAATCAAGAAATCTATGCCAAGAGTCTTCGCGAAGTGCAGGGAGTCGATGACCGGTTCCTGATCGAGACTCTGCTCCCCGCTAATATCCTTCCATTGGCACAGCGCGCTTTCGATATCAACTTCTATTGGCCTTCGGAATGCACTCAGAGTGGTGTGTTGGCACACGCTTTAGGAGCCGGCGCAGCCATTGCCGGCCGTGACATGGAGGGTGTTGGTGAAACCCTAAAAGAGGCCGGGCAACTTGTGGACTCGAATCTGGAACACTTGATAACCAGAATGAGAGATCTGATTTTAAATCCAGACGTAGCTGACGTTGTAGAGGCGAGTGCCATTGAATACGCAGCAAAGTATTCCTGGAAGCATCAATCGATGGCACATTATCAAATAGCCGAACGACTCACACACCCGTTGGTATTGCCGATGGCCCGGTACCCCAGTGATTCTCTCCAAACCGCAATTAATTTGTTATCTGATAACATCCCCGATCAGGTAATAAACCCCTATGTTGACCCGGCTTCTATCAGCAAAGTGGATCAAGCCGTACCCGGAGAACCCCCAACGGTCGGCGTCAATTAGTCGTATTAGATATCCGCTAACCGCTCTTACCAAGTTTCAATTTTACCCACAATGCTGCCTTCAGAAGCACCTATACCTCGATCTCTTTTACCAATTATCTACCATTTGTTTACCAACTATTAACCAATTTCCGCATTGAACACTGCGTCGTTCTGATGCACAATGTGAACGTCAGAAGAAACGGTAGGTATAGGTACCCTAAAAAGAGTAGTCCCGAATACCTTTTCTGATCGTGGCTTGGTGGAGACACAATACTGTAAATCTGCTATGATAAATGGACCAGACATAAATAGAATATTAATGACTGGCGGAGAATGAAAATGCATCAAATGACAAGTAAAGCAAGATTGCTCGCGTCGATCTTTAGCATACTTGTACTTGTTATCTCCATTGTTGGAGTATGCTCCACCATACCATTTGCAGGGCCACAAACAGTCCTTGCTGACGACTGCGTTGATACTGATGGCGATCTTGTTTGTGATGATGTTGATAACTGCCTCGGTGTTTCCAATCCCGATCAAACCGATACTGATGGCGACGGCATTGGAGACGCTTGCGATACCTGTCCTAATGATCTTTTAAATGACGCGGACGGCGACGGTATTTGTGGTGATGTAGACATCTGTCCTAACAACTATAATCCCGGTCAGGAAGATTCCGACGGCGACAGCATAGGTGATGCCTGCGATGACTGCATTGTAGGAGATGACGATGACGACGGTATCTGCGATGATGTCGACAACTGCCCACTGGTTCCTAATCCTTTACAGACCGATACCGATGACGACGGCATAGGCGATGCCTGCGATCCTTGTACCGACTCCGATGAGGACGGCGTTTGTGACCCTGTAGACAACTGCCCTAACACCCCTAACCCCGGTCAGGAAGACTCAGATAGCGACGGCACAGGTGATGCCTGCGATGACTGCACTGACTCCGATGACGACGGTGTTTGTGACCCTGTTGACAACTGCCCTAACACCCCTAACCC
>JABMQN010000240.1 GCA_013203045.1 Chloroflexota bacterium
CCAACTTTGAGTCAAGCAGGCGCTTGAGGGTGGCATAGCCAATGCCCAGTTCCCTGGCAGCTTGTCGCCGGGAGATGCCTCCCTCCCCTGACATTTGTACTCGGCATAAGCACCTAAACCGCTACCGTCAATTCCAAAAACTAGGTCACCTTTCCTAAATAGTTTTACATCTTTGCCTACTGATTCAATTTCCACGGCTAGCTCTTGCCCTAGTAAACAACTCATTGGGGAAACCCATGACCCGATAACTTGCGCACCGGGAAGACCGGCAAGGATAGCCCATGAATATGTTCGCAATGGCGTTGCTCAGATATTTCTGGAGGTGGAACCACTGATCGGCAAACGACACGTGATGGCTACCGAGCATAGAACGATGAAGGACTGGGCATGGTGGATTAAGGGCATGCTTGATGAACGCTACCAGAAGGCAACTAAAGTGCGTCTGGTTATGGACAACTTGAATACACACCGCCTCGCTTCCCTATATGAGGCATTCAAACCTCAAGAGGCTCGGCGATTAGCAGAACGGATTGAGGTCCATTACACACCCAAGCATGGCAGTTGGCTCAACATGGCAGAGATTGAACTCAGTGCCCATAGTGGGCAATGCCTCGATCGGCGGATTCCCACTATGGATACGATGCAACAACACGTAGCTGCCTGGGAGAATGATCGGAACAATCGGCAATCCAAAATCAATTGGCATTTTACCAATGCCGATGCTCGGATAAAATTGAAACACCTTTATCCGAAATTATAACTGTTACAGGGTGCTAGGGATAAACGGCTAGCTGGTTCAATCCCATCGTTTCAGGTAGACCCAACATCAAGTTCATGTTTTGCACTGCTTGTCCAGCTCCACCTTTTACCAGATTATCGATACAGCTTATCACGATGAGTCTGCCCGTTCTGTGATCCACAACGGGATGAATGAGACACATATTGCTCCCCAGAGTTTGCTTGGTCTGTGGTGGTATATCAACTACACGAACGAATGGCTCGTCCCGATAGAACTCTCTGTAGATATCGGTGATTTCCTCGACGGTGGATTCTCTTTTCAATTTTCCATAGCAAGTACTCAGCATACCGCGTGTCATAGGGATCAAATGTGGTATAAAGGTCAATGAGACCTCTTGGTCCCCTGCTAGGTTTTGCAGTTCCTGCTTTATCTCTGGCATGTGTCTGTGTCCGCTGAGACCATATGCTGAGACACTCTCATTGGTTTCAGCGAAATGGGTGGTGAGCTTCAGAGTTCTGCCGGCTCCGGAAACCCCAGATTTGCTATCAATAATGATATCAGTCTCGATTAAATCTTCCCGAAGAGCGGGGGCAAGTGCAAGGATCGAGCAGGTTGGGTAACAGCCAGGGTTGGCTATCAAGCGGCTTCCGGCTATTTGAGAACGGTTAAGTTCCGGCAACCCGAAAACCGCCTCACTCAAAAGTTCCGGTGCCGGATGAGTGACTTCATACCATTGTTTGTACTCGTTGGCATCCTTGAGCCGGAAGTCGGCACTGATATCGATAACCTTGATATCCTCTTCCAAAGCTTGCACAACTGAAAGGGCGCTGGCTCCGTGAGGGAGTGCTGAAATGGCAAGGTCAACCTCGCCCAATTCTGCTTCGATCACCATGTCAATATTAGCAAGGTGGGGGAATACTTCTGAGATGTTTTGTCCGGCCGCACTTCTCCCAGTGACCGAGACCAAATTCACACCAGGATGTTGATGCAACAGACGAGCCAGATCCGCGCCGATATATCCGGTTACATTGATGATTCCTACGTTTACAGGTTCCATTTTCTTCCCCTTGTTCCTTGGCTGTGCATCAGATTATACCAAAGTTTGCCAAGGTTCAGTATCTCCCGATCTCCCTGAGCCTGGCATCGCTTATTCCGAAATAGTGAGCGATCTCATGCCTGACGGTACTTTGTATCTTCTTTGTGATAGTCTCATCAGAACGATACCGCATTTCGATGGGTTTTTGGAAGATGGTTATTTTATCTGGCAGGACCATGTCATAGCCCCTCCCCCGTCGCGTAAGGGGTATTCCTTCATAAAGCCCGTACAGGTCCTGACGGCGTTTCATTCGAACACTTTCGAGTTGCTGTTGGCTGGGCCAGTCTTGCACCAGTATATCGATGTTTTTCAAACTCTCTTTGAACTTTTTCGGCAGATTCTCTACTGCTTGTGTGACTAACTCTTCAAAACGTTCTCGTTCCATTTATCTCAACTTATTTGATAACTAGAGGGACATGCTTCTCGAAGGACACAGTTCGGGCATTTGGGTCGTTGCGACTTGCATGTTTTTCGACCATGATCCACCATATTCATATGAAACTCGTAAACGTGCTCCACTGGGACCATACCAGCCAACAATTCATGAGCCTGCTCAGCCGAAATTCCGTTTGCTATCAGGCCCAACCTTTTGGAAACCCGGAAGACATGCGTATCGACTGGGAAAACCGGTTTCCCCAGTGAAAACAACAACACGCACCCCACCGTTTTTGGTCCAACTCCGGGCAGTTGACGCAACCACGCTTTCGATTCACCTAGCGGTATATTATCCAGAAATGAAAGGTCAAGCGAGCCGCGCTCTTTTAGAATCGTCTGGAGGATTTCTTTGATGCGAGCTGCTTTGATGTGCGAGAGTCCACCGGATCGGATTGCCTTTTCGATGGCATTAACGTTTGCTTTAGCCACTTCTTCCCAGTTTGGGAATTTCTCTCTCAGTGAGGTAAAAGCTCTACCGGAATTGGTATCCGAGGTATTTTGCGAAAGGATGGTGGCGATTAGTTCGGAGAGGGGATCGTGGTGCTGGTGCCACTCGCGAACGCCATATTGCCGGGCCAGCAGGCGGTTTATGTTAGAGACGTCCATTGTTTAGCTCAGGCCTTTCAAGTGACAGGTGTCATTGAGCGAATTCAGCACCAGTTTCTCTTCCCGCAGACCGATGGTATTGATAGCGTTCACATCTTGCCCGATCTGCCATAAATGTGAGTTGTCCAATCCCAAAACGGTGCAGATGAATACCCGGCACACTACTACGTGAGATACCAGAATTACGGTTTGTCCGGTATGCTCACTGAGCACCTTATTGATAACTGTTTCAACTCGATCGCGAACATCCTGCAGTCCCTCTCCGTCAGGAAATCGTGCATTCTGAGGTGTCTGTATCCATTGCTGGTAGAGGTTGGTATCTTGCTCTAACGCATCTTCGGTTGAGAGCCCTTGCCATGCTCCATAGTCGATATCGATGAGCCCTTCCAGAGGTTGAATGGTAAGGCTAAGAACATCTGCAATTGGTTTGGCCGTCATCATGGTGCGTTGCAGTGGGCTGGAGTAGATTGCAGTCGCTTCACAACCGGCTAGTTTCTGTGCAGCGGCCTCAGCTTGTTTGATACCTCTTTCATCAAGGGGTAGATCGGCCCTGCCTCGGAACCGTTCCTCTTTGTTCCACGCCGTTTGCCCATGCCTGACCAGAATGATGGGGATCGATGCCTTTCTCATCTTGCGAGTATCTTAGCATAGGCCATATGAGCCTACAAGCGCATCGGTTGCAATAAGGCCTGAGGTTTAACTATGCAATGGGAAGACGCACTGAGAATGTACTGCCTTCTCCCTGCCTGCTTTCCACTTCAACACTGCCCCCGTGAACTTCTGCAATGTGCTTGCAGATAGCCAAACCAAGTCCGCTGCCACCATCGGCACGGGAGCGGGCTTTATCCACACGATAGAATCGCTCAAATACGTTAGGGATTTCATCTTCGGGTATGCCAATTCCAGTATCAGTTAAGGAGGCGATTGCCTGGTTCCCCTCTTTGGCAAGTGAGATGGTTATGCTCCCCCCGCTTGGTGTATACCTGATTGAGTTGTTTAGAAGGTTTAAGAACAACTGTCTCAACCCTGAATTATCACCCCGTACAGTCACATCCTCAATTGACCCAAATTCAAATTTTAATCCTTTCTCACGGCAGAGGACATCAGCATCTGAGGCAACATCCCTCAAAAGTTCATCGAGTTGAATCTCTTCAAAAGTGAGTTGTTCTTTTCCTGCATCTGCACGGGCTAATGCTAGTAGCTGATCAATGATGTTCGACATGTTCTCCGCTTCTTGTGTAACTGTCTCGAGCGATTGCCGATACTCTTCCGCGGACCTATCCTTTTCTAACGCAAGGGTGGATTCCGCTTCGATGATTGCCAGTGGAGTACGGAGCTCGTGTGACGCATCACCAGTGAATTGTTGCTGGCGTTTAAAAGCTTTCTCCAATCGTTCAATCATCTGATTTAGAGCAGTGGCCAATCTTCCCAGTTCATCTTTGGTGTTCACAGGGATACGCTGGCTTAAGTCGCCACTTTTTTCTATTTCAAGCGTAGTCTGGGCAATATCGTCAACGGGTTTGAGCGCCCTTCTGGCAAGAAAGATTCCACCAGCTCCAGCAACTGCCAGTGTTACCAGATTGGATATAATTAGTATTTGCCGAAGACCATGCAGAGCATCATCGATATCCTCCGTTGAACGACCTACAACTAGTGCCCCGGATGGGAGTTGCGAGGAAATGCGAGGCCTGACTGGAATCAATCCGGGCTTTTTGGCAGTAAAGGGAATGGCATAAAGCCTTAATTCCTCTCCTTCGGATGTGTTCATTGTAGCGAAAGATTTATTTCCTTCGATAGCTTCCATTACCATTTGATCAACGGTGGGAACGTCAACCCCACGCGCAGGAATCGGGATCAGTTCATCTTCCGAAACAAAGTACAGGGAAACAACCTCACCGAGCTTCTCCTGAAAGCCACCCTCACTGATACTTTCCAGTAAGCCCACTTTCGAATTTGATAGTTGCAGGGCACGCAACTTTAAGGAATCGTCGAGGCTATTATGCAGGCCATGTGACAATCCAAAATAAACTCCTGTGCTCAACAGAACCAGTAGAATCCCCAGTACTACCAGGTACCAAAGCGTAAAGCGAAACTTGATACTATGTATGAAGTTCATAGCACTTTCAGTTTGTATCCGGCTCCCCTGATTGTTTGAATCGTACTAGCTTTTTCGTTATCGTCTATCTTGCGTCGCAAACGGCGAATATACACGTCAACCAAGTTTGACATGCTGTCAAAATCGTAATCCCAGGCATGTTCCTCTATCATTGTCCGCGTGACCACTACATTGGGGTGCCTCATAAAGTACTCCAGAATGACATATTCCTTTGTGGTCAATTCGATTGATCGTTCTCCTCTCCATACCTCTCGAGTTCTTGTATTTAGAACCAGATCGCCCGATTGGATCTCTGGTGTCTTGATCTGTCCTTCACGTCGCAGGAGCGCTCGAATCCGTGCCAGTAATTCGTTGAAAGCAAAAGGTTTAACCAGGTAGTCATCGGCACCGGCATCAAGTCCCTTAACGCGATCTTCCACGGTATCTTTTGCGGTTAACATTAAAATAGCGGTGTTTATTCTGTTCGATCGAAGTTCCTGGCATACCTCGATCCCGTCCTTTTTAGGCATCATGATGTCCAGAATAATCAGATCGTACGGGTTGATTGTTGCAAGGTAAACTCCTTCTTCGCCATCGTAAGCAACATCCACTGCATAAGCCTCTTCCAACAGCCCCCGTTTGATGATGCTGCACAACCGTCTATCGTCATCGACTACCAGAATTCGCATGCCACCCTCCGTGCCTAACCAAGGTGATGTCATTATATTACACCAAGATGAATAGAAGATGAAAAGGTGGCTTGCCGATGTATGAATGGCTTTCCCTCAAAAAGGTGCAGGAGATGCCTCCTGACGGGGGTTTGGGGGGTGTCCCCCAACCAAAACTTCCCCCCAAAATGGGGGATCGAGGGGGTTGATTTGAGGTTTTTGCAGGAACTTCATTAATGAACGTTCAGTTTCGTTTCATGGAGGGTTCATTTTCACGTGTTAATCTAGGGTCATGAAAGGCAGAAAACGCCACGAAATCTGATTGGGAGGAGAGATATGTAAAATAGCGACTTGCAATTGAAATCGATTATGGCATCTGGGAAGTGTGCCATGGCAAAGTAAAACTATTGAGGCAAGAAGGGAGGAAAATAACATGATAAAGAGAAGTTGGAAAAACGTATTAGGAATAACGGTACTTGCGCTGACGATCTCAGGTTTGGCAATTGTACCGGTGGCGATGGCTGATGAAGGGGATGAATCCTCTTCGACACCGCAACCGGGAGAACGTTGCGAAGTGTTCAAAGGTAAGATGGCTGATAACCTCGGCGTCACGACAGGTGATTTGGACGCTGGGATCACAGATGCCATGACGGAGATGATCGACGAGGCAGTCGCAGCGGGAAAAATGAACCCGGAGCGAGCTGAAGAGATGAAGCAGCGCATTGCTGAAAACAGTGGAATGTGTGGTTGGATGAAGAACCGATTCCATCATGGCCCTCAAATGATGGGAACCGGAATGCTGGACAGGGCCGTTGAAGAAGAGATCATCACTCAAGAGCAGGCCGATGAGATCGTGTCTGTAAAGGAAGATGTGAGAGCTTACTGTGAGGAAAACGGCTGTGCACGGGATGGTGGTATTTTCCTGGAGAAAGCTGTAGAAAATGATGTTATCACACAGGAGCAAGCTGACGAGATTAAGGCTATTTTGGAGCAGGTAAAAGATCAGATCGGTGAAAACGGCGGTTTCCGAGGTCACAGATGCGGTGATGGTGAAGGATCGATAGATATGGAGAATGGAAGCTTTCCCCAGCGTGAATTCCGTGGTGGTCATGGAATGATGGGCATGGGAGAGGCAGCCTAAACAGAATCGATGAGGTGTTTGCCTCTGTGCCAGAAGCACTCTGCAAAATTCCAGATGCCATAATTAAAAAGGGCGAGTTTCAGACTCGCCCTTTTCTTGTAGACAATCTAGACTTCATGATCTATTCATCTTATGTTCACGTTGACGTGCTACTTTTCAACTAGACGCCAACATTAGAGGAGGTACAGAACAATGACCAAAGCAAACTTTTTTGTGGCATTCATGCTAGTTCCTGTATTGGTGCTGGGATTGATGATGGGCGCTTGCGAGGAATCATCAGACACACTTAACACCACATCCACACTTGATCCTGCACCCAAATCAACAGCCCAGGAACCGCAATCCAATTACGATTATGTGATTGTCGATACCGGCCAAAAAACGTGCTATGACAATTCAGTCGCCATCACGTACCCCGAAGAGGGAGAGGCTTTCTATGGCCAGGATGCCCAGTACGCGGGGGCTCAGCCAAATTACAGAGACAATGGCGATGGTACTGTTACCGATCTCAACACTGGCCTAATGTGGCAGCAGGACCCGGGTGAGAAGATGACCTATGACGAAGCGGTGGCCGGAGCAGATACCTTCAATCTGGCAGGATATAATGACTGGCGGCTCTCGACTATCAAGGAACTGTACTCACTAATAGAGTTCAGCGGTCTTGACCCCAGCGGCTACGAGGGTAACGACACCTCCGGGCTGATTCCCTTTATCGATACAGATTATTTTGTATTTGAATATGGTGACGAGAGCGCCGGTGAGCGCATCATCGACTCTCAATACGCTTCGAGTACCAAGTATGTCAATACGACGATGAACGGAGACGAAACAGTCTTTGGCGTCAATTTCGCCGATGGTCGTATTAAGGGGTACGGTTTGGAAATACACGGATCGGAGAAAACGTTCTTCGTCATGTACGTCCGAGGGAATACCGATTACGGAGTCAACGACTTCGTGGACAATGGTGATGGCACGATCATCGATAACGCCACTGGTTTGATGTGGCCTCAAACTGATAGCGGTGAGGGAATGGCCTGGGAAGAAGCGCTGGAATGGGTTCAAGAGATGAACGAGGAGAACTACCTCGGCTATTCAGACTGGCGGCTGCCCGATGCCAAGGAACTACAAAGTATCGTAGATTATACACGGTCACCTACCACAACCAATTCCGCTGCCATCGATCCAGTTTTTGAATGTACGTCGATCATCGATGAGGGCGGCGAAATGAACTATCCCTTCTATTGGACTAGCACTACTCATGCCAACATGATGGGCGGGGGCAGTGCTATCTATATCACTTTTGGTGAGGCATTGGGATGGATGCAGAGTCCGTTTGGTGGCGACTATACCCTCATGGACGTTCACGGCGCCGGAGCGCAACGCAGTGATCCAAAGATCGGAGACCCGGATGATTATCCATATGGCTATGGCCCCCAGGGCGACGTAATACGCATCGATAATTTTGTCCGTCTGGTACGTGGCGGGGATAACGAGGTCGTCACTGGTAGCAGTGCTCCAGAAGAGAATCTTTCTGAAAAATGGCCAAGTGGTAGACCCCCTCAGAGTGGAACGCCCTTTGAGGGCGGCTTACCCGGTAGAGAACCAGGACAAGGAGGGATGCCCGGTGGAATGGCTCCTCCTCAAGAAGCGATCAATGTTTGCAGTGATAGCTCCGAGGGAACTCCCTGCGAGTTTGAAAGTCCCAGAGGTACTGTCATAGGAACTTGCATGAAGCTTGAAGATGAGTGCATATGCGTACCGGAAGGCGGACCTCCACGTGGTGGCCCGTAAGCCTTGGTATATAATTGAGTAAAACCTTGCGGAGAAATGAGCCTCAGTCATTTATAACTGGGGCTTTCCCCCCTTTTTTAGTTGTACATCTTTTGTTCAGCCTGAGTTCATGGTGGGTTCATTTTTAAATGGTTAAATGAATAAACAAAGATGGATTTCCAGCAACCAAATTAAACTTAAGGAGTGATTAGAAATGAAACACTGGAAGAGGGTTGTTACCACGTTCACAATCGTCGCTGTTACCGCAACTAGTTTGGCAATATATGGATGCAGCGACAGTTCTGATGACGAATCGGAATCAGGAGAGAGCCAGATTGTGGAGGTGACCAGAGGCACGCTGATGACACAGATCAGTTCCTTCGGGAGCATTTCTATGCCTGAGCAAGCCGAATTAACCTTCGGCAGCGGTCAGAGTGCCAACGATCTATATACGGTTAGTGAAATAAATGTTGAGTTTGGGGACACGGTCAAAGAAGGGGATATACTTGCCAAACTGGACACTGCTTCATTAGAAAGAGCCGTTACCCAGGCGGAATCCGATTTGCGTACAACACAAATAGACTTGGAGCAGGCCACTTCGCAGACGAATCTACTGAAGGCCGAAGCAGCGGTCAAGAGTGCTGAAGTTTCCCTGGCAAGGGCTGAGCAAGAACTGGAGGAAGCTCGGAACTTCAACTTATCCGATGCTGAAACGGATTTGGAAATCGCCCAACGGAACCTGGATACTACTCAGAAGAATATCGCCATTAACATCACGGATGCCCAGAATAATGTCGATAGTGCATATCAAACTTACAGTTATTATGTGAATGAGAATATAGACAAGCTGACCATCGGCAGTGTCATAGCGCAGGCAGACAATCTTTTCTGGGCCTATGAAAAGGCTCTGGAAAACCTGGAGATTGCCAAATCGCAGGCCGAGACGTCAATTGCCACTGCAGAAGCTGCGGTGACCGCAGCCGAGAATGCTTTACTGAATGCCCCGTTGGACACCCAACAGAAGGAAGCAGATGTTGCCAGTGCCAAAGCTACGCTGGCTCAGGAACAGGACGACTTAACCTACATCGAGGCTGGCTACGATATTGAACTATTACAGATCAACGTCGATAATGCACAGGTCGAACTCGATGATGTCATGGACGCGTTGGAAGCAGCTACAATCATTGCTCCCTATGACGGCATCGTTGCCTGGGTAGGCGCCGATGTTGGGGACGAGGTCACAGCCAACAACATAATTGTGCATCTGGTTAACACCGGCGTTGTGGAGATTGATGCTGCTGTTGATGAGATTGATGTTGCTAGTGTTGAAACGGGTCAGATGGCGATGGTGGAATTGGATGCCCTGCCCGATGCCAAACTGAGAGGACAGGTATCGGCGGTTTCACCTGTAGCTGCATCTCAATCCAGTTTGGTGACCTTTGATATTGTCGTGGCGGTTCAGGGTGCGGACAAATATGAATTGAAAGAAGGGATGAGCGCTACCATTACTATCATTGCGATGGATGTAGAAGATGTGCTGCTTGTGCCCAGTAACGCGATTCAGCGGACTGCCGAAGGCAACGTAGTTGAGGTAGTGACTGGGGACGACCAAACCGAAGAACGTTCAGTCGAAATTGGTGCCAGCAACGGCCAACAAACAGAGGTAATTGGCGGACTTGCAGAGGGTGAACAGGTTGTCGTTCAAAGCAGCAGTAGCGACGTGGTTGATATGATGGAAAAGATGATGCAGGGTGGCCGGATACCCGGTATGGGTGGTGGGCAAAAATGATGATGCCATTCTCAAGGAGACTATCATGATCAAGATGGAAGGTATCAAAAAAACGTACAAGATCGGGGATATTGAGGTGAATGCGTTACAGGGACTCGGCTGTGAGGTGAAGCAGGGTGAGATGGTAGCTATAATGGGCCCTTCTGGCTCAGGGAAGTCCACGCTGATGAACATCATCGGATGTCTCGATCAGCAGACCTCTGGAACCTACGAGCTTGATGGCGTCAATATTGGCGGACTCAATGATAATCAACTCGCCGAGATCAGGAATGGAAAGATAGGATTCGTCTTCCAGACCTACAATCTTCTTGCCCGGACTTCCGCCCTGGCTAATGTGGAGCTGCCGCTTATCTACAGCGGTGTGAACCACCGGCGAGCACGGGCGCTGGCGGTGCTGGATCGGGTCGGCTTGTCTGATAGGATAAACCACAAGCCGAATGAGCTCTCCGGTGGGCAGCAGCAGCGGGTATCGATTGCGCGGGCTCTAATCAACAACCCGTCGATTATCCTGGCCGATGAGCCCACGGGAAACCTGGATACCCGCACTGGCAAAGACATCATGAATCTGTTCGCGGAACTCAATAGAAAAGACGGGATAACCATTGTGATGGTAACTCATGAGCGTGAGATCGGTGAATATGCCCAGCGCATCATCCATGTTCGCGATGGTGTGGTGCATGATGAGGAGGTGTTGAGCCGATGACACATTTAGCGACTTTAGTTGTGGCGCTTCGTGGCATCTTTGCCAACAGGCTGCGTTCGTTCCTGACTATCCTTGGAGTCATTATAGGCATTGCTTCGGTGATTGCCCTAAGTTCGGTAGGCGAAGGATCCGCCCAGTCGATCGAAGAACGCCTTGGCAATCTGGGATCGAACCAGCTCACCGTGTCTCCCGGAGCAGCTACAGAGGGATTCAAGAGGATGGCACAGGGTAGTGCACAAACCCTTAGCTATGAGGATGCCCTGGCGATCGCCAGTTCTACCGAAGTGACTACTGTGGAAGCAGTGGCTCCTGAAGCTTCGACTAGTGCCCAGGTGGTCATCGGTAGTGAAAATGTGAATGCCAAGATCTTTGGGGTAACTCCGGAATACGAAGAGGTGCGTAATAAGACCGTCGCTGAAGGAAACTGGATTACTCAGGACGATGTCAACAGTACAGCCTCGGTCTGTGTGCTGGGCAGTGGTGCGGCGGAAGACCTGTTTGGGGATAGCAACCCCATCGGACAGACCGTCAAGATAGACAAACGACCGTTCACAGTGGTCGGCGTGATGGAGGAAGAGGGCGGCATGATGAGTGCCGACGATTCCATATATGTTCCCATCTCCACTGTCATGAACCGGTTGAACCCCCAACGAGCCAGCGACGGAGATCATATCATAGGCTCTATTTACCTGCAGGCAGCGGATGGCCAGAATGATCTTGCCATGTCTCAGGTCACCGAATTGCTCATGGATGAACATCGAATTGCGCTGGGTGACGAAGCCGACTTCTCCATCACCAACTTGCAGGACATAGTGGACACGTTCACCGAGACAAGCGACACACTCAGTGTATTGCTGACGGTGACAGCGGCTATTGCACTCTTAGTAGCTGGTATTGGGATCATGAACATCATGCTGGTTTCGGTAACCGAGCGTACGCGGGAGATCGGCATCCGCAAAGCGGTGGGTGCCAAGCGGCGCAACATCCTGATGCAGTTCCTGCTGGAAGCATCGACCATCAGCGTCATAGGTGGGATTATTGGCATCGGTGTGGGAATCGGCGCCTCGGAACTCCTTTCGGGATCGATCACTATGAATATGTCCACCATCGAGACGATAATCACCCCGGACACCATCATAATAGCGTTCTTTGTAGCCCTGGGGGTTGGGATCGTTTCCGGCGTTTACCCAGCCATACGGGCATCGCGACTCAACCCCATTGACGCACTTAGATATGAATAACATTGTGGGGACGCGATAAATCGCACCCCCTGCTGCTGGACGTGCAATATGAAGAAAATAGCAGTCTCATTTTTACTGCTGGTATTGTTGCTGACAGGTACTGCAATAGTGACACCTGCCTTGGCCGAGGGTTTCTGGAACACTTGCCCGCGCGGGCAAGTAGGCTGTGAATATCCGGGTAGGTGCCCACGGTATGTTGACACAGATAGCGATGGAATCTGTGATTTGAGCCAGTCGTCCCCATCGGAACGTAGTGAAATCCGTCTTGTTGAATTCGAGACACAGAGTAATGATACCAGTGAAGCTGTAATTAGCGTCAATAATAATGAGGCGCAAAACCTTGGTAGTATTGGTGGTGGCAGTGGCTTGGACTACAGACTATTACCGATTATCTTACTGGTTAGTTTGTTGTATGGATTAAGTCATTTGCTCTCATCTAAACGGATCATCAAGCGTGTTGTTCATCGAAAGATATGGAATTTTGTGTTGTTTGTGACTTTTGCGATGTCAGCGGTACTTGGGTTGATTCTCATATTAAACATAGACCTCGGTATGGACATATCGCTGCCCTTCAATATTCTATACTGGCACGTTGAGATCGGTATCGTGATGGGTATAGTATCAATGTTTCACATCCTGTGGCACTGGCGCTACTTTACAAAAATGCTTAAATTCACTGGATAGCTGGTTTGATAGTGAAGTTTGTTTTGGTGTATTGATCGACCATGCATTCAGCGTGACTCAGTCCTATTGATGGGATTCGTAGTAAACCGAATTATAATTTGGCAATAAGTTTGCTTGCATGTAAATACAGCATACAGATGAAAGCACTGTCTTGTTACAATATAATGTAATGTGACTAAAAGCACGTTTGGGTTGAAAAAGGAGGAATGCCGTGTTGAAGCGTGTTGTTCTAATTACTGGATTAATCATATGTCTTCTGATTACCTCGTGTCTCGTTAGTGCTTGCAGTAACTCATCGGATGAACTGGAGGAAAGTCCAAATCCAACCCAACCTCAAACGCTAGAACAAAATTCCCTCTCCTGTATCGCAGACGTAGTGGCACAAGTGAAACCTGCAGTAGTGGCGATAAATGTCGAAGCGATAAGTTACGATATCCTTAATCGAGCTTATCGGGAGCAGGGCGCTGGATCAGGGTGGATTGTTGATGAAGATGGTCATATCGTTACCAACAATCATGTAGTGGCTGGTGCAGATACGATTACAGTTACGCTTGATGATGGCCGGGTTCTCACGGCAGAGGAAGTCAGTACCGATCCCCTGACGGATCTGGCGGTAATCAAGATAGATGCCCGGGATTTGCCGGTTCTTAAGGTGGGGGATTCTTCAGCTTCAAGTATCGGCGAATGGGTGGTGGTCATAGGGAATTCATTGGGGCGGGGAATAAGTGCGACTCAGGGCATTGTGAGTTCGACTCAGGTATCACTCGCTGTTTCTCCGGGCAAACACTGGATGACCTGATACAGACATATGCTGCCATCAATCCAGGCAATAGCGGAGGCCCGCTCGTAAATATGGCCGGTGAGGTTATCGGTATCACCAGTGTGAAAGTTGCCGAAGTGGGTGTCGAGGGCATGGGCTATGCTATCAGTAGCAATGAAGCCATGCCAGTCATTGAGCAGCTCATCGAAATGGGCTATGTCTTGCGACCGTCTTTGGGTATCAGCACGGCTACCGTGGATCGCAGGATCGCTGTCATCTACAGGTTGCCGGTTACTTCAGGGGTTCTGGTTACCGAAATGCTGGTGAATGGGCCTGCGGACAAGGCCGGGCTCGAACCAGGCGATGTTATTACCTCAATTGATGGAATGGAAATACGAAGTACAAATGAGTTCACACAGGTCATCATTTCCAAGGAAATTTCTCAGACTGTTGAGATAACGTACTGGCGGGGGAAAGATAAATTCGAGACGCAGGCAACGCTTCTTGAGGCCCCATCTCCTAATCTAAACTGATGCGCTTAGGTACGAATAGTATAGTCGGGGCACGACATGTCGTGCCCCGACTATACTATTGAAAGAGCGTCCAACTTTTCCATCGTCCATTCATTTAACACCATGTAATATCCCTCGCTAGTATTGACATTATCTCAGGTAATTAATATAATAGTCTAATCTGAATAGTCAAAATAGACTATATATTTTGAACTATAAATTGGGGGTCATGTGATGAAGGAACTTCTTTTACTCGGTTTACTATTGGATGGGAAAAAGCATGGTTACCAATTAAATGAGTCCTATAAACATTCGTTCAGCATGTACGCCGACCTTAAAAGATCCACTGCCTATTACACATTGAACAAATTAGAAAAAGATGGATACGTGATTCATGAGAATGAGCGTGAAGGAAATCGACCGGAACGGCGTGTTTACGAACTCACCGAGAATGGCCAAGCTCACTTCTTTTACTTGTTGAGATGGAACCTCAGCGATTATTCTCGTACATATTATGATGACGATGTGGGTATTGCGTTCATGAATGAGCTTTCGAAACAAGAAGTGAATAATCTATTAAGCGAGAAACAAAAAAAAACACAGGCGGCTTTGAAACTGTACCAGGATCATTTGGAGATTGTTACTGATGGAAGCTGGCAGTACGTGATCGAACATAATATCGTTCATTTAGAGGCGGAGGTCAATTGGCTCGCTAAGGTACAGGCGGATTTAGTCAAAACATCGTAGTACCAGCATTTTCAAAAAAGGTGAATAGAAATGAACAAAGCGAATAACAGTGAATTAGCAATCGAAACTCGTGGATTGGTGAAACGATTCGCAGAAGATATTGTTGCTGTGGATCGTGTAGATTTGTCCGTTCCAACTAATACGGTCTATGCACTACTGGGACCAAATGGGGCCGGAAAGACAACCACAATTTCCATACTAACTACGCTCATCAAATCAACGAATGGTTCGGCTAAAACCGCAGGGTTCGATGTGGTTACTCAGGCTGATGAGGTTCGTCGAAGGATCGGTGTGACTTTTCAGGAGATGGTGCTGGATGAGGAGTTAACCGGTAGACAGGTACTGGATTATCACGGACGACTATATGGTCAAAGCAAAGTGCAACGCAAGGCCAAGATTGCTGAGTTGTTGGCGCTGGTAGAGTTGGAGGAGGCAGCTGACCGACGATGTTCCACGTATTCAGGTGGAATGAAGCGGCGCTTGGAGTTAGCACGAGGATTAATGACCAATCCAGAAGTGCTTTTTCTGGATGAGCCTACTTTGGGTCTGGATCCTCAGAATCGAGCTAGTATTTGGGCTTATATTAGAGACTTAAAAGAAAAACAGGGCCTGACCTTGTTGCTGACGACTCATTATATGGAAGAAGCAGAAGAGATGGCCGATACTGTGGGCATCATCGATCATGGCAAAATTGTGGCTGAGGGGACTCCAAGAGACCTGATCGATCAGATGGGGGCGGATACGATTCGCGTAACAGGTTCGGATGGGGAGACTTCATTTACTGAAAAGCTTCGGAGTTTAGAATTTGTACAAACTGTCCACACCGGAGATGGCGTGATTCAAATTGGGGTGGATTCGGGTAATCATCGACTGGCCGAAGTAGTGACTCTGGCGAATGAAAACAGCTACACCATTAGTGATATTTCAGTAACTAAACCGAGCTTGGGAGATGTTTTCCTGAAGTATACCGGGCGGGAACTGCGGGACAAGTAATTCCAGCGTGGTGATATTCCAAAGGGGGTACGAAATGAGTGCAGCATTCATTCTATGGGGTAAACACATGAGCAAGTTGAAAGTCCATTCTGAGGAGATGTTCGGAATGCTTATTCAACCTGTTCTTTGGGTGATACTGTTTGGATTGGGTATGAAAGGATTGGTTGGAATGGGTGCACCCGGAGGAGATGAATACTACATTGATTTCATTTTACCTGGCATTGTGGCACTCACAGCTTTGGGTGGTGCCATTGGTGGTGGTGTGATATGGCTTAACGAACGAACCAGTGGGGTAGTCAAAGAATATTTGATAGCTCCGATCCCTCGTCTGAGCATATTGATGGGAAATGCGATGAGCATAGTCACTAAAAGTACCATTCAGGCGATTCTGATTTTTATTGTAGGTATACTGCTGGGTGTTCAAATAGAACTCAATCCACTGGGATGGCTGGGAGGACTGGTGTTGGTAACTGGCTTTGGTATTGGATTTGCCGGAATTGCACTGGCAGTTGCTTCCAAAGTTGATGATCCGGGTGGATATCATATGTTGATATTCATGCTAAATCTGCCTCTCTTATTTATGAGCAATGCCCTCTATCCTTTGGAATCGCTCCCGCGATGGATGGAGATCGGGGCGCAGATAAATCCGACTAGCTATGCAGTTGATGGCATCCGAGCGATGGTACTGGAAGACGGTGCTACACTGGCTGGTGGTGAAACGCTGAGCCTGTGGCTTTGTTTCGTAGTTGTCGCAGTGTTCGCTATACTCGGTATGGGTTTGGCTTATAGCGTTTTCAGACGAGTAACCAAATAATACAACGATTAATCCCATCAATTTTATTATCCTCTCGAATACCAAACCGAATTTGGTTCTATTCGTGTGCGCGTGAATGCAGACCTTCACTGGTTTCTGAAATTCAGCTTCGAAACAAAAATGAACAAAAAGTTGACACACGGGCTATGGAGCATTATCATACTCCACAATACTTTATATTGATGTAACTTATACGGTTATACAAATAATTAAAACTCTCATACTTTCGTTACATAGAAGAATGAGGAGGGATTTGACAAGTGAAGGCAAGCAAAAAAACTGTTAAGGGAATCGTATTTTTCACAGTTATACTTGTTATTGCGCTCATAGGTATTGGGTTTGCTTTAGATATGGATGTGTTTAGTAATGATGACGATTCGGAAGCGTCAACTGCTGAATCGAGTTCCGGGCAGTCTATCGAAGTTCAACGCGGCAGTTTGATTGCAACCATAAGCGCTTTTGGAAACGTTTCCATGCCCCATCAGGTCAACCTTGTCTTTGGTATTGGAGGAACAGTTGAGGAACTAAATACTAATTTCGGCAATTCTGTAAAAGAGGGCGATACCCTTTCCAAACTCGATACCGCGTCTCTTGAAAGATCTGTTGCCAGAGCTGAGGCAGACTTGCGTACAGCCCAAATAAGTCTTGAAAAAGCCAGTTCTGACGTCAACATAGTTCAAGCCGAAGCGGCGGTAGAGAGCGCTCAGACCACCTTGGCAAGTGCCGAGGAGGCATTGGAACAGGCTCGGAGTTTTAGTGTATCTGATGCCGAAACGAATCTGGAAAACGCGCTCCGAAATCTGGATAGTGCGCAGAAAAATGCTGAGATAAGCACTAGAGATGCACAGGAAGCAGTGGATGCAGCCTTTCAGACATACAACTCATTTGTCAACAACAATAGAGAAAACTTGGGTATTGGTAGTATTCAAGCACAAAAGGATGACCTTTGGTGGGCATATGAGAAGGCTCTGGAAAATCAGGGAATTGCTGAAGAGGCTACTGCAACTGCGATAGCCACTGCAGAGGCCAACGTCACCACTGCCGAAAATGCTCTTTCCAACGCACCCATAAATATTCAGCAAAAAGAGAGTGCGGTTACTACTGCCGAGGCCGCTTTAATCCAAGCGGAAAACGATTTGGCTTATGTTCAGGCTGGTCTGGATATAGAGTTGTTGCAGATCATTGTCGATAAAGCGCAGATCGCCCTTGATGAAGCTCAGAACCAACTGGAAAAGGCCACAATTATTGCCCCGTTTGATGGTACTATCGCTAGGGTGAATATCGTCATCGGGGATGAAGTAATGGCCAATACAATCGCCATGCAGCTGGTGGATACAACAAAGGTGGAGATCGATGCCGACGTTGATGAGATTGATGTTGCTAAACTTGAAATTGGACAAAATGCAGAGATTGACGTTGATGCTCTTCAAGGTACTACACTTAACGGTGCAGTAACAGCAGTATCGCCTGTAGGTTTAAATCAATCAGGACTGATCACCTATGATCTTACTGTAGAAATACTGGATGCAGCCGGTTTTAATCTGAAAGACGGCATGACCGCTTCAGTCGATATTGAAGCAATAATAGCTCACAATGCGATTCTGATACCCAAGGTCGCGATAACGAGAGATCGAGCAGCCGGTATCCAGACAGTTACAGTGGTCGCAGGCAATAACGAAGAGGAAGTCCGTGAAGTACAAACTGGCGCCAGCAATGGCAAATTGACAGAGATCATTACCGGACTTGAAGAAGGTGAACATATCATTTCCAGCGTGAGCATTGCTGTGTCCCAGGGATCTGGTGGCTCCAGCAGTTCGGATAGTGCAGGATGTGAAGATGTTGACATTACGGAATGTATGGCCAAGGTCCAGGATATCATGTCTTGCACTGAAACACTCACTAAGTTCGGAGAAGAAACGGGATCGGACGCGAGTGAATTTGATGGCGAAATTCCGTGGGATTTAATTGAAGACGCAGTCAATGACGATACAGGGGAAGTCTCAAAGGATATTAAGAAATGCCTGAATGTCCTGCTGGAAAATCGGTGTTGCCTGGAGGCATTGACGCAGATGGCAGAGGATATGGGAATTGATACCAGTCAATACTCCGGTGGTATGGGGGGAATGTAGATAGTTTGCTATGATCAAAATGCAGGGTATCACTAAAACCTACAGGCTGGGGAAAATCGAGGTCAATGCCCTTAGAGGGGTTGATATTGAAGTCAAACCGGGAGAAATGGTTACTATCATGGGTCCTTCCGGCTCCGGGAAATCCACTTTAATGAACATCGTCGGATGCCTTGACCAGCAATCTGCCGGAACCTATGAACTCGATGACACCAACATAGGCAAACTCAACGATAATCAACTCGCGGATATCAGGAACCAAAAAATCGGATTCGTATTCCAAAACTACAATTTACTGGCACGTACTTCCGCACTGGCAAATGTAGAACTGCCTCTTATCTACAGCGGGACATCTGATCTAAAAAAACGAGCCCTCGCATCGCTGGAACGGGTTGGGCTTGCAGATAGATCCAAACATAAACCAAACGAGCTTTCCGGTGGCCAGCAGCAAAGAGTATGTATTGCC
>JABMQN010000241.1 GCA_013203045.1 Chloroflexota bacterium
GGCGCCATATCAATTTTGATTGGCACGGAAGATTGTGCTGAAGGTGTTTCAGCCTTTCTCCAAAAGCGAAAGGCAAGTTTTAAAGGCAATTAGGGCGGGTAGGATGGCGCAAAAATGCAGTGAGATATTCGCTCAAGTGAATCCAAAAGAACCCCGAGGAGCAATTTTATAATTGCCGGCCATGATAATCACTGTAATTGATTGAATTCTTCTTTTAAAACTGAGTCAAAGCTGGAAATGATTGGACTTAGGTATGCGATTAAACAATAAGACTGCTATTGTTATCGGGGGTGCCGGTGGCATAGGAAAAGCTATCGCAATTGGTTTTTTGCGTGAAGGAGCATCTGTTGCTATCGTAGATAATAATAAACTTTTAATTGAAAGGGTTGAAAAGGAAGGGATTACTACCGAAGGACATGTGTTTTGCTGGTGGAGCAGAACGCGCTATTAGCATTCAACATAAGCAATCGCTGTTATGTGATGGAACACGGAAAAATAGTGATTGAGGGGAAGACCAAAGACTTAGAGAAGAACCGCCATGTAAGAGAATCTTACTTGGCTCTGTAATTGAATATTGCTGATAATCATATGCAGTGAAGTGGATACATTAAGGAGGTGTTGATGAAAAAGAAGACATGGGAGGAGTTTTCAGTTGGAGAAGAAGTTAGCAGTATCCATAGTTTGACGATCACGGAGGCACATCTTGTCTCCTGGGGCCATTTAACGATGGATTTCTATCCGTTACATATGGATGCAAACTTTGCCTCTAATACGGTTTTTGGGAAACGTATCGCCCATGGTCCTCTGATTTTCTCTTTAGGGGTGGGAATGATGACTTCCACTGGATTTTATGGGGACGCGGTGATGGCCTGGCTGGGCATAGAAAATATGAAAATACCCAAGCCGGTCTTCATTGGGGACACGCTCTACACTATAGGGAATGTTTTAGAAAAAAAGGAGACCGGGAAAACAGATCGAGGCGTCATGATTATGCATTATGAAATTCTCAACCAGGAAGATGAGACCGTAATGGCCTATGACCTTATCTTTTTGATTCGCCGCAAAGCGGAAAGGAAATGAATATGGATTTTGCGTTGACTGAAGAACAGAATATGTTGAGGGATACTATTAACCGTTTTATTGAGCGGGAATGCTCTAAAGAAACTGTTCGTGAACTGGATGAAGCCGATATTTTCCCCGCTGATATTTTTTCCAAATTAGCTGACTTAGGCGTCCTCGGACTTACCGTTCCAGAGGAGTATGGTGGTGTTGGAAGAGATCTACTTTCGGCGATTATGGTACTGGAACTTATTTCCAGCCGATTCCCCGCATTGGGATGGGCCTATGTGCAAGCGCTGTTTTATGGGGGAGAAATTATAGCAAAGTTAGGTAGTGAAAGCCAAAAACAACGATATCTGCCTCAAATTGTATCAGGAAAACGCCTTTTCTCTTATGCCCTTACGGAGCCTAATGCCGGGTCTGACGCTGCTTCATCAACAACCTTTGCGGCGCCTGGTGGAGACGGGCTTGTGATCAATGGTGCCAAGACCTTCATAACTGGCGCTGATGTTGCGGGAACCCTGAATGTGTTAGTCAGAACCGACAAGAATGTTCCGAAACATGAAGGATTGAGCATGATCCTTGTTGACCTTCCCGCCAAAGGGTTGACTATCCGCCCGATTAAGAAACTCGGATATAAGTGTTCTACAGCCTGTGAGGTCTTTTTCGAGGATGTGAAAGTTGCGAATGATGATGTTCTTGGGGGCTCGGAAATGCTTAACCAGGGCTGGAAACAGCTTCTTGCAACTCTGGATGTTGAACATCTGGAGGTTGCAGCCTGCGGGCTGGGAGTCGCCGAAGGGGCTTATCAGAACGCTTTGGAATATGCCCGGGAGCGCGTTCAATTTGGTCAGCCGATCGGCAAGTTCCAGGGGGTGAGTCATAAGTTGGCCGACTTGGCCACGGAAATAGCAGCCTCTCGTTTGCTTGTTTATAACGCTTGCTGGATTCTGGAACATGGCAAGGATGCGCCACTTGAGAGCACGCAAGCCAAGCTTTTTGCTGCAGAGACAGCCAGAAAGGCTGCCTTGGCCGCCATGCAAATTATGGGGGCATATGGTTATAGTATGGAGTATGATGCTCAGCGTTATCTCCGCGATTCACTGGGGTTAATCGTAGGCGGAGGAACGCCTGAAATATTACGAAACATTATCGCCCGTAAGATAGGGTTGTAATTGAAAGGAGAAGCCGCGTGGCTACATGGGAAGAAAGGGCATCAGATCTGGACCGTTACTTGAAATTACAAACAACGCCGATTGGGATTCGAGTAATTGAAAAGGAAGATGA
>JABMQN010000242.1 GCA_013203045.1 Chloroflexota bacterium
TCGGTGAGGATGGTATCTCCCGGCGACACGCTGCCAGGGAACTGAACATTGGATACGCCACTCTCAAGCGGCTGCTCGATGCGAATTGGGGTTCACAGAACAAGGAAACGGATAATGATGATCGCCAGTATTCTCTGCCCTCATCACCTATATCAAAGGAGGGACTCGTAATGGTATATCCATAACTCTACTGACAAAATCGCTGAACACTAAACCCTGACATTTTCCCTGGACAACGACACACTGTTATATAAACGTAGTGGTTTTGGAGCACTTTTTACGTTCAATGAACGCTCCGAAAGGACTTCTTTTGGGAGCTGTCAATGCACAAAATAAATGGTCTTCAGGTGTCCACCTTCAGCGAAAGTGGGACACTTTAAAGGCATAAGTTAAAGGACACTTTTACAGGCCATGCACAGTTGATCAGCCGGGGTCAGACCGTGTTTGGGTATGGGATCGATGCTCTTATCGACCGGCACTGATTCGCCGGTGAGGGCAGCCTCGTCTGTATTCAGGTTCCGTGCATAAAACAACCGAAGGTCCGCAGGGATGCGGTCACCCTCATCGAGGAGGACAGCGTCGCCCGGTACCAGTTTACGGGCCGGGACATCCTTGCGGGTTCGATCCCTCAGGACCGTACAATCCAGGACCATCATCCGGGTCAGGGCCTGCATTGAAGCCTCGGCCTTACCTTCCTGGATGAACCCGATGATCGCGTTTGCCACTACCACGATGAGTATAACGGACGTGTCGGTCCATTTGCCAAGGAGGGCCGTGACGACAGCGGCAGCTATGAGCACATAGATGAGGGGACTCTTGAACTGGAGAAAAAACCGTACGAAGGAACTGGTTCGCTTGAACCTCAGCTCATTGTGCCCATACCTGGACAAACGGGCACGGTCTTCTGATACCACTGAGCATCCTGATCGGAGGATGTCGTCTCGCTCATACGTTGACCTTCAGCTCAAATTATTCCACAAATCGGTCAAACAGTCCATATTCGCTGGGCGATTATCTGGGCAGCTCTGATGAGCGGGTACACGATGGGAGCGGCGGTAAGCAACGAATGGGTGCCGACCTGCCCGATAAGAACGGAATTTACCGTCATCCGGTTCTGAATGGCAAACCCAATGAGATTGGTAAGCTCGCCGGTGCTGGCTCCACCGATGACTTCGCCACCAAGGATGACTCCCGAATCTCGAGCAACGATCAACTTTACTGCTTGCACATGGGTACCGGGAAGATCCCTCGGATGCTTGTCTACACCCTCATAAGTGGCTGTAACGACATTGAATTTCATTTTCTTCGCATCCCTCTCAGTGGGCCCGGCTGAGCCAAAAGCAGTGTCTCCAACTGCGGTGCAGAAGATGGGAACGGTTCCAGTAAACGTCATTACCGCGGACAACCGATAAAGGTTGATGGAGGCAATTCTCGCCTCAGCACACGCAGTCGACGCAAGCATGATGTGATTGGGCCGACCTGTGATGAAGCATCGTGTCTCGGCACAGTCACCAACGGCCAGGATATCAGGATTCCTGGTTCTCATGTACTGATCCACGGGAACGGCCCCGGTGTCACCGATCTGAATCCCAGCTTGCTCCGCAAGGGAAGTCTGCGGGCGGTATCCTGTGGCCACGATGATGGCATCGGCGGGTAGCGTACTGCCATTGCTCAGGAGAACGCCCGTGGCTCGCGAGTCCCCCACAATTCCCCTGGCTTCAGTACCGCATTTCACTTTGATACCCTGGCGTTCAAGTGCGATCTGGGCCCTGCTCCCTGCTTCATTATCGAACGCAGTCCCCAGGAGATAAGGCAATGCCTCAACAATGGTGACTTCTTTGCCTGTCTGGACAAGCTCGTACGCCACCTCGAAGCCAACGAATCCTCCTCCAATGATCACCACTTCTTTACAGTCGCCGAGCGCTGTCACCATCTTATCAATATACTGGTAGTCCTTGGGTATGGTGAACACGTTCTCCAAATGTACGCCTTCGAGCCAATCGGGAGTCTTCGGGACGGAACCGAGCGCAAGGATAAGCTTGTCAAAGTGAACTTCTGCGCCATCACCGGTCTTGCACACTCGACTATTTTGATCGATTGAAACAACCTCATCAGTTACTATCGCGATCCCCATGCTTTTGAGGGAATCATCTGAAACCTGAATTTGGCTTGTGTTTGCAAGAGGACCGAACACGTAAGGTATGCTACAGGGGTCGATCAGTTGAGATTCCTTCCTAATAAGTGTGAAGCTCTTATTCAGATAGAAAGCCTTCCCTGTAATCGCAGCCACAACACCTGAAACGCCGCCACCAATGATCAATACATTCGTGTTTACTTTGCTTGCCTTTGACATAGCTCCAATGGCCTCCTTTCTTCAAAAGTTACTTAGGTAGTCAGGGCCAAAACGTCGTTCACCTATTGCTATGAACTGCCCGCTTGTCATTATCAATATTTACAATCGAAAAACAAGCCCGCCCATCGGTATGGGTTTTACGCCGCACCTCAGATTGAAGTGAAGTATACCACATGTGACAATGGATTTCATCCGCCTTTATGATTGATCCGAAACGCGAAAACACGATGGCTCCATGGTTCACTGCCATAAATGGCAGTCGGAACCGTTCGCAGTCATCAACGCAAATTATTGAAGGCTGGTACGAAGGTAATTCTATTTACCCATCCTTTCGGCTTTGTTGGGCATACCCTGGCTACTATGTTTGTATGCAATCGGCCGAATACGAAGCTGGCTAACAATTAATATACGGATGCGTGTTTTATCCAGAACTCATTAACAAAACTGCCCATTTTGGCGTTGTTTGTCGACAATTTAGCTTTGGGTCATGATACTATACGGATTGCAGTAAATCAAGGAAACTATTCATGATGTGCAAAAACAAGTCCTTTTGGATCGGGGTCTTGAAGGTGTTTTGGCGAAGCTAGATGGTGAGTTACCTTTTTGGAGCACTATGGATAAACGCTAAGCTTAAGGGGCTGGGAAGAGCCAAGATAGATGTCGTAAAAGCATGTTATTCAAAACATTTGCTGACAAAAATACAGGTCCCGACTTTCCCCAGTCCCGCTCAAAGTTTTTGTTATGCTCAGTGGTTAACCACAGGTTTTAGATTTGTTCGCACTTGGAAGGGTTATTTCACCTTTCAAGTCGAAGGTGCCACTGAGACCATTACATGAGTCACAAATTGGTACGATTCGTTCACCATCCACATTTGGGTTCTGGACGTGAGCTCCCAATGTTGGTGAATTCGAGCAACCCTTAACAGAGCAGTTTGCAGGCCATGGTTTTGCCGCGTATTTAATCCAATGTTGCTTCCATGAGCCACAATTGCAGGATCTATCAACGGTACCAGTTTTGTTTGACCAGCCACTTGCAGTAATACTCATATTCTACTCCTTGTAAAAGTTGTTTATGGACTATTAAAAACCATTGTTATCATTCATAGTAATTCCAATCTGCCCCTGCAAGTTCTAGTCTTTTTCATTTACACTCAAGTTTTAAGATTGATCGCAGTTTGACCACAGTTACAGCGTAATTCTTCTGGCTGGCCTTTGTGTGGGGAAACATAGATGTATGACATACAGGCTGGGTTCTTGCAACGCAGGTGCTCCAGAAGCGTCTTGAATGCATCACCCACTTCCTGAAACTCAGGGGCTTGGAGGTTGGCCCACTCGTTGAAGTGAACGGAGGGATTGATCGCCCACTGTTCCGCATTAGTCTTGGCTATTAGCTCTTTAGCGGTGGATCGCATCGCGGCGATGGCAGTATTGTCATCGACAAGTTCCCATTTAATCGCGGATTTCTCGCCATTTTCGAGCAATGTACGCCACTGCTTCAGCACATGTGGCATTAGGTCCGCTAAGTCATAGTGGCCATCGCCCCGGAATTCGATCCGGGCACGGAGATTATCCGCTAGAATAACAGCTATATATTCGAGGTAGTGGCGCAAGAGCCAAGCGGCTTGCGCTACATTGTCCTTGGCTAGTTCCTCTTGGATTTCGATCCAGACGTCATGATCGTCCCAGACCCGCGGGCCACAATCAACGGTCCAACCGCCGAAGGACTGGCTGCGGGATATCACGTTTTCGGTCTTCATGTATTGGAGCCACACACGATCATGAGTGGTGAGAATGAACTGGGTCTTTGGGAACTCCTTTTTGAGAAGTCGGCAAACCTCTCGACGATGCCCGGCATCGACTGACATGAGTACATCATCGAGGACAGCGAAGGTGAACTTATCTCCAAGCGTGTGTTTCATAAGGGCTAGGTAGAGGCAAAGGCCCATGGCATCCTGATGGCCTTCGCTGTGATAGGCTCCGGGTGGGAAAAGTCCCCGGCCATAGAAGTCCACGTCAAAACTGAGTTTTGCTGGCTCAGAGGTTAGCTTGCCAACGAACCTTTTCTCATCTTCACGGTTGATAGCGCGGTAATAGGCGGAGAAATCCTCGGCAACCTGATCGTAAACGCCTTCCAATACTTGAGTGGCGGTGGTGTTGTAGTAGTCCATGACTTTTTGAGCGACAATGCTCTGCGCTTTGCGCTCATTTTTCTCTTCTATTGCCTTCAATAGCCGTTCATAGCGGTCCTGCGCGACACTGAGGATATCACGTGTCTCGTCTGCGGCCGATGTGTCAGGAAGGGCATTCACGCCATTTTGGCACTCGCTGATCTGAGCTTGCTGTGGTGCAGACAGGAACCACCATGAATCGGTTATGGCTGTGATAGCGGGGGTAACCAAGCTATGATCTTTAAGGAAATCCGTGAGGACTGTTTCCTTCTCTCTAAGCCCTTTGAGATAGTTGTCGATTTCGGTGTAGGGTACTGGTGGTTTAAGATTCTTGCTGTATTGGATAACGCTCTCGATAGCCTGAACGCGCTCGGCAAGAGCTTCAAGGACAGCATTAATTTTCGTTCGTAGCTCACCGAGCATTTCTTCGATTTTCTCAGCACTGAGAATTTTATTGCGTAAATGCTTGCGCAGATCGTCGGCCTTCCACGGTGTATCGCAAAGGGGACAGGCATCTTCGGTGACTAAATCAAGCCCGGTCTTGATGAAGCCGTGACGACGAGCTAGCGTCAAGGCCTGTTCATCGTCACGGAGCTTCTCCAGAGCGTCTTTCACTGCCTTGCGATTGTCACCAATCGCGGTGGGCTCCTCGCTCTGTAGTACTGTCTGAAGCGCAGTAAGGTCAGCCTGTGCAACAGCTTTGCGCAGAACTGGTTGCTTGTCTGTATCCTGGGGTGCAGCTACGCCATCTTTGAAAGATGTGTCTTTGGTTAGCTCAGTCAGGACCGGCAGGCCGAGAATCTTGCGCATCTCATTGACCTTTCCGAGTACAAGAGTGCGATCTAGTTTGTCGATTTTCAGAGCGATCTTCAGGTCTGCCTCAGCCTTCACGCGATTCCGTTCAGCTTCATCCGCTTCGGTCTTGAATTTATTGTTGAAGGTGGTAAGCGATTTCCGTAACCGTTCGATATGATCGAGGCGGAGTAAGGTCTGAACATCGATGGAGCGTTGGCCAGGTGGAGTGATGATGTACTTAACGATCTCACGACGGGAGAGCGCAAATTCCGGGTGGGCTTCCAACTCAGCCGCGATGCCCTCAATGGCCGCATCAGCGGGTTTGATATCCACCTTTTTCGGATTATTCACCGAGCGATGAATTGTGATGGGTTTTCCAAGGGAAGGAATGTCACCGGTTATGGTGACATTCGCCTTTTCGGGATGAGTACGTTGATCAACATGGGGTGCATGGTTCTTTACGCTCAGGCCTGCGGTGCCTTGGCCTGAAAGGCGCGTCACATCGCCTGTCAGGCAGAATTCTATAGCATCGACGACACCGCTTTTGCCGGTGCCATTGCGACCGCATATTCCGTAATTGTCACCGGCAAGTTCGAGATCAAGTTTACGAACGCCACGAAAATCTTCGATATGGATGGTCTTGACACGGATCATGCCTCACCTTCCGTCTGCGATTCGAACAGGGCCGTTTTGATGTCATCAGGCTTGGGAACGGTGCCTTTTCGAAGAAGGATTTCAAATTGGTTGATTGCATCATTCGGAATTTCGGAATCCTCGCGCATAGCGGCGACAAACCGTTCTATAACCTGCAAAACAGTTTGCGGAATAACTATATGATTGCCTTCTTCGGACACATCATTCTCCTTTGCAGCGCTAGTGAGTGCTAACAACTAGTGGATTGCATTTATGCAATCCAAACCATTGAACATAGCTTACGCATTTTTAATGATCATTGGTTTGTGTGGGCATATTACCACATATCTGCTTACTTGTCGTGTCGCGGAAATCGCGACACGGATTTGTTTACAAAAGTGAGGTTTTGAGTGTGCAGATTATCAGCAGTTGTGTATAGGATCAAGTGGTTTTGAGCTATGAAGATATAATCGATAATCTTACTGAGGATGTAAGAGAAAAATGGTCGGGGCGGCGGGATTTGAACCCACGACCTCTGCGTCCCGAACACAGCGCGCTACCAGGCTGCGCTACTCCCCGACAAGATAGTTAATATTTAGTTGTTAAGTTGTGCAGTAATGTAAAGTTCAGCCTCCCGAACACGGCGCGCTAATAAGGTTGCGCTACATCAAAGACCCTGATTCGCTCAA
>JABMQN010000019.1 GCA_013203045.1 Chloroflexota bacterium
CTATAATATATGCGTTTCCAGGTGACTATAGCGGGGTGGAACCACCCGTTCCCATCCCGAACACGGAAGTTAAACGCCCCTGCGCAGACGATACTGCTCTTGTTGGAGTGGGAAAATATGGCGTCGCCAGGAAACAAAAGGGCTTCTCGATTTGTTCGAGGAGCCCTTTTGTTTAGTCTAGGTTCAAGGCAGGACAATCGCATTTTATTGAAAATTAAGGACATGATGCATCGTGTCCTTACTCATCGGTCATGACGGGCAAGATACCTGTCTTACGAGTCCCTTTCCATTCATCGTCGTAGGTCAGGCGCCTCGCCTGACATCTGTGGAAACCGCTCATACGCCACATCCGTGGCTAGCTTAAGATGTGGTTGCCATGAGTATAGTACGTAGGGTTGCTCCAGAGAAGCGAAGCATGTAAAATGAGGACGGTTGTGTGCTTTTTGTGAAAACTTAATACAAATTCGACGCAGCAAATAACACAGGAGGAAGCTGAATGAATATCAAGTTCAGTGCGGATGAAGAGGCGTTTCGCCAGGAAGTCCGGGATTTCATAAAAAAAGAAGTACCTTCCGATTTCAGGGGGGCGGATACCGACTGTCAGTACGAGGAAGAGGCCAGAGAGGATATTCATAAATTTGCTGGGGAAATGCGGAAAAAACTAGCCGCCAAGGGCTGGCTGGGCATGACATGGCCCAAGGAATACGGCGGGCAGGAAGCGCCGTTTATGTACGATTTCATTCTTGCTGAGGAACTCAACTACAACAAAGTCCCCGGCCGTGATCTCTACGGATGTTCTATCGTAGGTCCCACTATTTTAAGAATCGGCACCGAGGAAGATAAGCAAAGGTACATACCGGAGATTACTAAAGGTGAAGTTACTTGGTCAGAGGGAATGAGTGAGCCGGAAGCCGGTTCCGATCTGATGTCAATGAAAAGCAAGGCCGAACTTAAAGGTGATGAGTGGGTTATCAACGGGGAGAAAATCTGGTCCTCTGGTGCACACGTTTCTGATCGCTATCTCCTGTTTGTTAAAACCGACACGGAAGTACCACCCCACAAAGGAATCAGTTGTTTCATTGTCAACATAAACGATACTCCGGGTGTTACTATGCAAACTATCCAGCATATGGACGGACTTTTTGCCTTTAACAGTGTCTGGATGGAAGACATGAAGGTTCCCAAGGATGCGTTGTTCGGTGGTGAAGGCAATGGTTTCAAGGTAATCCTTGAAACACTGAACTTCGAGAGGCCTTTCAGCGGATCGGTGATGACCTATGCCACTGGCGTACTTAATCAACTGATAGAGTATTGCAAACAAACCAAACGCAACGGCAAACCAATGTCTGAAGATCAGGTCATCCGCCAGAAATTGGCCGATTGTGCCACCAGATTAGAAGTAGGTCGAATGATGGCCTACAATGTTGTCTGGATGCAAAACCAGGGCCTTCCCACCCCGAAAGAAAGCAATATGATCAAACTCTATGGCATAGAGTCTACAAAGAAAGTTTACGATACCGCCATGCAGATACTGGGCCCCTATGGACAGCTAGACGAGGAATCCAAGTGCACTCCATTGCGTGGGGAAGTTAAATATCTCTATATGAGAGCCATTGGACTGATGAGTGCTGGTGGCACTCCGGAAATCATGAGAAACACTATTGCGGGTGCAGGACTGCGTATGCCTCGCGGCTAAAAACGCGCATATACTACAAGGAGGAATGAGATGGACTTTCAATTTACTGAAGAACAGGATATGCTCCGAAATTTCGCGCGGAGCTTTATGGAAGATAAGATCACAAAGGAACATGTCCGAGAGATGGAAAACGATGAACTTGGGTTTTCCGAGGATCTCTGGAAAGAGATGGCCGAGATGGGTTGGATGGGACTGGTCTTCCCGGAAGAATACGGCGGACAGGGCATGGGGTTCTTTGAACTGGCAGTTCTTTTGGAAGAGATGGGACGAGCATGCTGTCCAGGGCCTTTCTTTTCAACTGTGTTATGCGGTATGTCTATCATGGACGCCGGTTCCGAAGATCAGAAAAAAGAATACCTGCCCAAGATTGGTGATGGCAGCCTCAAAATGGCTCTGGCATTGCTTGAACCAGCAGGTACGTTGTCACCGGAAGGTATCAGTGCTCAGGCAACAGCCGAAGGTGACGATTATGTTTTAAATGGTACCAAGCTCTTTGTTTCAGACGCTAACGCTGCCGACTATCTTCTGGTAGCAGCAAAAACAGGAAACGGCATCACTATGTTTGTAGCGGACGCCAAGAGTGCCGGAATCAACACAACCATGCTTACGACTATTGCTTCCGACAAGCAGGCCGAGGTTGTCCTTGAGAACGTAAAGGTCCCCAAAGCCAACGTTTTGGGCGAAGTAGATAAAGGCTGGGATGTAGCTCAAAAGATAATCCAGCGCGGCGCTATTGGCAAATGCGCGGAGATCATCGGCGGGGCCCAGTTCGTTCTGGATATGACGATCGAGTACTCCAAGGAGCGTGTCCAGTTTGGTAAACCTATTGGTAGCTTCCAGGCAGTGCAGCATCACGGTGCTAACATGGCCACTGATGTTGATGGCTCCAAGTTCATCACCTATGAAGCTGCCTGGCTTATGGGTGAAGGTGAGCCCTGTGCCAAAGAAATATCCATGGCCAAAGCCTGGTGCAGCGATGCTTACCAGAGAATTCTGACCACAGCTCATCAAGTTCATGGAGCCATTGGATTCACCATGGACCATGACTTACAGCTCTACTTCCGCCGTGGCAAGGCTGCTGAACTGGCCTTCGGCGATGCGGACTATCATCGTGAGATGGTAGCTTGCGAAATGGGTGTCTAAAATAATTTATTAACGTTCCCGTTAGTATAAAAAAACCGGTCCCAATATTAAGGAGACCGGTTTTTTTGATTTGTGATGTTAACTCTATTTATTAAACCGGCAACTAAACAAGGATACTATTTACCCCCATCCCTTCCTCGTTACAACCCGGCATGGTTGCTCCCACCCTCGACCACCCAAAGGGTTTTTTCGGGGGCTGCGCCCCCGTATACCCCCACTTCACAGGGAAGCTTTCTGATCCCTGAAAGCTTCCCTGGACCGCTTTTAATTGCCGGATTAATAGCTTTGTAGTCCAGCTATATCCAGGGATATTCTCCTTGCTACTGTGAACAAGGCTATTCCCGCTGCGGTGACAGCTAATCCCATAAAGAGCATGCAAACGATTGTTCCCTATCATCACCTGGGTCACCCCAAAGCCCATTACGGCAAGATACAGGTAGTTTTCCATGTTCAATGCCAGAAATCAACGTCAATGCCTCTTGCCTCAAGTTGGGGAATGTAGATGTTGATAGAAGTTTCACTCAAAGGATTACCGGACAATAAAACCGTGTCCCCTTCACCAAGCCCAGAATTCTCTAATAGAGGGGATATATCAGTTATTTGATTTTCGTATAAGGAAAATATAGTGATGTTGGTAAGGTTGGAAAGAGCCGAGATATCGACAATGTTGTTGTATGGACAATTAAGTCCGGTAAGGTTGGTGAGGTTAGCTAAAGCAGATATGTCACTCACATTACTATGTATGAAACTTAGTTCAGTCAAGTTAGTTAGATTAGAAAGAGGAGAAACATCTGATATTTCATTGAAATCAAGATTTAGTATTGATAGATTCGTGAGGTGGGTAAGTAGCTTGATATCAGTGATTTGGCATAAATTTAGTGTAAGAGATGTAAGGTTGTCAAGCCCAATAATTGGTGACATATCTGTAAGCTCACTGTTCCCTATTACCAAGCTGGTTAGATTTGTCCAGTACTCCATTCCAGTGAGGTCCGTGATTCCTGTTGGTGCTGATGAAAAAGAAAACTTTGGAGAAGGCAATTCAAGAAGCTCATCTAAATCGGATTGATAAATGTATCCACTGATTTTGCCTAGTTCCCTGAGTATGTAGCCCTTGAGGTTTAAATCTGGAAAATTTATGATTCCGTCAGGTTTGTTATCAAGTGACGAAAACTCTACATCTATTTCCCGTTCCATGAGTTTCATAAGGTATTGGTTAAGCGAGATTTCGTCTAGTGGATTCATCCTCAAATCTATAACATCACCTTTGCCCAATGCGGTGTTTGCCACTAGCGGTGCAATATCTGCTATCTGATTGTTGTCAAGCCGGATTTCTTCAAGTTCCGGTAGATTAGAGAGGGCTGATACATCCTCTATATCGTTTCCACTGAGATAGATTTCTTCAAGCCTGATAAGATTGGCAAGGGCAGAGATATCGTCTATCTGATTAGCGCTAGCATAAAGATTACGAAGGTTCTCAAGATGGGAAAGCGGAGAAATATTATGGATATTGTTGTCTCGCAGTACTAAACCCGTCAAATTTGATAGATCAGCCAATGGTGATATATCCTTAACGTTATTTGCCTCAAGATGGAGCCATGATAAGTTGGTTAACTCAGACAGTGGAGAAAGATCCTCTATGTCGTTCCAAGCAAACTCGAGGTCAGTGAGGTTGGTCAACTCAGAAAGGGGGGAGAGCTCCTCTATTTTGTTGCCCATAAGCCCGAGGTAAGTAAGGTTGGTTAGTCCAGAGATTGGGGTAATGTCGTGTATGTCAGCCCAGTTAATAGAGATTTCTGTAAGAGATGCAAGAGTGCTCAGTGGAGTGAGATCGCTTATCTGGCTTCCAGCAAGTGATAGCGCTCTTAGTTCTGTACAACATTCCATTCCAGTAAGGTCTGTGATATTTGAGTAACCTTTATGCAGGTGTGTAAGCTGTTTGAGGTCATCTTTTAAGATATCGCCTGTTGGTTTCCCTATCGCATCGCGAATAGCAACTTCTAGATTGGGGTCACTTCATTGAACTACATCATTATCAGGTGTGCATTGGCGTGGTGGTGCTATAGTATCTTTTCCTCCATCACTGCAAGCTGTGGTCACAAGACCCAATATCAATAAAAGTAATATTACTGCCAGGTTTTTCATTCAATTCAACCTCCTATGATTTCAAAGCTGTTCATTTTTTGTGGGCAAATAATAAATATTGATATGTGTTCTGCTCTGGATATTCCCTAAACATCGTCACTTCGATATTAGACTTCTTGAAGCAGTTTCTCGATTTGTTCCGGATCAGGGATTTGTCCTAGCCACTCATCAGGTAACTGCGGTGAAACCCGATACTCGGCAACACCAATTGGTTTGGCGGAATCTCGCAGGGTATACTCCACGATGGTTTTATCCTTGCTTTTGCACAGAATCATACCAATCGAAGGGTTCTCTTCGGGGAGTTTTACCAAATCATCTAGGGCTGCTAAATAGAACTGCATCTTACCCACATGTTCTGGTTCGAAATCGCCAACCTTTAAGTCTACTGCTACCAGACATTTCAACCATCGGTGGTATAGCAATAGGTCAATGAAAAAATCCTTTTCATTGACCTGCAACTGGTAATTGCTTCCAACAAAGGTGAACAGGCCTCCCATTTCTCGCAGGAACTGTTCCAGTTTCGAAAGCATGGCTTGTTGTAGCTGGTGTTCACTGTGTTCTTCACCCAGTTCAAGGAAATCGAAGATATATTCATGTTTTACGGCGAGTTTTGCCTGATCTTGAATCGGGACCGGAAGTACTTCATCGAAATTGGTCTGGTTTAGCAGGGTTCCCTCATAGGCTTTGTCTTCAATCTGATTGGTAAGGGTATTCTTGCTCCACCCAAATTTACTGGCAGAACGAAGGTAAAACTCTCGCTGAGCATCATCTTTGCACTTTTCCATTATGATGATATTGTGTGTCCATCCAATTTCTCGCACCAGTGGTGCGAGTTTTGGAGTTTGGCTGTATGCTTCGTAGAACATCTTCATGCGCCACAGACCGGAAGGGGAGAAGCCTTTGATTCCGGGGAACTCTGTCTGTACATCTTTGGCAAGTTGCTCAACAACGGATTTGCCCCAGGTATCCCCCTGTTGTTTCTCTACGATCACTCGGCCCACGTCCCAACAAAGTTCAATTAGCTCTGTATTAACGGTCTTAAGGGCTTCTTCCTGGGCGGTGAGAATGCGTCGCTTTATCGATTGTAAAAGATCTGAATATTCGCTAATAGTTATCTCGCTGGTCATACTTCATCTCCCTCAGGGGCGAGTTCACAACTCGCCCCTACGATGGGACTATTGTCCAACAAACGTAGCGGCACGATGAATAGTGCCCTTATATTTCATGTCCTGATTGGGCACAATTCATTGCGCCCCTACGATTCATCCCATTCCAGGTTAGTCTCCAGTTGTCTGGGCTCGATCGGTCCTAGTTCCAATAGTTCTACTTCTGGTAATGATGCCCCGATGATGCCGCGCATAGCGCCATACATGTTTGCTGTGTTCAGGGTGATCCGTTCAATTTGCTTTTCTCGTTCCTTCCAAATTTTGGTCATTGCTCGTTTTTCGCGGTCCAGTTGGGCATTCATCATAGTGAAGGTTTCCACGATGGCTTCAATTCTCTGGCGAAACTCAGGGCCGGAAAGATACTCGTAGAGAACCTCCATCTTTTCGCCTTTCCCAGCGGCACCTTGCCTGGCGAACGTTACCTCAATTAACTGTTGTCTTATAGCGGTGGCGAGACCTATTGCAAGGCTATGCCGAGTGACCCAAACCCCATTCATTAGACTGAGATTCTCGGTATCTTTGGGCATGGCTTCAGTTATGATGACAGCTATATCCGCACCGATTTCTCGTTGATCATCCTTGAGTTTCTGTATCCATGCATCGCTCCAGTTCTTCGTCCTTTTGGCTTCCCATAGAATTGTTCCACATGGCTTGTGTGTGGAGTCATAGACATCCTGGATTACATCTGCTCCTCTTATTCCTTTGGGTACTTCCTTAATCTCATCAAACGGAAAAGAGGATCTCAGGAGATTCTCCAGATCGAGTTCCAGCACTTCTCCCTGCAACTGCATTGAACCCTGAGATGCTTTTCGTTGCGCTTCCTCAAGAGCCAACTGCAGATCTTTGATGGTTTTCTCCCTCTCGGCATCCTTCAAACGATGCTCTTCACTGAACTGCTTCATAGATTCCTGCTTGATTTTGTCCTTCTCTGCATCAAGCTTGCGAGCAAATTCTAATTCCTGGGCCTTTTCCTTTTCCTCTAATTCTCTTTGCCTCTTTCTTATTTCCAGTTCCAACTTTTGGGCCTCGGCAATTTTCTTTTCCTTTTCGGTCACCTGAACTTTCAAATCTTCTAATTCAACCTTGACCTTTTCCTCTGCCTTTTGAGCTGCTTGAGCCTGAATCTTAGTCATTTCTGCTTTTAGTCGTATGGCCACCTGTTCGTCAATACCTGCTCTTGCCTGGCTGAGTTTTCTTTCTTTTTCCAGTAATTCCGCTTCTCGCTTCTTAACACCAGCTTCCATTTCTATTTTGAGACGATCCTGGATTTGGTGTGTCAATGCCTCCGAAATTGGAATGACAAATCCGCAATTTGGGCATTTAATTGTATCTTCTGCCATAGCTATTTCCATCCTATGATTAGAGCTTGTGTCAGTTTGCAGGAAAGGTCATCATCTCCCCCTCGACTGGAGGACAAACGTCGATACCGGTACCACGAAGGTTATCGATGAAATAACCCGGATCTTCAGTATGAATTGGAATCAGTATCTTGGGATTAATGCGACGGATAAGATCGAGTAGATCGGCGCCGCAGGCGTGCCCGGAGGAATGATACCCCTTCTCTTCTTCGGGAATATCCCAGTTCAGTTTCTCACGTGGTAACCCGATCCCTTTCATACCGAAATGTTCAATCCAGTTAGTAAGCCGGAACATGTCCATGGCGCCTTCTTCATCGAATACCTCGCTGGAGGAGTAAATGTAGGTTCCTCCTTTGGGCGCGATATCAACAAGATCGAGTACATCCCAGAAACTGAAACAGAGAATAAGGTTATATGCATTCTCACGAACTTCAGCAGGTGATATCAGTTTATCTTCATAATGACGGTGAATTTCCTTTTCCCATGATGGGAGCCTCGATTTGAAATCCTTGAAGATCAGGATATCGGGAAATTGGTCAATTGAGGGAACTTTGTCTGAAGCCAGGTGCATTGCATCGAGCAAATACGCATCTTTGCCCATGATGACAAACTTCCTATCTGTTTCCCGTGCGATATTGTAGAATGAGACAAGTCGCTCGACATTTCGTGCTCCGAAATCGGCAACAACGAGACCTTCAGCTTTTTTAACCGCTTCTAAGCAATTATTGAAAGCTTCATCTTCAGAGGCTCCCCGTGATTCTCTCAAACGTGTACCTTCACAAAGGAGGATATGGGGTTGTAGTTTGTGCATCTCTTCAACAAAATACTCAGATTCATGGCTGGATCTGCCGTGAAACCGGAGATCGCCAGTGTAGCCTACCCATCCTGAGGACGTTTCCACAGCAAAGGCTGTGGCACCGGGAATAGAATGATCAACAGGGAATGACTTGAGCTTGAGATTTCCGATCTTCTCAGGTGCGCAAAGATACATTTCGGTGCTCAGGGGTTTCTTTCTGCGAGGGGACGAGTACCAGAAAGTCTGCGCTTCCGTACTGAGAGCAGAACGGTCGATGAAAGCGAAAGGTCGTGGTTTGTAGGTTCCAGCCGAGCGCAGATACCCTTTCTTGGGACCTTTCGGCAGGGAATAGCAGACCTCTCTCTCAAAATTTGGAGGGGCGCTATCCTGCATGGCCTTCGATACGAAAGCTGTGGTGGTGGAGGTGTAGATGGGGATATCATCGCGAAGAAACGAAATATAACCGCTATGGTCTACATGGGCGTGTGTAAGTAATACTCCATCTATCGATAGTTCTCTATAGAGCGGTGAGGAAGCGAACTTTTGCCATAGGGTCTTGCTGGCTAAATCCTCCCTTAGAATACCTTTTAAAGGAGGAATGAGTCCTGTCTCCAGCAGGTCTAGAAGACCGGCCCCGGGGCGCGGATTCAGGAATTCCTCAAAGTATCTGGCACGTTTCTTGAAGGGGAAGCCAAAATCGAAGAAAAGACGGGTATCGCTATCCTCCAGAAGAACTTTGTTTCCTCCGATCTCGCCCACGCCACCATAACAGGTTATAGATAACATAAGTGTTTACCGATAGTTACGTTGTCATTCCGATGATGACCATTTCCCCGTCATTGACGATAATATCCGTTACTTTCACGGGAAGGTCACTATCCAGATCAATATGCAGGTCGCGGAAGTCAATGTGCGTATGTGCCTCGTTAAAACTGCTTCTGATTTTGTCTTTCACAGTTCCAGGGAAAGGGAGTCTGCCAAGCTCGATACTTTCTAGTATCAGGTTAAGGCCGTCTTCATCGGTTTCTGTACGCAATTCAACACCTGCATCGACCGTGATCCCTGCAAAGTCTATCCTAACGATCGCACGAAAAGTTTCTTCATCAAGATTAACCATAGTATCAACGATCATTTCTTTAGAGAAGTTATCGGAGGATTCAGAGATGGCTTCTCTCATCATGTCCACCAATACGGCGCTGACTTCCTCTTCAGTAAGTGTCAATGTGACCTCTCTTTGTTCGCCTACTTCCACTGCAGAAAGTATATCCTTTTCCAGTATCTCCAGCTTCTGATCGAAACTCTGAATATCCTCTATGTCAGCATTGATAGATCTCATCTTGTTTTCCATTGAAGTAGGACGGGTAGAGAGATATAGTCCAATGCTACCAAGGATAATCAGGATAGCTATGCAAGTCCCTACGCCAATCAGGATATTATTTGATTTGCTCATGGCGCACTTGTTGGCTGAGAATTCATTATGGTCAAAGTAGATGTATGTTCAGATTGCCAGTATTTGAAGCATTTTTAGCATACGTGTATCAAGCTCTTTGGTTTCGGTCCATGACTCTTCAAGAGGCGTGTGTACAATATCCGAACCGATCTTTCCTACCATGCAACCATTTACTCTGCCGGCCAAAGCAGATACGGCAGCTGCACCCAGTTCACTGGCGAGGATTCTATCGTTGGCTGAAGGTGATCCACCTCTTTGCACGTGTCCCAGTGAAACAACTCGGTAGTCCATACCAACCAGCCAGCCTACTTTATCAGCAATGGCCTGCGCTCCACCGGGTACATCTCCTTCGGCCACAACTACCAGGGAGCTTCTCTTTCCTGCAGCCATATGTTTCTTCAAACTGTTGGCTAGAGCTTGCAAGTCAGTAGCGGTTTCGGGAATAAGTATCTCATCAGCTCCACCTGCAATGCCGACTGCCAGAGCGATGAACCCCCTGTTTCGCCCCATCACTTCGACGAAGAATAATCGACCGTGTGATTCAGCAGTATCACGGATTTTATCTATGCAATCAATAGCCGTATTCACAGCAGTATCAAAACCGATAGTATAGTCGGTACCATAGACATCATTATCGATAGTGCCCGGAACTCCCACAACCTTGAATCCACCTTCCTTGGAAAGTGCAGCAGCTCCACGGAAGGTTCCATCACCACCGATGGCAACAAGTCCCTCGATACCAGCACTCGTTAGACTATCAACAGCTTTCTTAAGACCTTCAGGGGTTTTCATTTCCTCACATCGGGAACTTTCGAGGAATGTTCCGCCGTGTTCCAGGATATGTGCTACACTTCGAGGTCCTAGTGGAATCATTTCTCCTTCGATAAGACCTCTGTAACCATGCCTGATTCCAATCACTTCCATTTCTCTGGAAATTCCACACCTGACAACAGATCTGACGCAAGCATTCATTCCGGGGGCATCACCGCCGCTGGTAAGTACACCTATCTTTTTCATAGTCTCCTCGTACCCTCTGCTTTTGCTTGATTATACTATTCGTTTTGAGTGGTAGCAATGGGTGATAGTCTTACATTCAGTGCAATCGCATCTTATTGTGGGTCATTTCAAACAGTCTTCATCGTTCATGACGGGCAAGATGCCCGTCCTACGAGGGTTATTCTAATAGACTTCCGTAGGTCAGGCGTCTCGCCTGACACGAGTGGACGCGTCTTTTGCCCTGAATTTGTGGCTATAATATGATGTGATTGCCCTGATCTTAGAGCAAGCTGTCTATCTCTGCTATGGAAAGCTCTCGCACTTCCCCTTCTTTGAGGTTACCCAGTCGCAGCTTACCCATACGAATTCGCCGAAGTGCGAAAATCGGGTGCCCAAGCTCTTCGAACATGCGCTTAATTTGCCGCTTTCTGCCTTCATGAATGGTGATACTGTAGTTGAAAGGATATCTGTTTCTTAATGTCCTTATCACGGTTGGGTAGGTCTTGCCATCGGAAAGATCGATGCCTTTTTGCAGTTTCTGTTTCTCGCTATGTTTGAGTGAACCTTTGATAGCTACTAAATATTCTTTTTCATGTTCGAATTTGGGATGGGTTAACTGGTAGGTCAGTTGACCATCGTTGGTTAATAGCAGAAGTCCGGTACTATCCTTGTCCAGTCGCCCAACGGGATAGAGTCGCAAGGAACTGTACTGTTCCGGGATAAGATCGAGCACTGTTTTACGGTGTATTTCATCGCTGGTGGTAGTGATGACGCCTGCTGGCTTGTTCAACATCAAGCATACAGTTGTTTCGATCCGATTAACTGGTTGGTTGTCAAAAGTGATATGATCCTTTGCCGGATCTATTGCCTGTTTGAAATTCTCGGCTATGGAGCCATTGACTTGAACTCTGCCTTCTCGAATGGCATCAGCAAGTTTGCGACGCGAACCGAGATTGCATTCCGTTAGGTATTTCAGTAATGTGGTGTGTGAAGGCATATATGCGATTGTATGGCAACAAGTTAGTGCAGTCAACTTGACGAATTGAATCATCTAAAATGTAACCGAAGGGAAGGTTGTTAAATCATTTAAAAGGTAACCAAAGGGTAGAGAATGGAGCCGGCAACACGTTGACGCAAGGAGGGCCGGCTGATTGGAGAAGATGGATATGAA
>JABMQN010000243.1 GCA_013203045.1 Chloroflexota bacterium
CAGGAGATTTGACTGGCGGAGGGTGTGGGATTCGAACCCACGACCAGGTTTAACCCCGGTAAGCGCTTAGCAGGCGCCCGCACTCGGCCACTATGCGAACCCTCCCGTGTTATATGATTATAGACCAGCGAGGAGCTTTTTTCAAAGGGACCATCATCCCCAAAAACAGCGATTGGTGGTGGGTATATTGATATTTCTGCCACATGAGCTCAATATTTCAATGTCTCTGGTAGCCCTTGACGGATGTTGTCATCCTCGATACCAGGGCTAACGGGTAGAATCGTTTCGCGTTTCTTCATTTCCAGTTACTAACTCCCGATTTCATTTCACCCATTTGGTGATTTCACTCAAGCTTAAAAATCGCTTAATATTCCCGATATATTTGTAGGTAGACTTATTCAGATGTTCCATAAATTTTATCTAATACTGTCATACGTCGGATTAATAATCTTTTGAAATTTAGAATTCCTTCATAAAAAAAATAAATAATCATCCGATTGTTATTAAAGAGCAGTTCAGTAGATAAATTTTGAGCCATATAGCAAGAACCCTGATCGCATGCCATTTTAATGTCATTTTTTTCTAATTGTTTAATTATATCCCACCAGGACTTGTTTTTTAGATTTATATTAATAGTTTTATTATTTATTTCTAAAAGAATATGGTTACCTTCAATAATATCTTTGATCGGAATATAAACACGGGGTTTCTGTATGCATGGAAAAACTAAGCTATACTCCCCATTATTATCGATCTGTATATGAACACGAACCGAAGGATAACAACTAAAGTCTCTTCCTAATAATAACTTTTTTAGCATAATGTAGTCTCCAAATATTCTCAAACCCAAACGTTTTTGGGAGAGTATATAGTTAGCAAGTTTCATGTATTCTTTGTTATTAAATAATGGTTCTCGCCCCATTTCAGGTACGAAATTAGCATAAATATCATTTTTTTTCGCCCATTCTAAGATTTTGTAAATATCATCGATATTATCTTCACGTATTACTGTATTGATCATTAATTTAAATCCCAAGATTTTTTGCATCCTTTTTAAGATGTGAATATATCGAAGTTGATTTAATGCATCATAAACACCATTAGAGCTACGGAATACTTTATTGATTTTATTTGGATCGATTGAATGAACACTTACAATTAAATAATCTAAACAACTTAGAGACTTATTCCCTGATTGGATTTCATTATCAATCATTTTCGGGCCTATTAATATACCGTTGGTGTTCAAAATCACTGGCTTCATTCCACCATCAAAAGCCATCTGAATGAATTCATTAATTTTTGGATGAATTAAGGGTTCACCGCCAGAAAAATATATGCCGGACACATTTGATATTATATTATCCAAGGTTACTAATGCAGACTCATTAGATGGTTTTGGAAATCTCTTTTTATTCTCTTTAACATAACCACAGAAGAAGCAAGTTGCGTTACATTGAAAAGTCGTTGACCATATCGAATAAACCGGAGGGGCAATATCCTTTTTAGTTAGATTTTTGCAAAAATTATAATAAAATAGTTTTAATAATTTTACTAGAAGTATACAATTTTTTTTTATTGAATTATTGAATAAATCATTTTTAATCTTATTATTTATTACTGAATCATGATAATTTTCCTTCCATTTCAAGAAGTATTCTTCAGCGTCTTGATCGATTTTCAACATCAAATGGTGAAGACCTTTTTTATCTTCAAGCAACATATCCATATCTTCTTTTGTATAGCTGCTGATTAAAAACATTGGCTTTTTCATCATCGGTTTTTCCTTTTCTTGAAAAGCTTTTAAGTTATAACGCCCTGCGTAACCGGCCACAAAGGAATATGTCAGTCTAAGCTGGGTGGCACCCCAATTTGACCGTGATTATAGCACATATTTCAGAATGCCGAAGCATTGCGCCTTATCCCTCAAATTTGATATCATTCATAAGCAACAGATGATAATATCAAGACTTGTTTCGGAGGGCATTTCAGTATATGACACAAAGAGCAACAACGGCTAAGATTGCGGTCGATGCCATGGGTGGCGACTTCGCTCCGCAGGCAGTAGTTAAAGGAGCAGTAGAGGCAGCTCATGAGTTCGATATTGAAGTTGTACTCGTAGGGCCAGCTGAGATAGTACAGAAGGAACTCAGCCAGTACGATCTGAACGGAGCAAGAATTAGCACTCAACCGGCTGAAGAGGTAATCGGTATGGACGAAGACCCAGTCCGTGCTATTCGTCAAAAACGAGATTCTTCAATCGTAGTCGGGATGAATTTGGTCAAAAAACACAAGGTCTCCGCATTTGTTTCCGGCGGCAGTACCGGGGCTGTTACAGCTGCGGCCTTACTCACACTGGGAAGAAAGAAAGGGATCTCGCGTCCAGCTCTGGGTATTACCTTCGATTCACTTGCGGGGCCGGTTCTACTCATGGACGTAGGAGCAAACTCTGACTGCAAACCGCAGAACTTGCTACAGTTTGCTCAAATGGGCAATGTCTATATGCAAAAAATTTACAATGTCACTCAGCCAAAAATTGGAATTCTCTCCACCGGTGAGGAAGACACCTAGGGCAACAAGCTGGCCGTTGCCAGTCATCATCTCCTCGCAAAGAGTAGTCTGAACTTCGTTGGTAACGTAGAGGGCCAGGATCTTCCAAAGGGAGGCGCTGACGTAGTAGTGACCGATGGCTTCACCGGTAACGTGGTGATAAAGTTGAGTGAAGGATTGGCAGAAGTGCTCTCCATGCTATTCAAGCAGGCAGAAAATGGTGGTTCCTCTTTAGGGCAAGCAACTGGACGCATTTTGAACAACTCGCCAGGAGCGCTGCTACTGGGAGTAAAAGGAAATGTTGTGGTTACTCATGGGAAGAGTGATTCTGAAGCGATAAAGTATGCAATTCATGTAGCGGAGCGTATGGTAGAGGAAAGCGTATTAGAGGCGATCGGGACCTAGGTTCCATATATTATCAGGAGGAAATCATGGCGAAGCCAGTAGACGTAACAGATGACAATTTCAGACAAGTAGTAGAAAAAGCGGCAAATCCAGTATTAGTGGACTTCTGGGCTCCCTGGTGTGGACCTTGCCGAGCTGTAGGTCCGATCATTGAAGAACTTGCTGAAGACTTTGATGGAAAGGTTGATTTCGTTAAAGTGAATGTTGATGAAAATCCCAGAATTGCATCGCAGTTCAGCATCCAGAGCATACCCACTCTGCTAATGTTCAAGGACGGACGGCCTATGGATCAAGTAGTGGGAATGAAACCTAAAGATGAGCTAAAAAAGAAACTTGATGATTTGTTATGAATGATTATCAGGTGATCATTATCGGCGGCGGCCCTGCGGGACTAACCGCTGGTATGTATGCAACCAGGGCAGGCTTGAATACGCTGCTTTTGGAAAAGATGGTCCCGGGTGGACAGATCACCACCTCTGAGTGGGTGGAGAATTACCCCGGGTTTCCACAAGGCATCTCCGGGTTCGATCTGGCCCAGCTAATGGAAGAGCAGGCTCGTAAGCATGGGCTGGAGATCCGGATGACCGAAGTTACAGGGATGGATATTTCTGAAAACCAAAAGATCGTGAAGATTAGCGAAGGGGATTATTCTGCCGATGCTGTGATTATTGCCGGCGGTACTGAACATGCCAAACTGGGAATACCTGGGGAAGAAGAACTGGTCGGAAGGGGGCTCTCATACTGTGCCACCTGTGACGGCCCGTTTTTCCGGGACCGCGAAGTGGCTGTTGTTGGGGGAGGGGATGTTGCCATAGCCGATGCTCTGTTCCTTTCCCGATTCTCTTCAAAGGTTTCCGTCATTCACCGGCGTGATCAACTTCGGGCCAGTAAGATATTGCAAGACAGAGCCTTTGCGAATGAGAAAATTGAGTTCATCTGGGATACTGTCGTTGATGCTATTGATGGTGGTGATACCGTCAAAGCTCTGCAATTGCGTAATGTCAAAACGGAAGACAAATCGAATCTGCAGGTAGGCGGAGTGTTCATGGCTGTGGGAACTAAACCAAACACCGAATACCTTGCCGAACTTCTCAAACTCGGACCCAACGGCACCATCCCGGTGAATAATCAAATGGAAACCGCAATACCCGGTGTTTTCGCCGCTGGAGACATCCGGGAAGGTTCAATCAGGCAAGTAGTTGCTGCTGCCGGCGATGGAGCCATCGCCGCAATGGCAGCGGAGCGGTTCATAACTCAGACATAAATGGTAACTCATCATGGCCAACGCAGAGATTCGCAAACAAAAGTCCGTTACAGACTCGATTGAGTATGGCAAGCTGAATTGGGTCAATATTGAAAGGCCAACCGAACAAGAGACGGAATACCTCGCTCAGAACTATCCGTTCCACGAACTGGAACTGGATGACTGCCTAAGCCGTATTCAGCGCCCCAAAATAGATCATGACGAAGAGGACAACTACCTCTTCATGGTATTCCATTTCCCCGTTTTCCATAAAGAAGCACGGGTTACCACTGCTAGCCAGGTTTCCGTTTTTCTGGGTAAAGACTATATCATTACGCTTCATGAAGGTGAACTCAAGCCCCTGATGGCATTCTTTAGGGACTGTGATGCAAACGAAGATACACGAGAGGAGGTCATGAGCCACAGTCCCAGCTATCTCCTTTATGAGATTCTGGACCGTTTGGTGACCTACTGTTTTCCCATCCTTAACAAAATCGGCAGCAATATCGAGCAGGTTGAGGATGATATCTTTGAAGAGGACGCGCGTGGAACAGTACGAGAACTCTCATTGCTTTGGAAAGATGTAATCGCATATCAGAGAATGATTAAACCGCAAACAGAAGTTCTTGAGTGGTTGGAAAAGAGTGAACTCCCCATTATTAAAGAAGATGCGGACGTCTACTTTGGTGACCTGGCAGACCATAACCGCAAGATCATGGACAGTCTCGATGAATACAAGGAATGGATCACTGGTCTCAATGATAATATCGGTACGCTAACTTCCTTCCGCATAAATCAGGTTATGCGATTGCTGACGGTTATCTCCGTCATTCTACTACCTCTCACCCTTGTAGCCGGCATCTTGGGCATGAATGTGAATCTCGGATTCGTGGGAACCAATACATTTTCTGTCATAGCTATAATGGTCCTCATGCTCCTCATAGTTTCTGGTATGTTGGTCTTTTTCCGAGTAAAACGCTGGATTTGAGTAATACAATACAATGGAGAAAAAAGCCGTCGTATTGCTCAGCGGTGGACTAGATTCCTCCACGGTCCTTCTCATAGCAAAAGACCAGGGATTTTCCCCCAACGCCCTCACTTTCAGGTACGGTCTGCGGCACGAATTTGAGATTGATGCCGCCAAGAGGATCGCCCAGACTTATAGTGTAAAGGACCATATCATCGTTGATATCGATCTTCGTGCTTTTGGTGGCTCAGCTCTGACAGATGAGAGAGAAGTACCCAAAGATCGGCCAGCAAATGAACTATCTGAAGGCATTCCCATCACCTATGTCCCGGCGAGAAACACCATTTTTCTATCCTTTGCGCTGGCCTGGGCTGAAGTTCTCGAAGCAAATGATATCTTCATCGGTGTCAATGCACTGGATTACAGCGGCTATCCCGATTGCCGACCTGAGTACATCAAAGCATATCAATCCATGGCAAACCTCGCCACCAAAGCTGGCGTTGAGGGGAATCAGGATACAGTTATTCATACCCCATTGATCGACCTGACCAAGGCACAAATCATCCATAAGGGGACTGAACTGGGAATGGACTACTCACTCACACACTCTTGTTACGATCCATCGAATGAAGGGGTTCCTTGCGGACATTGTGATGCCTGCCAGCTTCGATTGAGGGGGTTTGATGATGCCGGATTGACTGATCCGCTCACATACATGGACAATGCCCGATGAGCTACTCGATCAAGGAGATCTACTACACCCTCCAGGGCGAAGGTGTTCACACGGGAAGGCCTGCTATTTTTGTTCGCTTTGCCGGATGCAATCTCTGGTCCGGGTATGAGGAAGATCGAACTGATGCTGTCTGCAAGTTCTGCGATACGGATTTTGTGGGGACAGATGGGCCCAATGGGGGTGTATTTGCATATGCTGCAAATGTTACTTCGAAAGCACGGCAACTATGGCCAGAAATCTCGAATTCTCGACCTTTCGTTGTGTGCACCGGTGGAGAACCGCTGCTCCAATTGGATCAAACACTGGTAAACGCGTTTCATGAAGCTAGGTTTGAAGTAGCCATTGAAACGAATGGAACTATCGAAGCACCAAATGGGATCGACTGGATATGCGTTAGCCCCAAAGCCGGAGCCAATCTTGCTTTGAAAAAGGGGAACGAATTGAAACTGGTGTACCCTCAAGAAGGCATCTCCCCTTCAGGTTACGAGAACCTTGAATTCGAGTATTTTCTGTTGCAACCGATGGACGGGCCTGAACTGAAGGCAAACACTAGGAAATCGATTGATTTCTGTCTTGAGCACCCTCGATGGGGGTTAAGTCTACAGACTCACAAAATACTAAACATCCCCTGATGATCCTGGAGTGTGGAAGCAAGGCTTCCACAAAAATAGCAGCAGTGTAACTGTCGCACTCCAAGAATAAGCCAGACAGGAGTAATACAATGCCGATTGCAGAAGGAATGTCTTTTGAATTCCAGGATGAAAGTCACATCCGACCGGAATTGCTGGAAACGTTCGAATTCGATAGCCCCAATCAGTATATTAGAACGGAAACTGACGAGTTCAGCGCTGTCTGCCCATTCAGTGGCTTACCCGATCTGGCCCATGTGATAATCGAGTACTATCCCACTGGCGGCAAATGTGTGGAACTTAAGAGTCTGAAATATTACTTCATCAGCTTCCGCAATGTGGGGATTTTTCAGGAAGCTGCCACAAAGCGTATTTATCAAGACCTCAAAAACGCACTCGAAACGAATCGTCTTCGAATCAGTACGCATTACAACACGCGAGGAGGATTTGACACAACTTGCATCGAGGGGCAGTTGGAATGAAGATACGAATCCTCGGCGCCCATATGTTCGAATCGAAGGATACCCGGCTTTCCTCAATCCTTATCGATGATATACTGGCTATCGATGCAGGGGGACTCACTTCAAGCTTGACTTTTTCCGAACAGGAACAAATCAAATACATACTACTCACTCACGGTCATTACGATCATATACGAGATATCCCCGCATTTGCCCTGAAGAATCAAGATCGTACTACAGATATTTACGCCACTGAATCCACGCTCGATATCCTCACCACTCATTTCATAAACGGTACGGTCTATCCCAAATTCACTGAGTGGCCTTCATCAGAAAATCCCGCATTGAAATTGAACACTATTGAACCGTATAAACCTGTGTCCGTTGGTGAGTACACTGTCCTGGCTGTCCCGGTGTGTCATTCAATTCCTGCGTGGGGCTACCAAATCACGGACAGTAAGGGTAAGAGTATCTTCTTTAGCGGGGATACCGGACCGGGATTGCATTCCTGTTGGGAACACATCGCGCCGCAAATCATGATTATGGATATGGGGTTTTCCAACAAATCAGCAGATATCGCTTCCAAACCAGGTCATCTTTGCCCCAGTCTACTGGGAGAAGAACTACAGGATTTCCACCGGGTCAAAGGCTATTTCCCCAGGGTGATAATGACCCATTTGAATCCCGATGTTGAGGATGAAGTCAAAGAAGAAGCACAGCAACTGGCACAGCAACTGGGAATCGAGATAAGCCTGGCTTACGAAGATATGACAGTTGAGATTTAGATCGTGCTATCCCCTTTTTTCTTCTGGGCTTTCGTACACTCCCTTCCCTACGCTATAATGAAAGAATAATGAGCGAAAAGTATAATCCCCCTGAAATCGAAAAAAAATGGCGACAGAAATGGGAAAGTGACCACCTCTACGCGGTCAGTGAAAATAGTGATCGTCCCAAACGATATGAACTGACCATGTTCCCTTACACCTCCGGTAACCTTCACGTCGGACACTGGTTTGCCATGGCTCCTGCCGATGTCCATGCAAGGTTCATGCGCATGAACGGTTATAACGTGATCCACCCCATCGGCTTCGATGCTTTTGGTCTACCAGCGGAAAATGCCGCTATCAAACAAAATATCCATCCACACAAATGGACGATGGATAACGTAGAAAATATGCGCCGTCAACTTCGTACTATTGGCGCCATTTACGATTGGGATCGTGAAGTGATCACCTGCCAGCCGGATTATTATCGGTGGACCTAGTGGCTATTTCTCAAGTTATTCAAGGCCGGTTTGGCCTACCGGGCAAATGCTCCGGCCAACTGGTGCCCAAAATGTCAAACGGTGTTAGCTAACGAGCAGGTTACTGGTGAGGGTGTGTGTGAGCGCTGCGATACACCCGTAATCCGCAAGGACATGGAGCAGTGGTTTTTCCGCATTACAAAATATGCCGACGAATTGATGCAACACGATGGACTCGACTGGCCAGAAAGGGTCAAGATCATGCAGCGCAACTGGGTGGGGCGGAGCGAAGGTGCAGAGATTTCCTTCGATATTTCCGAATATGGATTCGACGAAAAAGAGATACGAGTGTTTACCACCCGGCCGGATACTACCTTCGGCGTCACCTTTATGGTTCTGGCTCCCGAGCATCCGCTGGTGAAAAAACTCACGACACCGGAATGTAGAGAGAAGGTTGAAGAATATGTCGACTGGTGCCGACGGCAATCGGAGATCGAGCGGCTTTCCACCGAAAAGGAGAAAACCGGCGTCTTTATCGGAGCTTACGCTACCAACCGATTGAATGGTGATAGAGTCCCCATTTGGATTACCGACTATGTACTGTTCAGCTATGGCACCGGGGCAGTGATGGCTGTACCGGGACACGATCAGCGCGATTTCGAGATGGCTGCCAAATTCGGGATGGATATCCGGGTGGTTATCGCGCCCGAAGAATACAACGGAGAGGAGTTCACCGAGGCATACGAAGAACCAGGTACGATGACCAATTCCGCACAGTTTGATGGAATGCCTAGCGAAAAGGGTAAGAAGGCCATCACTGAGTGGATGGGAAAAGAAGGATTTGGTAAGGGAGCGATCAGTTATCGACTGCGTGACTGGCTCATTTCCCGTCAGCGATATTGGGGGGCGCCCATTCCCATGGTTTATTGCGATAAATGCGGCATTGTTCCCGTTCTGGAGAAGGACCTGCCCGTACTCCTTCCCGAAGATGCCGAATTTAAACCAACTGGCGAATCTCCGCTCAAGTACCACGAAGCATTTGTCAATACAACATGCCCGCAATGTGGCGGACCCGCCAGGCGCGAAACCGATACCTTGGACACCTTCATGTGCTCCAACTGGTATTTTCTTCGATATGCCAGCCCCAAGTATGAAGACGGCCCGTTCGATCCTGAGAAGATCAAATACTGGCTTCCAGTCGACCTCTACACCGGTGGTGTTGAACATGCCGTCATGCATCTGTTCTATGCCCGTTTCTTCACCAAAGCACTGCGGGATATCGGGCTGCTCAACTTCGATGAGCCATTTCTCAAGCTTTTCAATCAGGGAACGATTATCCTGAACCAGCAGAAAATGAGTAAATCAAGAGGCAACGTGGTGGATCCCGATGATCTGGTAGCTGAGTATGGCGCCGATGCAGTACGTGCTTACCTGATGTTCATCGGGCCATGGGAGCAGGGTGGCGAATGGAATGATAATGGTTTGGTGGGACTCTCTCGATGGATCAACCGGATATGGAATCTGATATTAGAAAAGAAATCCGGAACAGCCTCTATAGCGCCGGAAACGGAAAAGGAATTGCGCCACCACACTCACAAAACGATCAAAAAGGTGCACAATGATCTGGATGCTCTACAGTTCAACACTATGCTGGCTGCACTCATGGAATTCACCAATTTACTGGGCAAAGTAAAAGAGGCAAACGATGTGAAAGGCAATGCCGCCTGGCAGGAAGCAATAGAAGCATTGCTACTAATGCTGGCGCCAACCGCTCCACACTTAACGGAAGAGTTATGGGAAAGGATTGGATATACTTACAGTATCCACAATCAGTCGTTCCCTGTTTGGGAAGAGGCACTTGCTGCTGCCGACGAAATTACTCTAGTAGTACAGGTTAACGGAAAAGTCCGCGAAAAATTGGCTGTCCCCGCCTCAATTGGGGAAGAAGAAGCCAAACAACTGGCTCAGAGTCAGGAGAAAATCAAGACTCATCTGGATAACCATGAGATCGTGAAGATCATATATGTACCAGGAAAGCTAGTGAATATTGTGGTAAAATAATAGAACGGGATTTAAAAGGAATCGAAATGCGTTCCGATTTGATAAGCAGAATTGAAAAGGCCAACCGCTATGCCGGGGAGAAAGACCGTATCAGCATCCGCAGTATGACAGTGGATTTCCAGGGTACTCACAGCACCCACTTAACAAGCTACATCGATGGCAAATGGAATTGTACATGCCAGTTCTTCGCCAAGTGGGAAACGTGCAGCCACTCAATGGCAATGCAAAAGATACTCGGAGACATGCTCCCCGAAGAGGCCCGTTCTGCATTTTAAAGGCTAAATCAGGCTGGACCCTGTCTTATTTAAGTGATGGGCGACCCCTTTTGGGGTCGCTTTATGTTTTTAGGAGCTAAGCCTCGTCCCAGACTCTCGGGCAGTTGAAATAACAAAATTCCAAAATCCAAATGCCAAATCAAGTTCAAAGTTAAAATGACAAGAAGCCATGCCCCGAAACAGTGTTTGACATTGGTGCTTTGAGATTAATTTGAATTTTGCGCATTATCGATAACTTTTTGTCGATGTCTCGGCGCTAAGCGCCTGCTTACTCTTCGAACTTCTTAAATACCAGACAGGCGTTTTGCCCCCCGAATCCGAATCCGTTGGAAAGGACCGTTTTTACATCCTTTTCTCTAGCCACATTTGGTACATAATCGAGGTCACATTCCGGATCAGGGGTTTCATAATTGATGGTTGGATGAATTACGCCTTCGTTAATTGTTTTAACGCAAACAACAGCCTCAACTCCTCCGGTGCCACCCAGCAAGTGCCCTGTCATCGACTTTGTGGAGCTGATCGGCACTTTGTAAGCATAATCTCCAAAAACTTTCTTGATCGCGGCGGTTTCAGTAGCATCATTCAGACGGGTTGAGGTTCCGTGCGCATTGATATAGTCAATGTCACTCGGACTAATTCCTGCATCTTCGATGGCCCATCGCACTGCCCTTGCAGCTCCCTCCACATCAACAGCTACCGCATGATATGCATCGGAGGATATTCCAAATCCAACAATCTCAGCAAGAATCCGAGCACCCCGCCCAATAGCATGTTCCATGCTCTCCAATATCAGGATTCCGGAGCCTTCTGAGGGGACAAATCCGTTACGAGTAGCATCAAACGGACGGCTGGCCTTTGCGGGTTCCTCGTTATGACTCGTCAGTGCTTTCATCACAGCAAATCCAGCGATTCCTATCGGCGTTATCCCAGCCTCGCTCCCTCCGGCCACCATTACATCCATGGTCCCTCGTCGAATAATCTCCGCAGCTTCGCCAATGGCTTGTGTACTGGCAGCGCACGCAGTTGATACCGTCGAAGTATACCCTTTCAACCCCAGTGCAATACTTACTTGTCCGGCAGCCATGTTGGTCAAGATAACAGGCATAAAGAACGGATTGAGTCTCATCCCGCCTTTGGTTCTAACAACCTCACATCCTGCTTCGATATCAGGCAGGCCTCCAATCCCGTTCCCAAGATAGATGCCACGTCGCTCGGGATCCCCTTTCTCTCGATCAAGACCCGCATTCCCCATGGCCATCTTTGAGGCAGCTATGGCTAGTTGAGTAAATCGGGCCATACGCCGGGCTTGTTTTTTATCTATCCAGTCCAGCGGATTAAATCCTTTTACCTCGCCAGAAACCTTGCAGGAAAGATCTGAAGCATCGCATTGAGTTGTAAGTGCAATACCTGATTTCCCTTGTATCAGCCCCTGCCAAAACTCATCTACATTGTTCCCGACAGGGTTTATGGTCCCAATACCAGTAACAACTACTCGGTTCCTGCCTTTTGAATCTTTCATCAAAGTCCCCTTTTTATGATTTGAATGTATATGGCTTGTGTTTCATCATTGGCGCGGTGTTTCCATGCTGGGATAACGCTCACCAGAAATACCTTTTGCCTCTTCGATGACCTCGGCAACAAGAAAAAGCGATCCGGTTGCGCAAATAAGGTCCCTCTTTCCAGCTTGGGCCAGTGCCTCAGTAACTGCTTGTCCGACGTTGTCTGTCGGTTTGACTTCTACACCATATCCGTCAAATTCGGCAGCCAACTGGCTAGAATCGGTCGCACGAGGGTGCTGGGACATCGTGGTAATGACTCTATCGAAAAACGGTGCGAATTCTGCCACCATGGCCGAGGAGTTCTTGTCAGCAGATGTCCCAATGATAAGGATCGAACGATCGAATTCGAAGTACTCCTTAAGTGATTCTACCAAACGGCTGGCAGAATCACCATTATGAGCACCATCTGCGATCAGTAAGGGGTTTTCCCTCAAGATTTCAAGTCGTCCCGGCCAACGAACAGACTCAAGCCCGAAAACGATGTTGTCGTTTTTGACATCAAGAATCTCCAATGCCCCGACTGCCGTGGCAGCATTTTCGATCTGGTGCTCTCCAATCAGCGGAATGGCAAATCCATATTTACCATTCAGTCCTTTCACCTCAACTGATTGCTTTCTAGTACTTGCCCCCTGTTCCTGCCAAGTGATGTCTTCCCCAACTTTGATAAGTCTGGCTCCTTTCTCCGAACACTCTCTCTTAATTACCTCTGCTGCTTCCTCGACCTGAGGGGAACTTACCACAGTTACACCGGGTTTGATGATACCTGCTTTTTCAGTCGCGATCGCAGCGATTGTATCACCGAGAACGGCGGTGTGATCTAAACTTATGGAAGTGAGCACACATACATCGGGAATAGTTACATTGGTGGCATCCAGACGTCCCCCCAATCCGGTCTCCAACACTTGAAAATCTGCCCCAGTTTTCTGGAAATGGTTAAACGCCAGTGCAGTAAGAATTTCAAATGTACTGAGCGTCCCTTCCCAGTTTTGGTTCGTTACTTCAATGTGGGGTTCCATCTCAGCGACAACATCAGCGAATTCCTGCTCTGTGATGAGTTCATCGCCAATTCTGATTCGTTCTCGCATCGTGTGCAAATGGGGAGATGTATAGAGTCCGGTTCGAAAACCAGCATCATTGAGAGCTGAGGCAATCATCGCCGCAGTGCTGCCCTTGCCTTTTGATCCGGCAATGTGAACGGTCTTTCTGTTTTTATGAGGAGAACCCAATCGTTTGAGGAGTTCTTCCATCCGGGCCAGGTCCCATCGTTCCGCGTATCCCGCTCCGGGCCATCGTTCGAAATCGGCAAAACTGAGGACATAATCGAGGGCTTTTCGGTAGTCCATTTCCAAACTTGAGCTATTATATCACAGCGCGAGGCCCAGTTGTCTGCCCTTGCGATAACATATGGTGGTAGCTTATACTAGGGACACGATGAAAGGCAAAGATTTCGTTTCCATTTCCGATCTTACGCGCGATGATCTCATGCACATCCTCAATCTCGCTTTGGAGATGAAGAAACAGGGAAACACTTCAAAGCTATCCGGAAAAACCCTGGGTATGATCTTCGAAAAACCGTCGCTGCGTACCAAAGTCAGCTTCGATGTTGCCATGTATCAGCTTGGAGGCCATGCTATATACCTTTCAAATGAAGAAATTGGCCTGGGAAAGCGAGAGCCCATATCGGATGTGGCACGGGTGATTAGCCGTTACGTGGACTTGATCATGGCACGCACCTTTGCTCATGGCTCCGTGGCAGACCTGGCCAAATATGCTACTGTTCCAGTGATAAACGGTCTTTCTGATGAGGAACATCCTTGCCAGACTGTAGCTGATATCCTGACGATTCTTGAGAAAAAAGGGAAACTTGAGGGTCTCTCGGTTACGTATATCGGGGATGGGAATAACGTAGCTGCGAGTCTTTTACTGGCCTGCGCTCTGATCGGTATGGATTTTAGATTTGCCTCACCCAAAGGGTATGAGATTCCAGATAGAATCCTTCGACGTGCAAGGGATATCTCATTCGGCAGTTATCAGATTATTACCACTCAGAACCCCAAGGATGCCGTTTCTGGCGCGGACGTGGTCTATACGGATGTTTGGACAAGTATGGGGCAGGAAACCGAGAGCGAGCAACGTCGTAAGGATTTAGCGGGTTTTACCATAACATCTGAACTGCTGGCAAAAGCAAAACCCGATGCCATCCTCATGCACCCCATGCCCGTGCACCACGGTGAGGAGTTCGCAGAAGGAATGATCGATTGCGCTCAATCCGTACTCATCGATCAAGCAGAGAACCGCCTGCACGCCCAGAAAGCGATTCTGGTTGAGCTGGCGAAGAATCAATAGTAGAATTCGTACGCTTCCTAATTTCCCCTCTAAATCTCACAATTGACACAATGGATTGTTTGCATTATAATAGTTTATATTGTTAACTATTATCTATATGAATAATTATTATTGTGTACTAAGAGCCTTTGATGGAGGTTACTTATGAACGAGACCGTTTGGAGCAATATCACGGATTTCCTGGACCGCCTGCCGGTTCTTCATAGATCCTTTCACAAGGATATTATGAAAGCCATGCGGGAAAACCTGGAGGAAGGCATCTCTCGATACCACCTGGAAGTGGTGAAAACTCTTGAAGATTATGGCACAATGCATGTCACGGAAATTGGGGAGATGTTACTGATATCCAAACCACAAATGACACGACTGATAGATGAACTCATTGATCTGGGCATGGTTGAAAGGCAGCCTGACGAGACAGACAGGAGAAAAATCAATATCAATCTGACCCAAAAAGGTATAGAAACGGGGGGAAAGTTTCGTGAAACTATCAGGGGCGTTATCAAAACCAGACTATCCCATCTACCCGAAAAAGAGCTTGTGGAATTATCAACGGCATTGAAAAAGGTGCTTGAAGTAGGATCAAAGGCGTAACAGTTACACCCATGCCAAGGTTTAGCTATCAAAGAGTAGGAGTTGCACTGAATGGAACGCGTTTTTAGAAGACTGGGAATCTTTGTTGAGAATAAATACTGGTTGGTCCTTCCTATTGCTTTGGCACTAGTAGTAGTGTCATTTTTTGTATCCGGACAAATAAAAATGCAGACCGGCACTGAAACTATGATATCCGCCGAGACACAGGAGTATAAAGACTATGTCCGGTTCAACCAGGATTTCGGTAGCGACATCATCATGGTGATGATCGAAGGGGATGACCTTTCGCAATTACTCAGCCTGGATAACCTCGCGGCGATGGAAAAGATCGAAACAACCATAGGCAACCCGGAAACATATCCGGAGGTCATCGCCGTGACCAGTCCCGCCGCTTTCATCAAACAGGCAGTGGGCCAACAAGGCGAGTCGCCGGAAATACCGGCCGATGAGCAAGAAAGACTGGCTATCGTCAGAGACCCGGAAACCGGCGAAATCGCTCAGCAGTTCAAACAGGTACTGCCCAGTGAGCAATATGCCCTGATAGCCATTGTTCTGGAAGCAGAGCTGGAATCCGAGGTCTTGAAGGACCTGGTGTCCGCAACCGAAGATGTAGTTGACGAGGCCGATTTTCCCCAGGGTGTTACCGCAGTGGTCACCGGTTCACCGGCTCTGATGAGCCAGGTGGAAGACATGATGATGACGTCCCTGGGACGAATGGTCCTTCTGGCCATAGCCCTGCTGTTTATCATTCTGGCACTCATCTTCAAAGTCCGTGGTTTCTTCCCCTGGCGATGGTTGCCGCTGGGTGTAGTGATTATCGGCACGATCTACACCTTCGGCCTCATGGGGATATTCAATGTCCCTATGACCATGATCTCCATGGCAGTGTTCCCCATACTGATTGGGCTGGGGATCGATTACGGGATTCAGTTCCACAACCGGTATGATGAGGAAGCATCGAAAGGTCAAACGGTGGCTCAGGCCATCATCGATTCCATAACTCACATCGGGCCAGCGGTGGGAGTTGCCCTGATAGCCGGCTGCCTCGGCTTTGTTGCCTTACAATTTTCACCTGTACCCATGATCCGGGATTTCGGACTTATGCTGATCATCGGTGTGCTGGCTGCATACGTTGTGGCCATATTCCCGCTGGTCGCTTCCTTGTACTGGCATGACAAAAACAAGAATCATCAGAACAAAAACGGAAAACCCGTCCCGGTAAAAGAACAGGTTGGATTCGTTGAACGGAGCCTTCAATATCTGGCCCCCCGAATAATTAAGAGCCCTTTCATAATCGTACCTATTGCGCTGGCATTAACGGTTGGGGGACTGTTGGTTGATTCCCGCATCGATACTACAACGGACGAAACGGTGTTCCTCTCTCAGGATATCGAGCAAGTAAAAACATTGAACAAGCTGCGAGATGTAGCTGGGGGAGCTTCTTCTTTCAATGTGCTTATAGAGTCCGATAATACCGATAAATCAGCCACTTTGGAACCAACCACGCTCGACTGGATGCTACAACTTGAGCAGGAGATTCTGGAAAATCAGCCTACTGATGAAGTCACCAACGCCAGAAGCATTGCGGATTTGATTGTGCAAGCAAACGAGGGCATTATGCCTTCCGACTGGAATCAAGTCGAGCAGATCCTGCGGGAGAAAATTGATCCCAATATCAGTAAAAACCTGATCAGTGACGTCAGTGACGATTATTCCGCCTGCAACATGATCATTGATATCGGTGATATCAATGATGACCAGATAGCGGATCTCAAGGAACAGCTTGATATTCATATCGCCGAGTCCAATCCCCCTACAGAATTGGAGGTCTCACTGACCGGTGGTCCGGTAATCGGTGTTAAGGTTATCGATGCCATCACTGGTGGACGTACTCAGATGACACTTATCGGTGTAGGATTCATTTTTGGAGGACTTCTCTTGCTCTTCCGCTTACGAGTAATCCGAGCAATTATGGCTACCCTGCCAATCATTCTCATCATTGGATGGTCCGCGCTCTCAATGTATGTGATGGGCATCGAGTTCACCCCGCTGACCGCCACTCTGGGCGCGTTGATAATGGGGATCGGGGTGGAGTTTACCATCCTTTTAATGATGAGATATTATGAAGAGCGTGGCAACGGAGAGAGCCCATCGAATGCGATGGCCACCGCTATGACCAAGATCGGCCGAGCTATTAGTGTCTCGGCATTCACCACTATTGGCGGTTTTGCGGCGCTGCTAATCGCAGTGGATTTCCCGATTCTGCAGGATTTCGGGGTTATTACCATGATCAACGTCTTCTTCGCCCTGGTTGCCAGTTTGTTGGTACTGCCATCGATTATCGTTTGGATAGATACGCGGTTAGAAAAGTATCGGATAGCGCGTTTTCTCTAGAACCAAATGAAAAGCGATCCCAGGAGGGATCGCTTTTCTTCTTTAATCCCTTTGGGTTGAATTCCCCGCCGCTTGCGGCGATAAATACAAGGTTCCGAATTGATACCCCGTCAGCTTGCTGCGGGGTAGTTC
>JABMQN010000244.1 GCA_013203045.1 Chloroflexota bacterium
CCCGGCAACTCAAACAACCCTGAAGCCCAGAGTGGAAAATGACGAGGTGGTGCTGTTTGCCATGGCAGCCAGTAGAGAAGCGTATCTACCTCCCGGATATGTGTTCAATCTGGGAGTCGAAGCACAGTACGAGGCCTACACCCTTTTGAAGTGGATAGCCGAGAATGATTGGGATTACGAGGCAAAAGGACCGGCGAAGGTCGGAGGAGCTGCATGGTCTGAATCATACTCGGATGTGCTCCTCGTTGCGATGGAGAAATACTGCTCTACACACCCGGACCAGTTCGTGTGGGAGGGAGGATACCTGACCGCCTTCAGCATGAACTGGCAGGCGGAAGTCGAAGCATTGAAGGATTGTGACTACGTGTATCCCGGCATCTTATTTATAAGTTTCGTGGAACAGTACAGAGAAGCAGGCTATACTGAGGCAAAATTCTTGGGTTCTGATACGTCAGCGGCTTTCATGGGAAGTGTGGATTCCGCAGAGCGTTGGGACGAGATCGACGGTATGTTCTTTTTGAGAGCCTCGCATTGGTGGAATGAAGAGGGTGAGATAGTTAACCTGGTTAAGCAACTTGTACATAAGAATCACTCGAGCGAGACCGAACGGATCGTCTCCTCTGGTGTCGGATACATGGCAATTAACCAGTTACATGCAATGTTTAGCATAATAGCTGATGCAGTGGAGGCAGTGGGACCGGAGAACTTCAATTCCCAAGCCCTTTATAATGCCGCCGAATCCTTTTCGATGACCATTAATGGGATTCCCCGGTTTAGCTTTGGAGAGGATAAGCGATGGATGACAGACATATATGGCATTTACGAGGCCAGGGGCGCTGAAAAAGATATATTCAGGGTGAATGATGAGTGGTATCCCGTGGTTTGTAATCCATAGGAGCACGTCTGTACTAGCACCGAGGAAGAACTCGCGTTGACCAATGCATGGTTTTTGGTTATACAGTAGGGAGGTTAAGCAATGAAACCATCAACCAAAATGGTAATTGTTATTCTGGTGATTCTATTGCTGGCAGTGATGTTGTCAGCTGCTTGTGGCGGTGGTAATGATGAGACCGAAAAGCCAACACCTATATTGACACCTTCAATAACATCGACGTCAACACCCACAGCTACACATGAGCCTTCCCCAACCACGAAACCAACAGAAGATGCAGCGAAATCTGTTGTGATCACCATAGGTAATCTCACAGATTTGACAGGAATTGCCGCAAACGCTATGGCACCGATAACGATGGCACTGGAGGATACGATTGACTACTACAATGAAAATAACCTGATCCCCGGAGTAGAACTGGTAGTAATCACATATGATGGGCAAACGAATCCTGATAGGGATACACCTGGCTATGAATTGCTCAGAGAGAACGGAGCAGATTTGATTTTTACTCCGGTCCCGGCAACCCCAGTAAGCCTGAAGCCCAGAGTGGACAGTGACGAGGTCGTGTTGTTTGCTTTATCAGCTAACATAGACGAACTTCTACCTCCCGGATACGTGTTCAATCTGGGAGTCATCCCACAATATGATAGCTACACCCTTCTGAAGTGGATCGCCGAGAATGATTGGGATTACCAGACAAAAGGCCCGGCGAAGGTCGGGGGAGCTGCATGGGAAGAATCATACTCGGGCGAGTTCCTCGCTGGGCTGGAGGACTATTGCTCCGCTCACCCGGACCAGTTCGAGTGGGAGGGAGGATACCTGACCCACTTCAGCATGAACTGGCAGGCGGAAGTCGAGGCGCTGAAAGACTGCGATTACGTGTATCCCGGCTTCGTAATGAAAAGTTTCGTGGAACAGTATCGGTCTGCAGGCTACACTGAGGCAAAGTTCATTGGTTCTGATACGCAAACGGCTCTCATGGGAATGGTGGATGAAGCTGAGCTTTGGGAGGAGATTGATGGGATGCTCTTTCTGAGATTCTCGCGCTGGTGGAATGAAGAGGGCGAGATGGTCAACCGGGCCAAGCAACTTCTGTACGAGTATCATCCAAATGATGCCGAAACGATCATCCGTTCGGGTAACGGATACCTGGCGACGACCATGGTGTATGCGATACTTAGCATAATAGCTGATGCGGCAGAGGCGGTGGGCCCACAGAATCTCGACTCACAAGCGATCTATGATGCTGCTACGTCTTTTGTGCTGACGAGCGATGGCGTTCATCGATTAAGTTTTGGCGAGGAAAAACGGGACGCGACAGATTCCTACGCGATGTACGAGGCTCGAGCTGCGGAAGAGGATATATTCAGGCTGCAAGATGAGTGGTATCCTACGGTTCGTAATCCCTAGAGGTGCTATCTGCTAGGGGGGGGAGGAAACATGATTTCGGAAGAGGCCAAGAAGATATCTTCGCAATGTCGCCACTATGCTATGTGCAAGATCGATTTCCTCGATACCGGGCTCTGCCCAGCTGGGGAGGAGCATCACTACGTCAGCTACTATCCCCAAGGCAGAATGGACATCTGCCACGCGCTGGCGCAGGATCAGCTACCTGTAACCGAAAGACTGGTCGAGATTGCAGAGACCTGCACGTTGTGTGGGTTCTGTGACAAGCAGTGCTACTTCGTGACGGAACTCCGTCCTCTCAAGGTCATGGAGGCCCTGAAGACGCATGTTGAGGGCCTTCTGGTGAATGGGAAGGAGGTCGTGAAGCCAGAAGCGGATGCCCTTCTGGACCGCTTCAAGGGAATAGTTGGCAAGCGATGGGCTACAAACGATCCTGCGATTCTATTATCCTATGCTCATGATCCCGGCCCCTTCACAGGCTTTCAAACGCCCAAATATGTAGTCATGCCAGCCACGACGGATGAAGTGAGCCAGATCGTGAAGGTGTGCAATAATGAGCAGGTCCCCTATAACATCCGCGGCAATGGGTCCAGTGTTATGGGCCTCGTCATGTGCAAAGACGGTCTCGTTATGGACATGGGCCGCATGAAGCGCATCGCCATCGACAAAGATAACTGGTGTGTTTCTGTTGGACCAGGCGTGGCAGCCTTCGACCTCCAGAAAGAGGTCACCAAACACGGATTTCGCGTAAATGTAGCAGAACCCGCCGCCTTGGTATGTGCCAACATCATGTGTTCAGGGATCTTCTCTACTTTCTCGCATGCTTACGGCACGGCTGCTGATAACTACATCAATGCAGAGTTCGTCGGGTCCGATGGCGAGGTCTTCGACCTCAACCAGAGAACCGCGCCGAACCTCTTCAGCTTTCAACCTCAGGAGATGCCCTCTCCTGGAGTATGCACTCGAGTCGACATGAAACTGCATCCCATGACGGAGGACGAGGACGGCGTGCTGGTCCCCTTCTCGAGTTTCCACGAAGCAACTACCTTCGCTCGCGATCTAAGCGTGCGCAGAATCGGTCTTGCTGTGGCCGTCCTAGGTGGGGAGTACATGGCCACTTTCATGTCCCCAGTAGAATCTCTTGCCGATAGCGCCAAACGGGTCCTCAAGGAAGATTTGGGCATGGAGTATGCAGTGCTGGTGATAGGAGACAAATACGCCCTGGATACTGTGAGGAAGATGTCGCAGGTGGTTGTTGACTCTGAACGACTCAAGATCCTGGTGCTTGGCTTCCCCAAAATGGTAGAGGACGAATGGAGGGATCTGGTGAATGGCCTGGAAGGCGACAAGGTCCCCTATGAGACTCTTCTAAAGGATGAAATGCGCCCGTTACTTGAGACTGCACTGAGGCCTGCTCCTGAGCACATCGCAGAGGTAGTCGCCCCGGACTTGAGGTCTTTCTATCGTGAGCTCTATTCTCGGCCAGAGATGACGAACTTGGTCTGGCTGAATATGTTCAGGATCATCAGCTCTAGAATGGGAAGACGCAAACATGTCGTGGCCTTCGTCGTCCATGTGCCCTTGGACAAGATCGACTTGATAGAGAGAATCAACGCTGAGTTCGAGAGGATCGGGGATGGCCACAGCATAACCCATGATTACGGCTTCCTGACACCGCTAGACATGGGCAAACGAGCCGTTCTGGAATATGACTACTATGTGGACCACAGGGACCCCGCCGACGTGGAAAGAATGCAGCAAGCAGTCATCGCCACAGGACAGATGATCGAAGAGTTCTGTCAAGGCAATAAGGGTGTCCGATGGATCAAGCACGTCTTCCTACAGGGATTCGCCCGCACAGAGAACATCCTGTATACCTAACGACCTTCTTCGTTTCCCATCTCTCTGTGGACAGCGCGACCATCGGCGTAGTTCTGGAGAAGTGACCTGAGACCTTTGAGTGGCTAGCGAAGAGAGAACCCCTCTGGCGCAATCTCGAACGGGAGATATGTCGACAGCCTTGGAGGTACATGCGAAAATCGAGACGGGAGATAGTCGAAAAGCGTGCCCGGAGGGATGTAACCTTTCTAGTCACCGGTGCCACGGGGTTTATCGGCAGCCATCTCGCGGTTGAGTTACTCAACAGAGGCTACCGCGTTATGCTATTGTGCCGTCCAAATGACGATTTGACCGCGACGCAAAGAGTCGCTCGTGTGTTTAGATGGTTTGGAATCGACCTTGGACAGACATCCCGACTCGAAGTGATCGAAGGGTTCATAGATCAGCCGCTCTTTGGCCTCACCAAGGAGAAATATGATCGTCTCGTGAGAGAAACGGATGAACTCTTCCATTGCGCAGCAGACACGTCCTTCGCGGAGAGGAAAAGGACACGAATCGAAGCCACCAACGTGACAAGTGTCCAGAACGTCCTAGACTTGGCAACTGCCGGCAGCTGCTATTTCTTTCATCATGTCAGCACAGCGTACGTTGCCGGAAAGAAGTCCGGCTATTGCGAAGAGGCCTGGGTCGAAACTCAAGACTTCACCAATGTGTACGAGGAGACGAAGCACAAGGGTGAAAGAGCAGTCCTGGAAGCCTGCAGCAAAGCAGGTCTTAACCTGAACATCTATCGACCTTCAATAGTGTACGGGAACTCCGAAACGGGCAGGAGCACCCGATTCAATGCTCTCTACTACCCAGTGAAGACGGTTCTGTACTTCAAAGACATCTACAAGCTGGATATCGAGGAGAATGAAGGTAAGAATGCTGAGAATATGGGGGTCCGAGTGAACGATGGCGGGTCCATCCATCTTCCTATCCGGGTGGAGAAAGGAGACGGCGGCGGACTGAATGTAATCCCCATCGATTTTTTCCTCAAGGCATGCATGGCAATCATGGAGGAAAGCCTGGACGGGGACATCTTTCACATCGTGAACAACGAACCGACAATGCTTGCCGACCTGATTGACTATACGCAGACATTGTTTGATATCAACGGAATGAGGGCTGTTCGGAAGGAGGACCTTGAGGTTGTTCCAAAGAATGCCCTTGAAACCGTTGTCCATGCATATCTCGATATCTATAGCCCGTACATGCGAGATATGCGGATCTTCGGCACCGAGAAAGTCGATGCCATCCTTAGCCGGAAGGGTGTCACGTGTCCAAAGTTGGACTATGACATCTTTGAACGCTGCATGAGGTATGCCGTCCAAGCCGACTGGGGCAACAAGCTGTTTGAAAATGACCCTGCTGACAGCCAAAGCCCTCTGTGAACATCGACCAAACGAGACAACAGCCGACGGCCCCGATCTGTGACTGGACACGTGTGACAACTACCGGTTCTCCATGGCGGCCAGGACGCTTCAGCCTCTACTACACAACCCTCCGATTTTGGCTGAGTATTCCTCCCACATATGATGTGAAGAGGCACTGCGACCTCACCCCTGGCACGAATCCCTGTCCGTGCAGATAGTATCGCTGTTATCACTTCACAGCAACTAGCAATACAACCACAGTATTCCAAACACAGACAACAATCATGATTCTATTCACTATGAATAAAA
>JABMQN010000245.1 GCA_013203045.1 Chloroflexota bacterium
GGGGCACGATGCATCGTGCCCCTTTTTTTGGCGTTATTACTTGTATTCCTCCCCATACCCACCACCACCCGGTGTCTCCATGATGAGCGTATCGCCTTCGTGTAATAGCAAAGTGGCTTTGCTTTTGATCTGCTCCATCCTTCCATCAACCCTCTTCACCCAGTATGCGCCCAGTCCTCCTGGCTGGCCACCTTCCAGCCCCCAAGGAGGAACCTTTTGCCGATCTCCGATAACTGTCACCTCTGCGGTAGGCTCCAGCAATTTCCAGGCACGTACCAGTCCGGAACCACCTTGCCATTTGCCTTTGCCACCCGTTTCAGGCCGCAGTTCATACTGTTCGAACAACACCGGATAATACTGTTCTATGGCCTCGATGGGGGTGTTCATGGTATTGGTCATGTTGACATGAATGCCATCGATACCGTTTGATCCCGCTCGTCCACCGGAGCCACCGCCAAGTGTTTCGCAGAAAGTCCATTGCCTGTTTCGCTTGGGATCGAATCCGCCCGCGTTTACATTATTCATACTTCCCTGCGAAGCTGCTGGTACATGCCCGGGCAATGCTTGTGCAAGCGCCCGAAAAACAGTGTCGGCGATTCTCTGAGAAGTCTCCAGATTTCCACCAGAAACTGGCGCCGGGCTTTTAGGATTTACCAGACTACCGTGAGATGCATGAACTATGATGGGCTTTAAAATTCCTTCATTCATTGGGCCTTCCGGATCAACGATGGATTTGACGGCGAAGTACGTGGCTGAGAGCGTTACCCCGAAGACTGCATTAAAAGGCGCCTCAACTTGTGGATCTGTCCCTGTAAAATCAACCTCCAGGCCACCTTCGGTTCGCTCCAACCTCACTCTGATCCATGTTAGAGTATCGGTTCCGACTACATCTTCCAGGCAGTCTTCTGCTGTGTAAGCACCCTCCGGGATTTGCTGCAATTGCTGCCGCATTCGCCTTTCCCCATAAGAAATGATCTCGCCAAAGACACCGAATATCATGTCTGCGCCATACTTCTCAGCTAATTCCAAGAGCCTTCTTTCACCAAGGCTGGCGGCAGCGATCTGGGCCCTTAAGTCACCTTGGGAGATATCAGGATTTCGAACGCCAGAAAGGAAATTCTCCAGGATATCTTCATCAAAATGGCCCCCGTCTATTAGCTTGACTGGAGGTATCACCGTGCCTTCCTGAAAGAGCGAGGTGGCATCGCTGGAAATGCTACCGGCTACTTCTCCACCAACATCCACGTGATGTGCTTTGTTGGCGCTGAAGCCTATTAGAATACCTTCGAAAAAGACAGGCTTGATTACTGTAACGTCATTGAGGTGTGTGCCCGCGATGTAGGGGTCGTTAACCATCACCAGATCGCCGATTTTCCACTCATCCCCGTTTTCTTCCAGATATCGAATTACGTTCTTGGCTCCCCAGGGTAAGGAGCCAAGATGAACCGGGATGTGCTCGGCTTGAGCCAGAAGGTTTCCGTGAGGATCGAACAGGGCGCAGGAATGGTCCATGCGTTCCTTGATGTTGGGAGAATAAGCAGAATTCCTCAGGGCGATACCCACCTCCTCTGCGCTGTAGCAAAGGGCGTTCCGAATTACCTCTGTGGTTACCGGATCGATCTGCATTCAACCATCCCTTCTGAGATGCAAGTTAGAAAACTCGTCAACTTTAGCATTCCATGTTGGTGGAATCACAATTGTGGCATCGTACTGCTCGATGATAGCGGGGCCTGTGATGCGATTCCCCGGGAGCAGCTTAGACCTGGCATAGATCGGTGTCTCGACCCAATCCGTCTGTTCGAAGTAGACCATTCTTCTTTCAGCAAGGGCCTCGAAGGGAGGATCAGGATTTGCGAGGGATGCCTTTTTGAACTCCGGCTTTTGGGTCAATCCGCGAGCAACGAGGTGAGCGCTCACAACTTCGGCAGGTTCTTTCGGGGAGGCGTATCCGTAAGTCTCCTGATGCCGCTGGTGGAACAGTTGCACAGCTTGCTCCAGGTTCCCTATGAATGAAACGGTCAGTTCATAGGATTGCCCCAGGTATCTTAGAGCCAAGTCCTTTTCCAATATAATCTGATTTGGCGCGAACCCTTCTTGGGAAAGCATATACATGGCCTCTTTTGCCATATCATTGAATGCTGTCTCCAGTATTTGGATATCGAGTTGAGATGTCTCTTTCATGATACTGCGAACGAAGTCGTGACGGAAATCCGCGAACATGAGGCCGAGGGCAGAAAAGACTCCGGAATTGGGTGGGATGAAGATGTCTTTGATCCCCATACCCTCCGAGAGAAAAGCAGCATGCATAGGTCCAGCCCCACCGAATGCCAGCATGGCAAAATCGCGTGGATCGTGCCCTCTCTCAATTGATACGAGTCTCAGTGCTCGCATCATATGGTTGTTCACGATTTCAACAATTCCGGAAGCAGCCCGGATCGTCGAAATACCCAGGGGATCGGCGATTCTCTCTTTGATAGCTGCCTCAGCTAAATCGGGGTAAATCTCCATAGAACCACCCGAGAGGCCTTTGGGGTTTAATCGACCCATCACTAGATTAACATCGGTGACTGTGGGGTTCTGCCCTCCCTTGCCGTAGCAGGCTGGACCGGGATCAGCTCCCGCACTGGTTGGTCCCACCATTAACGCATTTGCCGGATCGAGCCAGGCGATGGTTCCGCCGCCTCCGCTGACCTCGGCCAGATCAATAAAGGGATATCGCACCGGATAGCCGCTCCCTTTAACGCTGCGTCCACTGTGAACCGCACCCCCGACCTCGCACTCGTTCACCGTTTGAGGGGTGCCATCAATCACCACACCGGCTTTGGCTGTTGTCCCTCCCATATCGAAACTCAGTATCTTTTGTATACCCAGCAGTCTGCTCCAATGGGCGGTAGCTGTCACCCCCGTTGCGGGACCCGATTCGATCGTTGCCACCGGGAGTTGAGAAGCCGTCTCGACCGTTGCCAGTCCCCCGTTCGATTGCATAATGTAGAGGGGGGATTCGATGCTGAGCATCTGTAGCTGTTCCCTGAGATTCTCCAGGTATCGGGATACCACGGGGATCAGCAGGCTATTTACCACCGTAGTACTGATTCGCTCGTATTCCCGGTATGCCGGGTCGACCTGATGCGAAGCTACGATTACAGTATCCGGTAGCTCTTGAGCCAGGATATCGTGAACCTGTTTCTCATGCGCGGGATTAGCATAAGCGTGGAGAAATGCTACAGCCACTGTTTCGGAGCCTTCTTGCCGAATTTGGGTGGCAAGTTCCCTTACCTGTGCTTCATCGATAGACTTCAGGACTTCGCCTTTGAAATCAATTCGCTCATCGATGACGAATCGCAGGTGACGCTCGATGAGAGGTTTGGGCCTTTGGAAAAACGGATTGTACAACTCAGCTCTTTTCTGTCTGCCGATCTCCAATACATCCCGAAACCCTTTTGTGGTGACCAGTGCTCCTTTGGGTAGGTTTAGCCCGAGTTGGCCGAGAAAGATGTTAGTACCCACAGTGGATGCGTGGATAATCTGCGAGATGCGTCCGGGATGACTTGCCAGAAGTTCTTTGATTGTATCGATTGCCCCGTTACTTGGATCATGGGGAGTTGAAGGTAATTTGATGAGGAGAATTTGCTCGCTTCTGGCGTCAAAGGCTACCAGATCGGTGAATGTGCCTCCGACGTCAACTCCGATTCGATAGTCAGTAGTCATGTTGGCTCCAACCGAGGTGATGTTGGAATAGGCATATAACGTCCGGCGTCAGCGGCTTGCAGGGTAATATGCTAACCGACCCTTTGTGGCACCCCCGTACTTGCTCTAATTTTACCAGACTTTTTTAATTTAACGTTTCACCTGTTGTTGCCCTTGTGCCACCAAGCTGAAACAAAACAACTCCCGGTTGCACAATCAAGCTCAAAGGAAGCCGCCCCACAAAGTTGGTGATTTGTTGTACAGACCAATGGCTTAGGTTTTTTCTATGTATTTAACCCCATCAATACCCGAAAAGTCTGAATCTTGAGTCCACAGTATTGCCTCATACGAAAGCGCCGTAGCTAACATGATACTATCAGCCATTGGTAAGCTTTTTTCGATTGATATTTTAGCAGCATTCAATGCCAAATTTGTGTCCAGAGTAACCACAATCCCCTGCTGCATAACTGCGATTGCTTGTAGCGCAGCACTTTCCTCTCTTTGTTGGAGGACTATTTTGAATACCTCATAAATGCTGATTGACGGGATTACTAACTCACTTGTATTCTCAACAGCTGGAGCAAAGAATTCTGCGTTGGGACCGTCTGCAAAGTATTCAAGCCAGCCTGATGAGTCTACTACGTTCATGATCGGTCCGGTTCCCTTTGGACATTTGTATTTATGCCCTTTAGAAATCCTCTCGTCTGTTTAGCCGGTTTCACAGGAATCAACTCAACACGATCTCCATATTGGATCACTTGGACTTTTTGTCCCGGTTTTATTCCCCATGATTTTCGGACTGCCTGTGGGATAACAACTTGGAATTTTGGCGATACAGTTACTGCATCCATACGACACCTCTATCGATAATAATATCGTATTACATGCTGACAATTTTAACGGATTTTAGTGGAATATGCAAATTGAACCTGGTCTGTACAACAAGTATTATGCGGAACTCCGATGCTCCATAACAGATGTTTTATAAGTTTCCACTATCCTACCTAACCCGTTACCCGTAGTCAACCCACTCCCAGTTGCACACGTGAATCCTGAAGCCTATAATGGTGGGAAATGGGGAGGAGAGAATTGTGAAGCGATTATTCTTGATTTTAATCATAATGGGAATGCTAATTGTAGGATGCGACAGCAGTGGTGATGAGACACCTGACCTTCCAACCCCACCTGATACTATTACTTTCGGTGATGTCACCGTGGAGGAAGCTGTTTATGAGGAACTTAACATACCAAGAGACCAAGAGATAACACCAGAAGACCTGAAAGACTTGACCGTTTTGGATGTGTCCGATAAGGAAGTCAGCGACCTTTCGGGTTTGGAATACTGCTCAAACCTGCAGACGCTCGTCTTGACAGAGAACTCAATAGCTGACATCTCTCCGCTAGCTTCATTGACAAACCTGCAGGAGCTCAACTTGCGGGGAAACTCAATATTTGATGTCTCACCACTAGCTTCTCTGACGAATCTGCAGACGCTCCACTTAATACGAAATTCAATAGCTGACATCTCTCCACTGGCTTCGCTGACAAACATGCAGCATATCTGGATGAATCAAAAATCAATA
>JABMQN010000246.1 GCA_013203045.1 Chloroflexota bacterium
CGGATCTTCATGTGAACGATGAGCAATGAATATGGTATTGCCTTTTTCAGTACGAGACAATGGTACGATCCGAAGAAGCTCTTTCTCAACATCCTCCTCTTTACCTTTGATAGCAGTTAGAAAAGTTTCGACTGTGTACATATTCGTCTCCTTCTTGCCATAGAGAATCTAGTATTGGTCATCATGCGGAAACGTTCATAGGGATTATATCACTCAAAATGTTAGAACGGTAGTTGAGGGATTTGACGCCCAATGTGCCTATATTCATCCTGTTTAGTTGAATAGCGAACTGCCCTAAAAACCAAGTCCTTTCGGAGATGGCACATTTTGAGGAAAAATTGAAGCTAAGCTGGGGATCCCCCTTTTCGAGCACTGAGGCTCAACGACTGAGTTCACACGCTCTTTAGAGTCGGTGTGCAACGTTTTGTTAGATTGCCCTTGTTTTATTAGTATCACGGAATATTGCAGGTGCCGTTATCCAAACATATTCGCTGTGGATTTACAACAACTTAGACATCAATCGTATATGTTACTTCGGTCTCAGCCCCTTTATTCCTATTTCTCGCATTAGCTAAATCTCTACAATATTGAGCAACTACCTTTCGTTGTTCTAGTGAATATCTACATTCCAATTCGCCAATATCTGGCATTTCTTCAACATACAAACACTTGCCATCAACACGAATCAGCCTCAATATGCTCTGCAATTACTATCGATCTACACTTGCCAGACAGATGTCAATACTTCCGAACGTTGCGATCAGATCAGCGATCATTCCGCCAATTACCATCTCACGCAATGCAGTCAAATTTATAAAATCTGGAGACCGCACATGCCACCGATATGGTGCAATTGAGCCATTACTAACTATGTAGAATCCCAACTCGCCCTTTGGCGCCTCGGTAGCTACATAAACGTCGCCTTTTGGTGGGCGCAATAAGTTGGGCGTTTCGGTTCTAACTGGACCAGGCTGCAAATCCTCAAGTTGTTCCAATGCCTGTCGAACAATACTATGGCTTTCAATAAGTTCTCCCATGCGAACACGATAGCGATCATAATTGTCTCCATTCTCCCCTATGATCACATCAAATTTGAACCTATCATAGATCGAATATGACTTATCGCGGCGTAGGTCCCAATCAACACCTGTTGCACGGAGGCAGGGTCCACTCATGGAAGTATTGATCGCTCGGTCAGCAGAAATAACGCCGGTGCCAATAGTACGAGCTTTAAGAATTTCATTTTCTTTCAGCAAAGCTTCCATCTCTTTATGGTAACCGATGTAGTCATCCAAGAATTTATTGACTGCCGGTATGAATTCAGGTGGAATATCGTGGCTTACTCCACCAATACGAATGTAGTTATAAAGGAACCTCTGGCCACAAAGCATTTCAAACAAGTCAAGTAGCTTATCTCGCTCTCGCCACATGTACATTATGGGTGTTCCGAATGCACCTAAATCATTGATAAAGAATCCAACAGCAATCATATGATTTATCATGCGTTGAAGTTCACAGACAATGATGCGAATATAGTTGGCTCGTTCTGGCACTTGGATACTGGCGAGCTTTTCCACTGCCAAGCAATACCCATAATTGCATGACATCGACGAGACGTAATCCAATCTGTCAGTAAGGGGTATATTTTGAGTATACGTACGACCCTCCGCAAGCTTTTCAAGTCCGCGATACAGGTAGCCGAAAACAGGCTCGATGTCTTTCACCACTTCACCATCGAGGGTAACGCGCATCCGAAATACACCGTGCGTTGAGGGATGATGTGGGCCTATATTGAGGGCCATAAGCTCGGTTTTTATCGTCATGATGAGCTCCTTCAGGACTGTAGCGATGTATGGTTTTTTTCAAACACGTGTTTATCGAACGACTCCCACCAAGCAACTTGCTCAGCTGTGGAGTTATCTGTAAAACGAATCCCAAATAGATTGCAAATATCTCGTTCAAAGAAACGAGCTCCCTGCCACAAATGCGCGATTGATGGTAGCTCGGCATCCGATTGTTTACAGAGCTTTGTCTTAATTATCAGAGCATGTTTCTTTCTCATTGATGTTATTCTATACATTACTTCACAGGAATTAAGACAATCAATTGCCGTGATATTATTTAAGTAGCTGAGATCGAAATCTGGCGTTTCCTTAAGGAATCGCATAACATTAACTATAGTATGGCTATTAATTGTCACACTTATATCGCTTCTCTCGACTACGGAGCCTGGAAAGTGGTCTTCAATTCGGCTTGCTAACTCTTTCCCTTTTAATTCTTTCAATCCCATCTAGTCCAGCCTTGGCAAATGAATGTTTCCTTGAAGACTTTGGCTCTTCCGTATCTTTTCATGTAACATCGTAATGCCATGCAGCAATCCTTCTGGTCTGGGAGGGCATCCGGGAACATAAATATCAACCGGGATTATCCGATTTACCCCAGGGACCACACTGTGTGATTCGGAGAACGTACCTCCGCTGATCGCACATGATCCCATCGCGATAACCCATTTGGGTTCAGCCATTTGATCATACAATCGGCGAACAGCTGGTGCCATTTTCCATGTTAATGTACCTGATACAATAATAAGGTCTGCCTGTCGAGGTGACCCACGCATTACTTCCATGCCAAATCTGGACATGTCAAACCTAGGCATGACTGCTGACATCATCTCAAATGCGCAACATGCTAATCCAAACATCATAGGCCATAACGAATACTGTCGAGCCCAACCAATTACCCAATCAAATTGGGATATTACTGCATTAGCTTCTGGGGGACTTGTCAACCATAGATCAGGATCTGGTATAGCTGCTTGTGATCGAGCCATCAATTCATCAATAACCTGACCTTCATACGCATCTGCATCTAAACTAGAATAGGGGCGGATTAACCTATCAGAATCTGACATCTTACTCCTCCATATCTTAGTCTCTCCTGGCAAATATTTTTACAGTGCATATGGATGTGACCAGATTTATATCATATGCATACTATCATGGGCAATCTAACAATTAATATACGGATGCGTGTTTTTTCCAGAACTCATTAATAAAACTGCCCATTTTGGCGTTGTTTGTCGGTAATTTAGTTTTGGCTCATGATACTATACGGATTGCAGTATTTCAAGGAAACTGTTAATGATTGTAGCTGAAGTATGATTGGCACAGTAGTTCTAGAGATTCTTTGTCTGTAGCCTAAAATCCGCCCCAAGGTTACAAATTGCGTAAAAGGTCATCTTTCCCGGACAGAATAGGTATCATACTATCAGTTGATGGAATTGCATTCTGCACGGACAGGGATTCGTGTTGGGGGTGAGGGGGATCATTGCAGTTGTCCACTGCAGCTCATACTGTACCCCAGTTTATTACGAATCTGATTCTCTCCAAACTTTACCAGCCTCGGCTTTGATTGCATCAACGTCCTCTTTTGTGAACAATCTCCACCCGTTGCGATTTCGTAATTTACCACCTGTGATGATTCCTTCCCGTATCCAGCGGTGGACGGTGCTTCTGCTCACGCCAGATAACTGGCTGGCTTCGGATACTTTGTAGTAGGTAGTTCCATCAATTTCAACTGGCATGGAAATCCTCTATTTTGTTGATTGTCTTAAGCAGTTCCTCTTCCCGAATGAGATTTTACCCCGAACGGACGATATTCGGTTTTAGGGACAGATATAAAACCAGTTCTAGCTCTACCCGATTCTGAATACCTTCGTCTTACACTTACCACACGTACCCCGGGTGGCCGGTCTGCCGTTTTTCATCTTGATCTTCTTGGGACTCTGGATTTCCACTTTCTTTCGGCACTTCATGCA
>JABMQN010000001.1 GCA_013203045.1 Chloroflexota bacterium
CCTCCAACGCCGACACCAACCTCTACTCCTACACCCGTTCCGACGCCTGAAGAAATTGAAGAACCGGCAGAGGAGCTGATGTATACACTCATAATAGGCACCGAACCGAGTGAAGGGGGTCTCGCCGATCCACAACCGGGAGATCACATTTATCCGGAGGGCACACAGGTAAGTATCATTGCCACCACGGAAGATGGTTGGGAATTTGCGGGATGGAGCGGCGACATCAGCGACTTGGATAACACGGTTGTCATAACGATGGGCCAGAATATGGTCATTACAGCCAACTTCGAGGAGGACGATGGAAGTCCTACGAATTGGGCTTTGATAAGCGGATTAATCGTGGCGTTAATCGCTGTGCTGGGAACGATCGTCTTCTATTACTCAAGCACAATCGGCAAACAAAAGAGCACAGGTAGTACGTAAACGCAAAGGGGGAATTTCGGAGCAGCTGGTGAGCGGGGGACCATTAATTCAATTACATTCTGCACGGACAGGGATTCGTGCCGGGGGTGAGGATTATGGGGCCAGTGTTGATGCCGTTGTTGGGTACCACCCTGTCTGCTCCCAGTGAATCGCGAGCCAGTCTCCTACCTGTCAATCCAACAGTCACCCTAAGTTTCAAAAGAATGGTATATCTGGAATTGCGATCTAGAAAGCCCCTGATTGAACCCCAAAACGGAAGTACCCCGGTATGGGGGTACCCCCTCTGCGTAGGTAAGCCTCTAGGACAATGGAGCTTTGTAGAGCTTCAGGCTATCATGGAATGTCACTGACCTAGTGTATCTCTGCACCATTTCCAGTGATTCCCATCTACCCAGGTCCTTGATGGTCATGGTGTCTACTCCTGCTTTACGAAGAAGACAGGCAAAGGTCCTGCGGAATGTGTGGGGATTACAGGTGATACCAGTAGCTTCTTCGAGGCTTCGTAATACCGATGTGACTCCCCCTTGATTCAATCCCCATATGCTTCCGTTTTTAGGATTGTACTCTGCTATCCATTGTCTCAGATATCCCTCTGAGAGTTCACCAAATGGAGCAAAGCCTTCTTTATTACCTTTTCCAATAACCCTGATTGTACGACTATCCCAATCAATATTATCTAGCTGTATGTTAACCAACTCAGAAAGTCTCAGACCACTTTCAGTGAAGAGATCAATAATGGCTTTGTCTCTACTATTGTCTACTGCTTCAACAAGTGTTATGACTTGATCAAGTTCCAAAGCTGGCATCATTAGCTTACCTACCTTTGGAGCTTTCATGTGGATCATGGGACTTGGGAGGTTGAAGGTTCGTTCTCTCCAGTTATAGAAGGTCCTGATGACTCTGAAATAAGCAAGTCGGTGGCCAGCATTATTGAATTGCAGTAGAAACTTCTCGATACGATGTTCGTTAGCTTTGTCTGGATTGACCTCATCAAGGAACCTACCAAGCTTGTCTCGATAGTACCTCATGGTTCCAGCGGCACATTCCATCATCCGTCTTGATTGCATAAAAAGCTTGTAGTAGTCTGTTTGAGGTTTTGAGCTTTTCTGCTCCAGTTGGCAAAGGATACTGAGGAGTTTTGCTGAGGGTGGTCGCTTGCCGTTTTTGACTTGGGAAATGTACTGTTTGCTAAATCCGCTTGACTCCGCAAGCTAAGAAACGGACAATTTGTCAAGCAATTTGAAAGTAGTTTGAGGCTTACGAAACCGCTGCTCTCTCTACGGGACGGAGTGAAGTTGGCGACAACTGTTACCCCAACCATAGTATTGGTATTCCGTTTTTGCCGCTCATTTTTAGGGTGACCGTTATGATACCCATTTGGCACCAGATCAATGATATAAGGGTCTCTGACCGATGGGGTGGTCTTTCCCCGCTAAACTTTGGTGTTAGGATGGCTTGCATCCCCGTTGCGGATGGTCTATGGTGGAGGCATATTAAAAAAGGAGGTGCGTGAATGACACGTTTGAGACGGGAGCCATCCCGTAAACCCGGCCGCCGTTTTCACCCCACCCCGGCCCCGACCCCCCGTTTTTCGAAGCTAAAAAAAGAGGGGCGCTTGCCTGGCGCCCCCCAAATCGTAGCTAATTCCGAAAACCCCAGCTTCGAGCCAATCCTACCTGAGTGTGAAGCAAGCGCTCTAGCCAACTGAGCTAACCGCCCGATTTGAAGCTAAGCCTGTCCCGCCAACGGCCGGGAAAATGACCGAAGAAAGCGCTCTTTCCCCCGGGTCGTCCCTAAGATCAGCTTTTTCCTCTTGATGGATTATAGCCCTCCCTCGGGGCCAGGTCAATATATGTCAATAGATATCAGAGGTAGGAATGCGATTCAAATGGGTACTGCTCTGCCATGTTGGATAAAGGCTGTGACGATCTTTTCCCGAATGTCTTAATACATGAAATAGATATTTTCCGTGTATTAGTCTGAACATTGCACCCGGATTAAAAGAAACAAGCTTGACGTGCCGTCGAGTGACAGCCAGTAACGTTTAGGATCAACCCGTCTGTTTCGTCAAATCCCGTTTGTACCTTCCAGTGTCATTTGGTATCAGCAAGTGGCAAGAAGTTCGTTAGCAAAATGTTAGCAAAATCTGCCCAATGCTCCGAAAGGGGGATGGCAACGGCAGATTCCACAAAAACACCGAATTCTACCGCTCCAAAACCACTTGGTAACGGAGCGGTGGGATATCGGAATAACGTTGAGTTCACCGGCGAGCTTCAGCGAGTTCGGTGAAACGACTGGTTAGATGTCTGCTAACACATTGAATATTTAACAAATTGATTTAAATTTTTTCCCTATATAGAGAACATAGCCATAATACTCTTTGTACTTATGATACAACTGAGTTTCATGC
>JABMQN010000247.1 GCA_013203045.1 Chloroflexota bacterium
GGGATGATAGCCTATAAACCGGCTGCTAATTTTGTCTTCTGCCGTCTCCCTGATGGGGCAATGTCTGGCCCCGAAGTAACCCGTAGACTATTCACCCAACACAATGCCTACATTAAACACTGTGCGGGGAAGCCTCTTCCGGAATCCGACCGATATCTTCGTATCGCCAGCCGAACAAAGCCCGAGAATCACAATCTCGTCGAAGCTCTACGGAGTGTGATTACCGGGAGGCAATCATAGTATGATCGACAGGCCGACCATACTGTCTTTCGCAAAAGACATTCCCAATATCATAACCCTGTTGGGATTAAGCTGTGGGATTCTTGGGATATACTTCGCGCTTCTGGAGAATTTCCCGGCGGCAGTAATCGCCATGCTCTGGGCCGTTCTGTTCGACTGGTACGACGGCCCAGCCGCGCGCCGGATATCAGGGAGGAGCGACGTTCAAAAATCCGTCGGCGCCAAAATGGATTCCCTGGTGGATATCGTCAGCCTGGCGATCTGTCCGGCCATCATCCTGTTAAGTTACGGGGAATTCAGCGCATGGTTCTTACCGGGAGCACTGATCATAGTTATGGCTGGTGTCGTCCGGCTTTCCTACTTTGACGTCTTCGGCGTCGATGACGACGGTACCATTGCAGGACTATCTCTGGACATCACTGCTCTCGTGGTGGCATTTGTGTTCCTGTTGGAAGGAGTATTGAGCCACGATTCCTTTGCAGCTATCCTCTACATCACAATAGCAATCTTGTCGTTCCTTCATGTCGCGCCCTTACGGATGCATAAGATGGTGGGGCGCTGGTATCACGTTATCACAGCCTACGTCTTGATCCTGACGGCTGTGTACTCCTATATTCTGTGGACCGATTAGTCCGGTAGTATATTTCAGCTATTCCCCCGGAATCTCCAAAACTCACGGTGCCCCTCAGTAAATTGAGATCATGGATTCCTAATCTGCAAGGCGCAGCCTGAAGAAGTGATTCTGTAGTCTGGGCCACGATATGTTGAGTCGGGAGAGAACTCGCGGCAAAGCCCAGAAGCTAAACGGAGTAGTTCCTCTGAGCGCCCACCACGTCAAGGAGCCAAGCATAGTGGACTCACTGGGCAGGAAGGGCATCCACCTGCGACGCAGATCGACCAACTCCTCTGCAGTCACCATGCTGGTGTAACCGTAGTTCCGCCGGACTTCCATGCTAAATGGGCCCGCGTCCCCGAACAACTGATTGTAAAGGCTTACGCTTCTGTAAACTGCCTGATAATCACCCTTGGCCAAAGATACCCCCTGCCGTACAGTCGATTCCCGGAGTATGATCGAACCTCCTTCGACAAGGCGGCTTTTCAAAGAGTTGAGTAGGGCCACAACGTCGGTGTCATTCAAATACATGCACAGGCCACCCAGAAAAATCATGTCGAAGTATCCTTCAGGAAGGTCATTTCGACCGTCGCCTTCCAATATCTCAACATTGGGCAGACAAGCTACCCTTTCCCTGGCAGCCTTCACCATCAGGGGGCTTTGCTCGATCCCTATGACAGAGTCATAGCGTTTTGCAAATACCTCGGCCCAGGCTCCCGCACCACAGCCAACATCAAGTACTTGCCCCGAGGCACATACCTCGTCGAGCCAATCACTAATAGTTCGCATCTCTTTGCGCAGTCGATATCGGGCTGCACCGGCAGGCAAATTATGCTCATGGGCCATCATACTGACAGTGGATGCTGTGCCACCCCCAGCGCCATTGAAATAGCGCCTGACGGTGGCATCGTCGATCTGTTTTCCTGTGGACTTGTGGAGATTCATCAGTAGCTACCTTTAGAAGAGCCAACTGCTTTACTGGGGATTATTAATCGGGGGACTCTCTGTTTTCTTAGTTTTTTTCTCCTGTCGTTTCTCTTTCAGTGATTTTTGCGGTTGCTTTTTAACCTCTTTCTTCACCTCACGTGACTTGCCCATGAAGATACCCCCTATTTTGTACTATCGGATGACGGTTGAGTTTATTCAACTGCTCAGGATTTGACCATCAAATAGAATGCAATATCAACTAACAACAATAGCGCGAGTTCGCTTATTAATGTAAGTCCCGGTTAGGTTCTCCATGGACAAGTCAAACCGCTTTTTCCTTTTGACACCAAGCCTGAGATGCAGAACTGAAGTAATAATAGAGGTAATGTTTTCTCAGGCGTTATGGCACTACCATAAAAAAGAGGCCGTGGATTATCCCGCGCCCTTTTCTTGACCTTCCGTGGTGAGGCTATCGCTTGTTTGCGTTGAAGCATTCTCTGCAATACACCGGTCTGTCTTGGCTGGGCAAGAACGGGACTTCAGTCTCGACGCCACATGCAGCACACACAGCCGGATGCATCTGCCTGGATGAGCCATAGCTTCCACTTCCACTTCTACTTTCCTGCTTCTTTGCCCTACGGCAATCTCCACAACGCTTGGGATCGTTGGTGAAACCCTTCTCGGAAAAGAACTCTTGTTCAGCCGCTTCAAAGGTGAACGTGACCCC
>JABMQN010000248.1 GCA_013203045.1 Chloroflexota bacterium
TCTCGCAGGAGGGGAGGGTCCGGTCTCGGTCTGGCTATCTGCAAAGGCATTGTAGAGAAACATGGTGGTCAAATCTCAGTAGAGAGCAATCTTGGAGAAGGTTCTAAATTCAGCTTTAGTTTACCGCTTGTAAAACAAATAGAAACTGATCCCGATAGCTCTATTCCAATGAGTTACGAGAGTCATAATTAGGCCTTGCAAAGAACTTACTCCTTATTGAGGAGATTGGAAAGCGATGGGGAAAACTTGTGTTCTCATGGTAGATGATGATCCGAATATACTGAAGTTCGTCAGTGCTAACCTGGAAATCCGTGGTTACGACGTCATAACGGCGGAGGACGGTGAAACTGCCCTCGAAGTTATGGATCGAACAATGCCCAATCTGGTGATCCTGGACCTTTTGATGCCGGGAATTGATGGATTTGATGTATGTCGCCACATCCGAAAGTCATCTGACGTTCCTATAATTGTACTCTCTGCCATAGGCGAATCGAACACGAGGTCGGAACTCCTTGCCCTTGGAGCTAACGATTATGTCACCAAGCCTTTTGACATCAGGGACCTGCTGGACCGCGTTCAATCAACGCTGGATAATCGAAGATAAAATCAGAAACCCTTATTCGATCATATTCAAAAAAACTAACAACTTCAATCAGGAAAGGACGTCATGGGAAAAACATTACACATCAAAGCAGGCCCTATTGAGGCTATCGCAGAACTCGACGAAAGCCAGACCGCAGATTCAATCTGGCAAGCTCTTCCCATTGAAGGTTTTGCCCAGACATGGGGAGACGAGATCTATTTCAGTATTCCACTCGCACTCCCTCTTGAGAACGGGCAGGAAATAGTTGGAATGGGAGACCTCGGTTACTGGCCTACCGGTAAAGCCTTCTGTATATTTTTTGGACCCACACCAGCCTCAAAGGGAGATGAGATTCGCCCTGCCAGTGCAGTGAATGTTTTCGGCAAAGTCACTGTCGATGCCACGGTTTTCAAGCAAGTTAAAGAGGGCGCAGAGGTCATTATTGAAAAAGCCGAGACTGGCTAGTGTGCTGTCAGCTATCAGATGTCGGCTGTCAGTCTTCCCAACCCTTCACATTATCAAAAAATCAGCTTGTCCGCCGCTTGATGCATGACACGACACTGGCTTTGTCATAATGTCACTGTAAGAGAACCGTTCGTGCTGAGCGTGCCGCCGCTAAAGCTCTGGCGCGCAAGCGGCCTGTCGAATTATGAACGTACTGATCGACAAGAACCCTTCGATAAACTCAAGGGCGAACGGTAATCCATGGCACTCACATGGGAAATAAGCTGTTTTGTCAATTGTGACACAGTCTGACCGGCGGGCATCCAGCCAATGCGCCCACCCTGGGCGCTGCGGGACCGGGTCGCCAGCCTGTGGCGGGAATGGGCCCTGCCGGCCCACAACGCCTCAAGCATAAAAAACCGAATAGCTCAGCTTTTCCGGATCCTCCGATAGGCACGGCATCGCCGGAGTGGCGGTGGCGGGCGGAACTGGCTCACGAATCGGAATCCCCCTACGTCCGCCAACCGGGATGGGTGCCCGGCTAGTATCCCCACACCTGGTGCTTGGGGATAGACGCCCGTGACGCAAAAAAAGCGGTGATGGCGCTCAGATCACCCCCTGTCCTTGACTTTTAAACGAATGCATCCCTGGGTCTGTAACCGGTGACAGCCCTCAGCTGGCAACCCTTATCCGGTGCGTTTTTTCTGGGGATTAGTTCTGAAAAAACGGCATGCCGCAGGGGTCGAATTTTTCATCTACGGCCTGAATATCACCCCGGATTTACCCGATACATAGCTATTCATACAATTATAGTATATCTTATAGACAAATCGCGACGCGTTTTCGTGACATATAATCAACATTTTGTCTACACAAAATCATCGTTTGTTGATTGACAAATCTCCACTATTATGTTCCAATGCTAATACTGATATAAATAATAAGTAAACAATAAGGGCCCAATAATAAAAAAAGTATAAACATATGGCGGATTTCCGGATCATTACAAGTCAACCCCATCATGATTCCGGCTCCCGCAATTGGTATCCAGGGAAAGTATGTATCAATCGCTATTGCCCCGTAAGCATTGTAGGCAACGCGGGAATCCGGTAGAATCTCGGATAATCACGATAGCGAACCACTGGGAAAGTTTAAGAAATGGCAATATTCATCTCACAAGAAGCATATAAATTCGGGGTCATCGATCCAGATCCGCAGACGTTGAATTCTGTTTCCATCGGTGTGAACATGCGGTGGCCAGCATGCAGTGTATTCACGATGGGGCAGGGAACAAAGGGAATCGAGATGGTGGAAACCGTCTTGCCGCAACTGGTAATCACAGAGATCGATCTGCCCGATATCGACGGCTACGAAGTCATCCGTCGCATCCGGCTCTTTTCCGATGTACCCATCATCGTCCTCTCCACCCATCAGGATGAGATGGCCGTGGTCAAGGCCTTGGAACTGGGGGCCGATGATTACGTTGTAAAGCCACCCAACACGCTGGCTTTACTTTCGCGCATACAGGCGGTGATGCGTCGCTATGCAGGGTACTCTGCTAGGCATGAAGATCTGCCTCCTTTCACTGCAGGCAGTTTAGTCATTGATTTCGCCGCACGACAACTCTTTGTCGATGGTGAGTATGTCCATGTCACCCCACTAGAATACAGAATTCTCTGTCGGTTGGTTCGCAACGAGGGTCGTGTGGTGGCCATCGATGCGCTACGGCGCAGATTCTCTGACGGTGAAAATGTTACCAGCCCAGAAACTCTTCGGAAGTCGATGTGCACGCTCCGGCAAAAATTGGGCGAGTGTCCTGATAATGGTCTGATCATCAATGAGCGGGGCATTGGCTATCGCTTCGTGGGACCGAATCACCTTTCCCCCCAGAATGACGAAATACCCCTGATACGCTAGCAGA
>JABMQN010000249.1 GCA_013203045.1 Chloroflexota bacterium
TTAAATCAAAAGAACTGATATGCGAAAAGCCGGGCTCTTATATTGGAGCCCGGCTTTTCATTTCATTTACAAAAGCACGATAAATATACAACCACGTTCGAGATGGTGCTCCAAAAGGACTTGATTTTTTTATCGTTGAAAACCTTGCTCAAAGGGTGAGATTGCGGGATCACTCATGTACTAGTGATCCCGCCTTGACATCCATTTGGCTCCGTCGTATAGTTGGGACCAATTAGGTCCATTCCTAATACTCATGGGAGGATTCTAGCTCATTGAAATGAGGGGCGTTATCATGAAGGACGAACAACGGAGATACAACCGGCCCTGGATTTCGTTGGCCTTCTTGTGTCTGGCCGTGCTGATCATTGGCATTGATGACGGTATTCTCAACCTGGCGTTGCCGGCGATATCGGAGGAATTTGAAGCCAATATCAGCCAACTTCAGTGGATGATCAATGCCTACCTGCTGTCATTCGGGGCACTGCTGCTGACCATGGGGGCTATCGGTGACCGCTTTGGGCGCAAGCTCCTGTTCCGGGTTGGCCTGGTTATGCTGGGCGTCTTCTCCCTGGCGGCGGCGCTCTCGACTTCAATGGAAATGCTCATTGCTTGCCGCGGCCTTATGGGCATAGGCGGCGCCATAACGCTTCCCCAGACGCTTTCGATTATCCGGGCCACCTTTGCCGATCCGAAGCAACGCGCCACGGCGATCGGCATCTGGGCCGGTATCTTCGGACTTGGTTACGGCATGGGACCGGTCATCGGCGGAATCTTGCTGGAATACTTCGAATGGTATTCGGTATTCCTATTCAATATCCCCATAGTGCTGATCGCATTGGCGGGAGGGTACTACTTCGTCCGGGAATCAAGGGATGAGACTGCTCCCCGGGTAGACTTGCCCGGGGTATTACTGTCTATCGCGGGATTGTCCCTGCTGGTCTACGGCATCATCGAAGGAGGAGAAGATGGCTGGGCTGAAGCTTCTCCGATCGCGTTCATGGTCGCTGGAATGGCGGTATTGGCTGTCTTTGTCTGGTGGGAACGGCGCGTCAGTGCTCCCATGTTCCCTATGAGATTCTTCCGGAACATGTCGTTCACCGGGGCCAACGTGGCGATGGTCGCGGGATCGTTTGGCACCGCTGGAATGCTTTTCTTCCTTTCTCAGTACTGGCAGACGGTACAGGGACATTCCGCCCTGGGGACGGCACTCCGTCTCTTGCCAGGTACGGTACTTATGACGATGGTAGCAATCATGGTCCCGATTGCGGTACGGGCTATTGGTGTCAAATTACCGGTCAGCCTGGGCATTTTCGTATCTGGATGCGCACTGTTTTGGCTGTCGTTCGCCACCACGGATACGTCTTACCTGGTGTTATTGGGTCCTCTCATCCTCGTTGGAATTGGCTTCGGACTGGCATGGAGTCCGGCAGCTGACTCAGTTATGGGCTCTCTACCGGTAGATAAAGCCGGGATTGGCTCAGCGATGGACTCGACGATGCAGCAGATAGGCTACCTGCTAGGAGTGGCCGTCCTTGGTGCGGTAATGAACAGGATCTATCTGGATAGCACCGAGAATCTGAGGTCAGTTGTCTCTTTGACAGAAGAGACGTACGAAGCAATTCAGAATAGCATACAGAGTGCCCATATAGTCGCGGAGCAGTTGCCGCCGGACGTCTCAGGGTTGGTCGTGGAGGAAACTAACAAGGCCTTCACGTCAGGAATGTCCGAGGCTATGCTCATCGGGGCAATCGTCATGGTCCTTGCCTCGCTGCTCGTTCTGATTATTCTCCCGACTCGCGTACGTCCTCCCCAAGAATGATACTGGGACGACTTGCCTTTCTGCCCTATCCCAGAAGAACTGGCCCTAGTAGGATGTTAGATTTGGAGCTCTTGTTGCGTTCAATGACTGCTCCGAAAGGACTTCTTTTCTGGCTCTTGATCTAACATATCAATTGGACCAGTTTTCTGAGGGGCAGATCAAGGCTACTACGAAGAAGGATCCTGCATCATGCCTTCAATTGGCTCGGTTTCTATTGGAAGCATCCCTCATTGAGGCTGACACACGGTATCGCAGTCATCCTTAACCTTAATATCGTCTCCATATTCATCGAAGGTGTTTTCCCCACAAAGCGTTTTAGCATCGTTGTCACAATAACTCAGGCATTCCCCTCCGCTATCCGAATATCCACATTCTGCTGAGGTTCTCCCTGACCGATAATACGTTTTCCCGCTACCGTTGCTGTCCCAGTATTGAATTTCGGACCACAATGTTCCCTCAATGTAATAGCATTTTTCCCATTCCAGTTCATCGTTTATATAATTACCTTCGCAGTTTTTGGCACCTGACTTATAATAAGAGGTATGAATACCGTCCATTTCGCCTTTGTCGTAGTAACCTTCTGAATGTAGTGATCCATCCTCATAATAGTATTTGCAGAGGCCATGATTCAGTCCATCAAGTTTGCAGCCTTCCCATGAAATCCCGCCACCTGCCGCTTTTGAGAAAGGCACCTTACCGCATTCCAATCCTTCCAAAGACTCCAAGACCACCGCACATATCCAAGGAGCCGGTTTGATTATTTTCACCAATGCATTAATCTCATCAATGGACATCCCCAAAACTGCGGTGAGGGCAGTCTGTTTTAAAAATCCCACCTCATCGAGTCGAGTCTCAATGGTCGCTGAAGCTAGTAATAAAGCGGTCCGAGCTTCTGAAGGTAACCTAGTAGCTTCGATAGAGCCAAATGCGAGCGTACTTCTTGATGCTTGCATTTTGGAAGCTACAGTGGCGCGATACCCCTCAAAGCCAATCGTCGTTTCGTCCTTAAAGTCTTTGACTGCCATCAGTTGCGCATCAGCATCTGGGAACAGTGTCAGACCAATCTGAGAACCAGGACTGATCAAAGTGAACGTGAATATGGCCGGTACGCCTTTCATTACCTCCACAGCATTAATTGATTTTTCACTGGGAAGCGCGAGTATTGCTGCAAATTTGTGTTGATAACCGACCCTGTGGATCTGCAAAACTCTTGTCCAGTCTAAAAATTCTTTTTCCTGTAGGTTAATTGATTCTTGATCCATCACCCGAACCACAAAACGATTATTGAACTCTAATGTGGAGAGAAGTTGCTTCGCCCTTTTTTCCCATTCGTCAGATGGCAACAATTTCAACAATGCTCCCAGCCGTGGCTTAATATTGGTGATGAGTCCTTTGATATCTTTGGGTTTTTCAAGTTCGTCGCTGGCGTGTGCATCATCGGCAAAAATCGAGATGATTTTTGATATGATGCCGTCCCCTTCCTGAGGCATCAACTCTTCAATCCCCAAAAGAATATCACCCATCATCATTAAGCTAGCAAGGGGACTTATCATCGTCTCACCGCTAATGGTTGGCGCTGATTCGGGAACTTGAAATTCATGTCCCGATCCAATCAATAATCCGAGACCACTCTTGGGGTCATTGGGATTGGCGAATGACCAATCAACGTAATCTTGGAGGTCGGGCAGGAAGTCGTCTAGAGTAATAGTCTCATCAGTAGAAGCCAGTACGACACCTTCTTCCGCCAAAGAGTCCACCACATAATTGACGGTACGATAGTTGCCGCCCGGTATCATGGCAGCGTGAGCAGCCACATCCTCAGGAGTAAGGCTTAGACTATCGACAGGGATATTGGAATTGAGCTGGTTACCATTTTCGTCAATCATCCCCAAAGTAAATCCATGGCGCACAACCACTTCTATAGCTGGTTTTCTGTTATCTTCGGTATTGGACTGACCAATGGCGGTTATCTGTTTTGCCCGTACAGTTTCCAATCCCCCTCCGGTTACAGTCGGGGTGACTTGCTGCTCATCAGACGTTGGGGATGAACTTCCGCCGCCGCCACATGCTAGTACGGAGGTTAACATGGAGAAGATTAGCACCAGTATGGGGACTTTGTAACCGAGTATTTTGGTCATGATCGCCCTCCAAAGTAAGATTGCTGCCTTCAGACCACGTTTAGCGACCTTTTGTGAGAGTTGTACGATGAAAACTCTCTTGGAGTTGTCAACAACAGGTGCATTCTACATCAGACCTGTCCAGTATGCAAATGAGTAGATAGAGATTGTTAATAGATGGAATTTTTAGTTAGCATATTCCTTTGGGATATGTCTATATACCAAGTGAAATGTTAGGCTGATACTGATTGATAGTTCCCCAAAACAAGTCCTTTTGGAGCATAACCAATTTTAATCGTGACTTACTTTTACATTATACTTTTTGGAGCGCCCTTCTTTTGTAATGATTTCAAAAAGTAACAGCAAAATTTGAGTCAGGGAACCTTTGATTAAGCCCGGTATATGACAAAATCGGATCAAGGCTTATCATCAGAAGAGCCAAAGGCGCAGGAAAGAGGGTATATCCGTCAAAATTGGTATGTTTGGGGTAGGATATAAACGAGGTCCACTATGGCACCTCACTTGGGATTTTCACCCAAAATGTCCATTTCCGGTTGATCACCAGCTATTTTCTGTCACACTTCCTGAAGTTATCCATAAAACAAGTCTTTTATCTCTCATTAACATGTAAGTTTGTTAAAAAACCGCAGAAATGATGACAACAATGATTATTAAAAGAGGTTTAGGGAGTTTTTGCTTTAGTCAGCCTATCTATTCAAACCGACAATGTTTACAAATTTCGTTTTACCACCATCTTGTTCATTACAATGATTATAACAGCTGTTTTTCGGTGTTTTTTATCACATTTTCACATGATTTCGCGAACATATTCAAATAGATGTCGGGGTTTTCCCACCGTTCACCTGATGACATGTGCGCTTAGGCTGCTGATATTTGATTACATTGAAAATGCAGATTTGGGGGATCGGTTGTTACAAATAGCGAAATCATCAGTTCAAGGACAGGTTCCGCAACTACCGGGTATGTGACCATCCAGCAGTAACCTGGCTAACACATCATCAATGCCAGTAGCAATGTCGCTTCGGATTTGCACCAACTTGTGTACTTCACTGACCATCGGATCCGATTTCCACTGCTCTCTTAATTCCTGATGCCATTGAACGAACTTCTCAGATTCCTCCAGAGAACCAGCATGTGCTATAGCAAACATTCCATATTTGACGATATAAAATCCGGATTCTGGATCCACCTCGATCTGGTATGACAGGTCCCGATATAAGCCATCGGTCACATCTGCCCATATGGTGTTGCTGAAATCGAAGACCGGGCCCGTCTCCCCAACAAGATGGCGCGGAACCTGCCCGGTTGTTTGCTGGCAAGAGGCATCGATCGCCAGCAGCAGATCCCTACGTCGGGCCAGTTCCAATCCGCCGGTCTCTTTCCACAGTTGCAGTCCCCGTCGGGGATCGTTCACCAGCCAGGAAAGATCACTGGACATCAGATGATCCCCAAGATTACTCCAGACGATGGCTGTCTCACGGTCTGGAGCGACTTCCAGGGGGAGGCAAAGATCGATCTTTCTCCCTGAATGGACCTGCCAGTTCATAGACAAATCCCCTTCAGCATGATGTATCCCCGGTTTTCCCAGATCGCGGAGGGCAAACTTCCATAAAGTCGGGTGGAGTTCATCTCGCCACCGGCGCACCAGCCGACTCATGGTGCGCTGATGCCGCTGCATCTGTTTGATCTGCAGCGGATCCGGCCCGTTAGGAATCTGTTGAGGCTTTGTTGCATAAATGCAGCTAAGAGGTTAGCCTATCAGTGGGGGAAATACAGAAATGGGAGGATTTCCCCGCAATGAAAAAACATCCCTGGCAAACACGCTACAAAGTTACTAATTGGTCAGATTATAGCAGAGCTTTGATAA
>JABMQN010000250.1 GCA_013203045.1 Chloroflexota bacterium
AAGCGAATTCGCCTTCCAATCTGTCTTTCTGAGCTTGTAATGCTCCTGCCTTGATCATATCCCAGGTCCAAGTGGTTTTTTGCACCATCACTTCCCGTCATTGATCAACGCCATACTGCATACGATGACCGTTTGGCAACCCGAAACCGTCATGCGGTGTATTTCCACGGAGGCATAATGAAGACAGTTGCTACCCACAGTTATTGTACCACCCTTAATGTTAGAATTGGTTACTTCCTTAGAGGGCCTACACCGTAGCGTATCAAAGGAGGTACCAGTTTAGTGATCAAGCTTGTATACTGCGTCAAGCAACGCAACGATATCTCGCCGGAGGAGTTTCACAGATACTGGCTGGAAGAACATAGGGTATTAGTGAAGCGGCTGGCCATAACAATCAGAATCCGACGATACGGCCAGAGTCACCGGATCGAAACAGAAATGAATGACTTCTTCAGGCTCTCCAAAGGAACTGGCGAACCGTATGATGTTATCACCGAAATATGGTGGGATAGCTGGGACGAACTCGCAGCTGCCGGCTCGCCAGAGGGAATTGAGGCCGACAAAACACTGTTGGAAGACGAGAGGAAATTCGTCGATCATGCCAGATCAGTGGTTTTCCTCACCGAAGAGCACGAGATACTTGAGACCCAGTGATCCAATAACATGCAGCTTTGCCCGGTCACTTAAATAATGGATTGTGACAGGCTCTTCAGCTATCTCCGGTCTCAAATGCAAATGGGGAAAAACTTAGCAGAATGCCATCGGAGTTCGATGGTAGAACCAAATTTGTCATTCATATCATTCACGGTTGGAGTAACGGTAGAGAGAACGTGCTTGGCACTGCTTTAATCTCCAAGGTCCAGCTCAGGATGACGGGCGGCGATCATCTGACGCATCCCTTCCTTCCAACCCAGCCGACAGTTACCCGAGAGTTGTTGACGCCGAGAGTTGTTGATTAATGAATGCTGAATGGCGCCATCGATTCGCTCGAATTCCGGATTGCAACCAGCGATTTCTCCCATGTACCGGCAGTAAGTTTCTACATCTACGGATTCATCACCTCCCCAGTTCACAATGGTTGCTGGAACGCTTGCGGCTGCCAGCAAGCCCGGAATATGTGCGTTGATATCATCCTGGTGGATGGGATTACACATCGATGGTCTGTCGGCCTCTATCTGGATAGGCAGGCCGGCCAGTATCATATCGAATTGATAAGCGGGCAAACCCCCATTAGGACCATACGATACATTCATGCGGGCGACGGTTGTGGGCAGGTCCCACTGCCGTGATGCAAAGCGTGCTACGGCCTCCTCCGTGATCTTCGAGATAGCGTAGGTAGGCGCGAACGGCGAAAAGCTATTATCAAGAGGATCTGTTTCTTTTATTTCATGCTGTTGGTCCTCCGCACGAGCGTAAATGGAGCAGGTAGACATCACCAGAAACGCACGCGCGTTTTCCATATAACCCATGAGCAAACCTGTGCCCTCCGCGTTCACGCGAAGCGCCATGTCAAAATCGAATCCCGGTTGTAGAAATACAGCCATGTGGATCACATATGTGAAATCGTTTGGCAGATCACCGAACTCTGGATTCGCCAAGTCCACAACTCTTGTCTTCACACCAATTGCTTCCACCCGTTCTCGGGTGGCCGGATTACTGAAACGTGCAATCCCCCAAACCTCGTTATTCTGGGACAGATGTTCTGCTAGCGGAAAGGCAATCTGTCCCGCTGGTCCCGTAATCAGAATTTTCTCATCACTTAGTGCTTTCGTCATTTTACCTCCTCGAAATTTAGGTTTGAGTTGTATTGCCCCCCTTGGCAAGAATTGCCATATGTTGTGATGAACTGAAAAGAAAACAAGCAGTGCGATTCTTTTATTATAGCCATCCACTACCCTATCAGCTTCCAATTGCCAAAATGAGGGGAAGCATACCCAGCGTGAGACAACGGCCGATTTCACCTCATTTTGATGTGTAGCGGAAAAATATCAGCTGGAACGATTTGTTGTTCTTTCGTAACGATGGTCGCAATATGCATGAACAGACATATGGTTCCACAGCAATGGCGCCATGCATCCGATGAATCCAGCAAGGATGAGACTTCATTAAATCACTTATTCAGGCGGGCTCTGGATAGGAAACCATTCACTGAGTCTAACAAAGCCCTTATTCGTACTATCTGCTTCGTAAATAGCTAATCTGTCAGGGGATGTCCGCTTTGTCTCGCTAAAACTGAAACGCTGAATTCCATCGAACTCTATTGTCAGTTTCTCCGCTGCCTCAAATATGGCTTGTGAATCGATGTTCTCTGGCCCTACTGTCTCGGCAGCAATTTTAATAGCTTCCAAAACATGCACGCCATTGGCAAAAGAGTTGTATCCTTTAGGATTCAGTTCTATTTTGCTGATCATGTCAGAACGATATGTGTTAGCCAGTTCCCTGGCAAAATTGGAGTATTCCGCGTCTTCGGTCCACCATTCACTCTGTGTGATGTTTATCATACCATCGATATCAGGCCAGTATCCCATGTCGTCGAGCAAGGCTATGAAACTCGTATGGTTATCGGTGGTAAGGAACTTTGCCTTATCATACCCGGAATTCACATAATCCTTTACGAAAAACGGGAAGATGTTAGGTAGATATATATAGTCGCAATCCTTGAGGGCAACGACTTCGTTGGTCCATGTGAATAATCCCATTTGAGTGGTATAACCTCCCACCCACTCCATCCGCTCCGGGTACATTTCAGCATATTTCTTGAATGTGTTGAAAACAGGTGTCGGATTGGAGCCTTCATCCAGAGCGGCACCTATCTTTGCAGGCCCTTTCGTTTGCCAGTCCCAGTCATTGTCTATTACCCAATTGACCAGGGTCCAGGTCAGGTCTTCATATATTGGTGAGGATGCAAACATATACCCAGGCGTCTCTATGAGTTCCGACAGCGTATTGGCAACAAACAGAGGAATCTGTTCTCGATCTGCTATTGGCTGTAGAGATATTGAGATGGATGGTAACCATGCCATAATCACATCGGCCCCTTTCTCCTCCAGCCACCTCAAGCCGGGTATATCTCTAGCAGGGTCCATCTGGCCATCGAATTCCTCCACACTCACTTCGACTCCTGGGATCAGGTTATTGTCGTTGTAGTACCTGACTATATCTACCAATCCCATGTCCACTATTTGCATTGCCGTAGCTGCCGGACCTGTCATATCCGTGTGATTACCGATTGTAATCTTCACCTTGTCGGGAGGTTCAGTAGGAGTTGCAGTTGGTGTTGCTGTAGAGATTGGGGTTTCCTCATCACCATCGCCATCATCACACGCTGGAAGCAACAACAGACCCAACGAACAGATAAGCAATACGATTATTGTGATTTTTCTCGAACTTCTCATTTGGCCATCTCCTAATTTAGTTTTGTGTTTTTTAGTTTAAACATTGGTCACGTTTCTAATACACTTATTACGCGCACAACACCTCCTTTTTCAATAGAATTATATATCGAATCAACAGGTAGTGTTGTGTTGTGCCAGTGTGCGTCTTCAGCAAAAGTGGGACAATTAGGCCCGATAAATGAACTACCCCGCAGCAAGCTGACGGGGTATCAATTCGGAACCTTGTATTTATCGCCGCAAGCGGCGGGGAATTCAACCCAAAGGGATTA
>JABMQN010000251.1 GCA_013203045.1 Chloroflexota bacterium
CCTCTCTAAAAATCTATCACTCTTTTCCAGGTGTCCGTTTCCATTAGACCACTTCAAGGGCGTACTTGCCGCATTCAACTTCCTTAAAGAACAAGCAGAGCAGAAAGAATGAGGATGATTTGAAATGGGTACAAAATTAGAAGAATATTTTGATAAGGTAAAAGAAAAGGGCGGATTGTCTGCACAGATAAAACTGGCCATGATAACCAAAATGGCGAGAAAAAGTGCAGCAACTCAACCGGACTCCGCAGAAAATATCGCGATATTCGAAGATGCCATGAAACAGATTGAGGCGGAGTTTTAGAAGTGGTATAGACATGATGGGTGGTACGTATCCCGAGGGAACCCCCTTGATACGTACCACCCATTAACAATTACCATGTAAAGCTTTAAATCTCAGAACCCAAGTTAAGCTTTTTGTTTGATACGACAAAACACTCATTGGAGATTTCCATGCCGGTAGAAATTGAAGGACAAACCTATTACAAAGTATCCGAAGCCAGCCAGTTGTCTGGTATGAGCAGAAGCACTATCCACCGCTGGATACACGAAGGAATCATTACAGGTGGAAAGTTGCGAAATCGCGCTGGTTGGAGGTTGTTCTCAGAAGAAGATATTACCGAAATCAAAGCCGAGGCCGGCAGAGTTTGGAAAGAACCAGATTAGGAATAAAGTATTGTAATAATCGTTGGCTTCCAGTACGTGATACAAATAACAGGGGCACAGCTTATACTGTACCCCTGTTCCAATTCCCTGCCATCAATAGATAGAGGTATGAATCCGTTACCCCATCTTTAGTATCTGCTACTAGAGTCCAACAATACAGCAGCTAACTACTGGTGCATAAGGCTCATTCCCCATATTGTGAGCCAAAGCCAGTTTGGGGTCCTTTAACTGACGATCCCCGGCTCTGCCCTTGAACTGGAGATAGGGTTCATAAATCATCCGTATCCCGGAAGCACCAATGGGATGACCGAAACATTTCAGTCCGCCATCGGGCTGTACCGGTAACTGTCCACTCAGCTCAAACGTTCCGGCTTCAATGTCATCTCGTACTTTGCCCCTGGGACTGAACTGAAGGTCTTCCATAGTAACGGCTTCCGTGATGGAGAAGCAGTCATGGACCTCTGCCATACTGATTTCTTCCCTGGGGTTGGTAACACCGGCTTCGGCATAAGCCGCTATACCGGCTCGATAGCTTTCTTCGACATGCGTGTAGTCGTAATCGGTAAGCAATCTGCCTGAAGTAGGACCGGCGCAAATTTGGAGAGCCTTGATATACACCGGAGTATCGGTGAAATTCTTAGCCATATCGGCACGGACGATAATAGCTGCGGCCCCACCATCGGAAACTCCGCAACAATCGAACAGACCGAGCGGCCAAGCAATAATCGGGGCATTCAATACCTGTTCCAGTTTTATCTCTCTGCGGAGGTGGGCCTTCGGGTTCAAAGAGCCGTTATGGTGACTTTTAACGGAGATCTTCCCCAGCATGGTTTTACCTTCTTCCGGGGTAAGCCCATATCGGTTAAAGTACCGGGTGGCCATCATGGCGAACACGCCGGGCATGCTCGATTCGTAGTGCGTGCCCGTGCGATTCTGCATGCCTGGCAACCCACTCTGCCCTTCATCCTTAAGCTTTTCATAACCGACGGCCAGACAGATATCGTAGACGCCTGCCGCTACTGCATAGGCAGCGCCCCTGATAGCCTCATGGCCGGAACCGCAGGCATTTTCTACCCTGGTAACCGGCTTGTACTGTAGCCTCAATGCTTCACTGACAGTTCGGCCACCATTTCCACTAAATAGGGTTCCGCCCCAGGCGGCCTCAATATCTTTCAATTCTATACCCGCGTCAGCTAGCGCTTCATTCACCGGCTCAACAATGAGATCGGTGGTACCTTTCTCCCACAACTCGCCGAACCGGGTACAACCCATTCCTACAATTGCAACTTTATCTTTAATGCTTCCAGGCATTTTGAATCCTCCTTTAACGTACCGGTCGAGCTTTCCAGTGATAAACACTCAAGCCCCGGTTTATCTGCATTCTCCTGAAGGTCATCTCCACTTTCGTTCCCACTTCCAGTTCAGCCGGATCGCGGTCGGTGAGGTCGAAGAACGCTCTTCCTCCACCTTCAAAATCGATCAGCACCACTGAGGCCGGAGGATCAGCAACCGGAGCCAGATTATCGTGCGTGTAACTGAAGACAGTCGCCTTCTTATTGGCGAAATTGTAATCATCAAAATTGTCCTGCGCTCCGCATTTGGCGCAAACACGGATGGGTGTGGTCGCGGCAGCGCCATCGTCATACTGAATGGTCCCGCACTGCTTGCACTTGATACCCCAGAGACCGATCTGCTGCTTGTTCTCACGCCACATAGCCGAGAGCCTTGCAGGCGTCTTGGCGGGCCGTCTGGCTTCTTCCTGGGGAACGATGCCTCTCCATGTCAGGTAGGCATTGTAATTGTCCATCATCTTCTTGGATGCCAGATGTCCCGTTATTCCCCGGCGTTCGGGGAGTTTCTCTATGGCATCGGTTACCTGTAGGATGAAGGCGTCAACACCGTTACCGCTGCCGGCAAAGAGGATTTTATCTCCGGGCTTGGCGCTCTCCAGTGCGCTTACCAGCATCATCAGTGACTGGGCGCAGCCAGTGAGGCCAACATTCAGGAACAGGGTAAAAGGATCCTGTACCTGTGAAGGATCAAAACCTGCTGCTACGGCTGCTTTACCATGCTTTCTGCCGTCCACAGGGCTGTCGAAAACTACCTTGGCGAAGTCTTTCGGCTCAAGGTTGTACTTCTTCATTATCCCCATCAGGGCTTCCGGGATGACCTTGCCATATCCCTCATCCATGATCATGCGGTCTTCCCATGAGCGGATGAAAGTATCGTCGGCAGCTCGCCATGTTCCCACAAGCTCATCTGTGATAGAATAGCTGCCCTGGATTTCGGCGATGACGTTATCATTGCCAAGTAGAATCGCTCCGGCGCCATCACCGAGGCCCTGTTCAGTCATACCTGCCGGGGCTGCCATACGGATATCTGCCGCAGTTACCAAAACGCTATTCGCCGATCCGGCCTGGATGGCATCCATTGCCATACCAAAAGCGCTTGCCCCTGCTCTCAGGGACGTATTTACATCGATAGTCCTGATATCGCGGCGCATATCCAATGCTATGGCCATGATGGCCGCACACTGCTTTTCCTTATAAGGGGAAGTAGTGGTGGCGAAGTAAAGACCATCAATGGTTCGACCATCTATGTCTCCCAGACAATCCCGGGCCGCTTCCACTGCCATGGTCACGCTATCCTCATCAAAATAGGCTACCGCCTTTTCTCCGGGCATCCCGAAGCCTCCCCAAGCACTAACGCACTTCTGCCGTTCCATGCGATGCCAGGGGATGTATGCTCCATATGATACTATTCCTGCCATTGCCATCTCCTTTTACCTTGAAAAACTTTTCACACAAAAAATAGGCAGGGCTGTTGCCCTCCCTTTCGGCAAAATTTTAACACCTGCAAGAACAAATTGTCAAGCACTGGCATTATATTGACGCTACTGTTACCATATGCCCGCAATATGAGAACAAATCGTTCAGATATGGCCCACATTATGCACATGTTTACCAGAAAGACTTGACAAAGCTGAAGCTATAAGTTATACTCTCCGAGGTTATATCCCTTCCAGCGTGATGACGATGGGGGAGTTTAGGTCAGGTTATTTATACTCTGCACACAAGAGTGTGATTTTCCCAAGCACTAGTGTCCTAAAAGTGGTGAAAAAACAGACCGGCATATTCAAGTCTACCTCTACGCAGAAGCTATGTAGAACAGGGATTTCTGAAAACCCTGCGCCTCTTCTATGCCGCCTGGCTTGATGCTGTCAGGGATAAAGTCAGACGGTTCCTATCCCAACTTACAGCAAATTAATTACCACCACTCACGAGAGACAAGTTCAATGCCTTAAGGAGTGTCTTATTTTCGAATAATTGATGAATTTGAGAGCCCTCCCAGAAAAAAGGCGAACAGGAGCGATATGAAAATCTGTTTATTATGCTACAGAGGAAAACCCAATTGTGGTGGACAAGGTGTCTACATTTATTATCTCTCGCGTGAACTGACCAGAATAGGGCATGAAGTCCATGTAATATCCGGGCCTCCGTATCCTGTGGTTGAGGACGAAATAACACTGCACAAACTCGATAGCCTGAATCTCTATGATTCGCTGGACCGATTCCCGAAAGATTTCCCATGGCGCAGGCCTACTCCTCTCAATCTATATGAATACGGGTGTGTAGCCTTGGGCCTATTCCCTGAACCAATGACTTTTAGCCTTCGAGCTTTTCAAAAAATAAAAGAACTTCAGCCAATTCACAAATTCGATGTTATTCATGACAATCAGGGATTAGGGCATGGAATGCTCCTGATGAAACATCTGTTGAAGATTCCCGTGGTAGCTACCATCCATCATCCCGTAACGGTAGACAGGGATCTTGACCTGGCTGCAGCGCCAAGTTGGCGATGGAAATTGCGGTTAAAACGATGGTATTCCTTCATCGGGATGCAGAGTTTTGTTGCCAAACGTATGGACAGAGTGATCACGGTTTCCAAGAAATCAGCAGAGGACATAAGCCGTGATTTCGGTGTCCCAATGAGCAAAATGCGAGTAGTCTACAATGGAACTGACGGCAATCTCTTCAAGCAGAATGGCAACGTTGTAAAAGAACCCAATAGCCTGATCACGGTCAATAGCGGAGACAGTCCGATCAAAGGCGTGGAGTATCTGCTCAAAGCAATGAAACTCCTCAGAAATGGTATCGTCCCAAAATTGACAATTGTAGGTTGTGCCGTACCCGGTGGTCGAAACTTCAACATGGTGCAGGAATATGGTTTGGAAGATATTGTCACTTTTACCGGGAGAATTGACGATGATGAGCTTGTTGCGCGTTATACGTCTTCCGAGATAGCAGTAGTTCCTTCTCTTTATGAAGGGTTCGGGTTCCCCGCCACTGAAGCGATGGCTTGTGGCCTTCCGGTCATTGCATCCAATGCAGGAGCTCTACCCGAGTTACTGGGACTAGATAGTAAGGTGGGAATCTCCGTACCTCCGGCCGATGCTGAGGCTTTGGCCGCGGCTATCAAACAGCTTATGCACGATAAGGATGCCCGTAAAACAATGGGCGCAGCTGGAAGAAAAAGAGTTGAATCTCATTTTAACTGGAGGACTGCGGCTGAACAGACCGTGGCAGTTTACAGGGAGTTGATGTGAATGCTTACCATCGATTATGATTTGTTGGGCCTCAAAGATGGTGAGCGCATACTGGATATCGGTTGCGGTGAAGGCAGACACACCTGGCAAGCATGCAAAGTGAAAAACTGCATAGCCTGTGGCTTGGACCTTGATCACACCAGTCTAGCTAAGGGCCGCTTTGTTCTGGGGAACCTTGATGAGCATGGAGAATCTAAGGGTGACTGGCTTCTAACAGAGGGAAGTATTTTAAGGCTCCCATTTAGAGACGGCACTTTTGATAAGATCATTTGTTCGGAAGTACTGGAGCATGTCCCCGATGATAGCCAGGGAATCAAAGAAATTGTGCGGGTTCTCAAAGATGATGGTACTCTTGCCATCAGCGTTCCCTCATATCTTCCGGAATCCATCTGTTGGAAGCTATCAAAGACGTATCAAAACACCCCTGGTGGGCATATTAGAATTTACAAAGCCAACGAACTTCGCTCCAAACTGAGCCAGAATAATCTGGATATATTTGCTGTTCGCCGCAAACATGCTCTCCATTCGTTCTACTGGATTTCCCGTTGCCTTTTCGGATCTAACAATGATAAGGCTTTGCTTCCTTCTCTCTACCACAAATTCCTGGTATGGGATCTTCAAACCAATACTAAAGCTGTGAAGATGCTCGATGATTCACTGAATAACGTTTTTGGCAAGAGCGTCGTTTTCTATGCTCGTAAGGATCAGGTTTTAAAACAATGATAGCATCCGTTGACATTCAAGAACTAATTGATCAGTCGGGTGATTTTATCGCTCGACATCAACGTCCTAATGGAGATATCCCCTGGTTTGATGATGGATTAACAGATCCCTGGGATCATACAGAATGTGCGATTGCACTGGATCTGTGTGGACGGCACAAAGAGGCTGAAAAAGCCTTCATGTGGTTGCGTGATATTCAAAATACTGATGGCAGCTTCTGGTATAGCTATGAGAATAGTAAACCTAACCAGATGGCTAAGGATACCAACTACAGCTCATACGTTGCAGTCGGTGTTTGGTGTCATTATTTAGCTACCGCAGATAAGGGATTCCTGGAACTCATGTGGCCCATGGTTGAAAAGGCTCTGGATTTTGCCATCAGTTTACAGCAGCCAACTGGGCAGATTTACTGGGGATGTGATGAAAAGGGTGCAGTCTGGGACGAAGCTCTGACAGCTGCATCAAGTTGTATCTGGCTGAGTCTCAGGAGCGGGGTGAAGATCGCAAATGAACTGGGCATAGAGAAACCCAAATGGGAAGAAGCTAGTGAAAAACTAGCCGAAGCGCTAAGATACCATCCTGAGCTGTTTGATAATTGTGGATTCAGCACCCTCGATTATGCGGTGAGCTGGTTTTACCCGGTACTTACCGGGGTAGTCAATGGAAACAGAGGGAAAGGACATCTGCTGGATCATTGGGACAAGTTTGTTATTGAGAATCGGGGATGCAAGTGTGTGGTCGAAGAACCATGGTGGGTGACAGTTGCTGAAACCTGCGAATTAGTTATGGCTCTGATCCGGGTCGGTGAACGTGAAAAAGCTGATCAATTATGGGAATGGGCTCTTCGGCTTCAAGACGAACCCGGTAGCTTCTGGAGCGGCATAAAGATACCTGAAGAAACTATCTGGCCTCAGGAGAAGATCACCTGGGTATCAGCCGCGGTGGTAATAGCCGCGTCCGCTCAACTAAATGGCACGAATAAGTTGGCCTCTGTACTATGGGGCAAGTTTGACAAATAGCTTCGATGGAGGCCACTCAACACCTTGAAACCTCAAAACTCCCCACCTGACTTCGTGGGATACGGGAACCTCGTCAACTTCATGGAAGAACGGTCCCTTTATGCATTGGAAGGGGACATCATCGAGATTGGCGCTTTCATGGGTGGAGGCACGGTAAAACTGGCAGAATTTGCCGGAAAGCATGGCAAAACTGTGCATGTCGTTGACATCTTCGAACCCAGCCTCGACCAGACGATGAGCGTGAGCGGGATGTCTGCTTGTGATGTCTACGAAGCGTTTCTTGAAGGCCACTCAATGTGGGAAGTCTACCAGGAAGCAACCCGACAATATGATAACGTCATCACAGTCAGGGAAGACTCGAAGAAAGTCAGTTTTGACGAGAAACAGAAATTCGTCTTTGGATTTGTTGATGGTTGTCACGAGGAATCGTATGTGAACAACGATTTTTACGTGATCTGGCCTCACCTTGTTTCAGGAGGAGTACTGGGTTTTCATGATTTCGAATACGATGATTGGCCAGAAGTTACCCGAGCCGCAAAGAAAATCATTGAGAAACACAAAGATGAAATAAGCGAAATGGTAGAGATCGAAGGAGTTTACGAGATCCGATCGTTACTAGTGGTAAAGAAATAGCCCCCTATCCGGTAACAACTGCTCCCTTCTTAAGTTTGCATCTCAAAACGATCACATCGCTGATTGAAGGAATATACCGAGCTACTCCATCGAGTGTACTCAAAATAGCGTTTGAGATAAAACGGGGACACTTGGCAAGGATTTGACCCCACCAGGGAACACCAAAGAGAAGTGATACTCCGGTAGCTTGTTTTATCTCTAGATGATCATTGGTCATACTCTTTAAGTTTGAATAATGGAATCTGTAGGTATGGTCGATGGGGATTTGCCACGGCATCCCTGCATCACTCATTTCCTCAGAACTGAACCTTTTCTTTAAGGCAAATACTTTCTTCCCCAGTTTAAAACCAAGGCTTTCAAAATTGGCTATGGCTATTATCACTTCCCCTCCGGGTTTGAGAGCCATACCCATTTGCTTAATTGAGATGGACGGATCAAGAAAGTGATCAAGTGACCCTTTGCACATAACCTTATCGAAAGTTTGAGGCTTGAAGGGGAGATGCTCGCCCACACCATGGACTACACTCATGTCCACACCATTTTCGGTGATGTATTCTCTGGCATTTGCTATCATCACATATGAAGGCTCAAGACCTGTAACTGACGCACCTTTTTTAGCTAACTCCACTCCATCAGTGGCCCGGCCGCATCCGATATCCAGTATCTTTTCTCCTGGTTTCGGGTTGACCTTTTTATAGGTAACCTCGATCATTCTTCTAAATAAGAATTCTACTTCCGGATTTATCACCTCGGGCATTACATGGTCATCATTCCATTCACAGTCAAGCTTAGGTTCCATCAGATTGTGTCTACCTCCACCACCGATCTTTTCAGATACGTAGAATATCTTAACATTGGCTACTGTACGGTTTCAAGCGAAGATATGTGACGAGCATGGGGTAAGCAATCACAAATGCGTGAAATACACGGGGGAAACCGGGGGATCTGTAACAATCGTAGATATCTACATCTCTCTGGCAAGACCGGTTAGAAATTCGGCATTTGACTTGGTTTTGGATAGCCGATCTATGATCCGTTCGCTGGCTTCCGAAGTATCGGATCCACTCGACGCCACCATAGCAGTCATGCGGCGCAACAACCAAACCTGCTTCAACGTGGTCTCATCAAGCAGTAGTTCTTCATGTCTTGTGCTGCTTCTTATTATATCTATCGCCGGGAATATCCGACGTTCAGCTAGCTTGCGATCCAAATGCAACTCCATATTACCAGTGCCTTTGAACTCCTCGTAAATCACATCATCCATACGGCTTCCTGTATCAATCAGGCAAGTCGCGATAATAGTCAAGCTTCCCTTTTCTTCCGCATTACGGGCCGCACCGAAGAATCGCTTGGGCGGATATAATGCCGCAGTATCAACACCACCGGTGAGCGTACGCCCACTTGATGGCATGGCCAGGTTGTAAGCTCGGGTTAGCCGTGTGAGGGAGTCAAGAAGGATCATCACATCTTGACCTAGTTCCACTAATCGTTTTGCCCGTTCGAGAGCTACTTCTGCTACTCGACAGTGTTCTTCAACCGGATCATCGAATGTAGAGCTGGCCACTTCAGCGTTCACCGACTTCTTCCAATCAGTAACTTCTTCAGGCCTCTCGCCAATGAGACATACAATGAGATGAATATCTTCGTAATTGGCCAATGCACCTTTTGCGATATGCTTGAGCAGAAATGTTTTTCCTGCTTTCGGGGGTGATACAATCAGACCTCTCTGCCCGCGTCCAATAGGGGCAATCAGGTTAACCAGCCTGGCGGCAAGCTTTTTTGGTTCGGTTTCCAGATTTATAAGTTGCTGGGGGAAAATTGGGGTCAAATGTTCAAAATGAGGTCTCCCTTTCGCTGCGTCAGGATCAATACCGTTTACCGCCTCCACCCTGAGCAAACCAGCATATCTTTCGCCGTTTTTTGGCGGTCTCACCTGGCCACTAACCAGATCACCATTGCGCAACATGAAACGCCGTATCTGTGATTGAGAAATGTATATATCTTCTGCCCGCGACCGCAGATTGTCCTGACGCAAGAACCCGTGCCCCTCATTCATAATCTCGAGAGCACCCCCTCTGAAGGTATGCCCCTGCTGTTCTGTGTATCCTTGAAGTAATCGGAGCACGAGATCTTCTTTCCTCAATGAAGAAAGTCCAGTGATGCCAATGTCTTTGGCCAGTTCCGCTAGTTCATCGCGTGTTTTGTTTTGTAGTTCAGCATAATTCATAATATACCTCTTGTTTTATAGAGAATCACCCGAAGGAATTTGGTATTGACTTGATTAAACAATCTCGCACCACCGTACTGTAAATGCCATGCAATCGCCAGATCGTGTGAGATGGAGACGGTTATATTTTAACCATGGGGAATCTTTTCCCAATCCGCAGCAAAAAGGGACATTCCTTTTGCATCCGGGCTCAATACTTCAGTGGAGATAGGTCCATCCACAATAGACACAATCTCTTGAATTACACTTTTAAGGTCAGTTGAATTTTCCTTGGCTACCAACGATGGATTGGTAGTAACTCCACTAATCACGCCAAGTTTAGCTGCCTGGCGTATCTCTTCGGTATTAGCTGTATCGAGGAATATGCGCATTGAATGACCTTACTACCTTAAAGCATTGGGAACGAAGAACCCAGAAGTTTGAAGAAGTACGACTCCCCTAAAGGGTTATCAGGCATTGACTATATCATATATTCGGAATTTTGTCTATCTGTCGAATTGAATCATAGCGATGTGCGAAACTCCCAATATTGCAAAATGGGGATTTACCCCATAACTTTTACATGCTTACTGTGTTGATTTAATATTGATTTATTAATTAGAATGCCATACACAGAATAGGAATATCAATAGGAATATCTAAGACCTAACTGGACAACTTGTAGATATTGACAGCGCATGTCACTTGTGATACTGTCTCATCAAGTGAATGATGTGAGTGAGGTGCGTAAATTGGGTGAGTTGCGTCTTACAATTCCTAATGGGCTACATAAAAAATTGAAACTGATAGCTCTTGAGAAAGAAAGCAGCCTAAAACAGTTGATTATTGATGTTCTTGAGGGATATACTCAGAATACTCAAAAACAACAGAAGGAGGAAACTCTTAGCAAATAAAAGGGGGAAAACAAATGGATAAAATCAAAGCAGCAATTTTGGCAATCTTAGAGGATGAAGGCAGGATAATTCATCGTACTAGACTTGTAAAACTGGTTTATCTTGCGGATAACATGCACTATGAACATTTTGGCGAGACAATCACTGGTCTTAAGTATATGTGGGACAATCATGGTCCCAATGCAATTAGTAACGCCATTGTAAAAGAAGCTGATAACCTCGTTAATGATGACTTTATATGTATGCAGGTTGGTACCAGTATGTATGGTGGTGAAAATTTTCGATATACCAAAGGAACCAAAAGTACCGATATTAGCAAGACTAAGCTCAGTTCCATGGAAAGGCAAGTTCTTAGCGACATCGTGAATCAAAACAAGAATAAGAATTTATCGGAAATTGTATCAGTTTCAAAGAAGACTACCCCCTTTAAAGAAGCGAGTCAATACGAAGTTTTGAAAATGAGTCGTTTGTCTAAATATCAAGAACTCATACAATCCGTTCGTGCTGATACTGAATTCATGAATGGAGTTAGAGAAGGAATGGGAGTCGGACCAAAACGAGGGGATAAGTCCCTGGAAGAGGTCAAGCTACTTTATGGCCTATAAATGCATTCTTCGCAGAGCTGCTATTAAGTTTTTGGCAGAACAAGCTACCCAGAAAGAAAGAAAAAAAATACTAAAGATAATAGAGGGCATCTGCGACAATCCTTATGTTGATAACAAGACAAAGTTCTACTTTGATATGCCTCCGATAGTATTGAATATTTGCCAAGAGCCTGGGTGGTGGATTATTTATCATATCGTAAATGAGTTAAAACTCAACGTCTTTAATATTGGACGGCCAACTGAAAGACCCCGTAGTAACCGTCCAAATTGACATCAAATAAATGTACCTCTATTTAGTCCTGCGTTTCCCCAGTGAACTCACTTGCATAACCCAAACACTTAACAGTGAATTCAGCGTCATTTTATCCAGTCCTCTGATCCGATGATTAACCAGTTTCCCATCTCCGTCTTTCTTCAACCTTGAGAATATTCGCTCGACTGATACACGTTTGTTATATAGCTTCTTCCATTTCTTCGTATGGCGAGGAATCTGAATATACCTTCTATAATCCTCTTTAAGAGGTATCTTCACTACCAAGCCATATGATGACTCTGAGCATTTATCAATCCAAGTGCACCCATCTTTACCGCAAGCTTGAGGACATCGATATTTTAATCGTTTCTGTTTCTTATCATATCCCCAGAAGATCATTGGGATTCCCCAACCACAATGGGGTTGCCCATTGAAATCTGTACCATGTTCAAAAGATGGATTACCTTTAGTCCTATTCACCATTAGGATTATGGGTATTGATTTCATATCTTCAGCGATATACCTGTTATTCTCTTTTGAATCATATCCTCTATCAGCCAATGTGTATTTAGGCTGAAAATCATCTCCCAATTTTTCAGCAGCTTTCTTCAATAGAGGAATCAATAAACGAGTATCACTTTCATTGGCAGGGGTTACTATGGACATAAGGGGAATCTCATATTTAGCATCTCCCATGAGATGTAATTTGTAACCAGCCCACCAATATTTGCCATTACCTTCCCCTTTTGTTTTTACTCCCCACTTCGCATCAGGATCAGATAGTGTTTTTGTCCATTTACTAACATAACTAGGGACATCAGCACTATCTATGGCTATTGTTTCACCCAGGTCTGGCAACTTTTCTTTCAATTTTGCCACTGTCTTAGCCATACACTTTTCAATTACATCCTCAAATCCAATGAGCTTTTTTATGAACCTATAATAGGCAAATCTACTTGGAATTTCTGCATTCGAATAAATGCCACAACGAATAGCTATAAGCGGGTTCTCTTTCAATCGTCGTATGAGTCCTTGAATCGTTGGGATATCAAGTATATAACTGGTGACCAGGCTATGCCACATGACTCTTATTGGATATCCAGGTCTACCAGTATGCCTTGTTGTTTCGAGGGCGTGAAGAAGTTCTTCGTCCTGAAGGTTGCTAAAAACAGATTCAAGCTCGTTAGTGAAGGCCGATGTTTCGAAGCCAGCAAATATGCGCCTGACTTCTTCCCAAAGGGCTTCGTCAGATTGCTTTTCTGCCTGTTTTTCAGGTATAATATATATGGGTAAAGGGTTCGTCACAGTTCTCTTTCCTAACGCTCTCGACTTGTCTTCCCGGACTTCGGGAGCGTTCTTAATGAGTTGGTGGCCTTGACGGGACTTGAACCCGCAACCGCACGGTGAGTGAAACCGAGGCTCTATCCTTTTGAGCTACAAGGCCACCGAAAAGGCGTCAGGATAACGACCGGTCCCTGACGCCTTTTTCATTTCACATACCTATACCTCTTATTCTATTATCTTCACTTTCAGCTATAGTCAGTCTTCTAAACGCACCCATACCTTCATCCACCTTCGTAAAATCTGATTTGAATCCATTAAGAATTGTCGATATTGTTGCTGTAGGATTTCTTGTATCTAACTGCCTTCCTTGGTTCTTTAGAGCTTCCAATATATCTTTGTCGAAAACTACTTCACCGGGTTGTGTGATGGAAATAGCTATTTCCCGCACAGATTGTTTCCTCAAATCTGGTGTCCCTAATACTACAATTGACTCATCTCTATTCTCTTGAGGTAGTTCTGGTGCTTCTTCACCGAAACGAATTTGGTATAGTTTTTTATATTCATCTTGGATTCGAAATACAAACGCTCGCTGTTCATTAATAAAGTTATTGGCTGGAATAATGCTTTCAAAGATTTTTTCACAGGAGTGAATAATCTCGATTAGATCATCCTTCGAGTTTCCTTTTTCCCTAATAAGTTTCTCAAGATCGTCTTTCCATTCTCGTAAATCTGGTTTGCTCATTATTCACCTCCTGAAACTATCCAAACTTATAGTATCAGAAAACTATATAGTTTGTCAAGTTATCACAGAAGTATTTATTGTAGTATATAAAATAGTTAGTCAGTTAGTTTGGTAGGTAGGTAGATGTATTGATTGGTGGATTAGCGGGATATCTATATTGTTGACAATCATATGATATGGTTCTAAAATAACCCCACGGCACGGCAACCCCCCCCCGCAAATACCATCTTCACAGGTAAATGCCTGATAAGTGGCGGGTAATAAGCCCGGAAAGGAGGTATGCTAATGGCTAAAACCAAAGGCGGCGGGAAGAAGATTGTCCCTGTCAAACCGCACACCCGCAAGGTTGACGGTAAAAAGGTACACGTAGATCGCCATAGACGGTCTACTCCTGACTAGAGGATAGTCTGGGTTGCCGTGCCCATTATCATCCACTCTATTCTCGTTGTCAATACCTCTATTCTAATTGATCCACTACCTGTATTCTTTTAATTGACATATTGTTATGATTATGGTCTAGTGGTAGCCAATAAATTGTAGATGAAAGGAGTTTATTGTGGGAATAATTGATAACAAAAAGAAACTGGATATTCAATGCCCTCAATGTGAAGGTAAGTTTAGTAAAATGATTCTTGAACTTAAAAAACCAAATGTGAAATGTCCTCACTGTGGTGTCTCATTCGATACATCGGAGTTCAAGAAGGGAATGGATCATGTCGAGCGTTCAATAAAAGAATTTGGACAAAACTTGAAAGACATCAAACTCGATATCAAGCTATAAAGTGATGAATTTACTCACTATGGGGTGAAAAATTGCTTCTCACAAATCTTCATTCGTGCGCTTAGCTTCAGGAAGAGTTTCGCACATCGCTATTGAATCATCTAAAATGTAACCGAAGGGAAGGTTGTTAAATCATTTAAAAGGTAACC